>CAIMVC010000372.1 GCA_903844825.1 uncultured Burkholderiales bacterium | reverse complement strand
GCAGTGGCAAGCGTGGGGGCCGAGCTCCCCGCCGGGCCGCCCCAAGGGGAGGCAGCCCCCTCGGGGGGCAGCGCAGCACACGCAGTGGCAAGCGTGGGGGCCGAGCTCCCCGCCGGGCCGCCCCAAGGGGAGGCAGCCCCCTCGGGGGGCAGCGCAGCACACGCAGTGGCAAGCGTGGGGGCCCTACATCACGAGTCCCCTGCCGTCGGGGTGGCCGGCGCCTACCCGGCACAGTCCCGCGACTGGCAGGCTGCAGACATCGGCTCGTTTTTCATGCTGGTGCTTTTTCTTGCCAGCCTGTTGCCGTGCCAGGCCATGGACCGTGTGCGGGCCCGGGCACAGCCTGCCAAGTTTCGGGCTTGCTACCGCCCCGGCTGCCCGCCGCCGGCCATGGCGCCTCCGCACGCCAGCCACTGACGCCCCCCGGGCGCGCGCAGCGTGCCCCACGAAGCTGCCCTCTCGCCTGCCGGACCCGCTGTCCACCACAGGCCTTGAGCTATCGGTCGTTCATTGGTTTTTCGGAGTGTTCTATGCCCTCACCACTTTGGTTTGTGTCTTTGGCCTTGTGCCTGTCGTCGGCCGCCGCTCTGGCGCAAACCCTCCCCAGGCAGTTGCCCCTGGACGCCCGGCAGCAGGCCGCTCTGGGCGTGCAGACTGTCGCCCTGCAGCCGGCCCCGACCGGGCAGATGCTGGCGAACGCCACCGTCACCGTACCGCCAGGCAAAGAGGTCGTCGTGACGGCACCCTACCCCGGTCAGCTGTCGCGTTTGCTGGTCGGGCTCGGCGACAGCGTCAAGGCCGGCGGCGCACTGGGCCAGTTCACCAGCCCGCAGGCGGGCGAGCTCAGGCGGCAGTGGCGCGAAGCCGGTCTGGAACTGAACAACGCCAGGGCTGCTGTTGAGCGCGACCAGGCCCTGCTCGCTGAAGGCATCATCCCCGCCGTGCGTTTGCAGCTCAGCCGCAGCAAGCAGGAGGTGGCTCAGGCGCTGCTGCAGTCGCGCGAGGCGGAACTGCAAGCGTCGGGCTTGCGTTTTGACGCGGCCGACACCAGCGCTGCGGCCTACGCCACCGGCACCCTGAAGTCGCCCCTGACGGGCGTGGTGACCGAGGCCTTGGGCGCGGTCGGCCAGCGTGTCGAGGCCGGTAGCGTGCTGTTCCGGCTGGCCGACACGCGCCAGCTGCAGCTCGATATTCAACTCGCCCCGGACAAGGCGGCCCGCCTGAAGGTGGGGGACATGGTGAGCATCGCCTTGCGGCAGGCGCAGGCGCGAATTGTCGGCATCAGCCGGGCCGTGGATGCGAGTCAGTCGGCCCGCGCGCGCGCGCTGGTCACCACCCGGGGCAGCCTGGAGGTCGGCGAGGTGCTGTCAGTCAACCTGTTGCCGGCCAACCCGCCAGGCGCGGGCAAGGCGCAGGTGTGGCAGTTGCCCGCGCGCGCCATCAGCCAGTGGCAGGGGCGTAGCGTGGTGTTTGTGGCCAGCGACAAGGGTTTCACGGCCCATGGGGTGACGCTGCTGTCCTCGAATGACGACGTGGCGGTGATGCAGGCCGACCTGCCGGACGCCAGCAAGGTGGCGGTCAGCGGCGTGGCTGCCTTGCGCGCGCTGCTGCAAAAGGACGAATGATGATTGAGCCGCTGATTCGCCTGAGCCTGCGTTACCGCAGCCTCACGCTGAGCCTGGCCGTGGCCTTGTTGCTGGCCGGCGCGCACGCCTGGCTGAACCTGCCCATTGACGCCTTCCCCGATATCTCGCCCACGCAGGCCAAGATCATTTTGAAAATCCCCGGCATGACGCCGGAAGAAGTGGAGCTGCGGGTCGTCAAGCTGGTCGAGCAGGAGCTGCTGAGCATTCCCAACAAGAAGGTGGTGCGCTCCATCTCCAAATATGGCGTGGCCGACATCACCATCGATTTTGACGAGGGCATCGACATTTACTGGGCCCGCCAGCAGGTCTCGGAACGCCTCGCCGGCGTCTTGCGCGAACTGCCCGCCGGTGTCAGCGGCGGGCTGGCGCCAATCACCACGCCGCTGAGCGAGTTGTACATGTTCACGCTGGAGGGGCCCTTTTCCCTGGCCGAAAAACGGCGTGTACTCGACTGGGTCATACGCCCCGAATTGCGCACCGTTGCCGGGGTGGCCGAGGTCAACTCCCTGGGCGGTGAGGTGCAGACCTTCGAAGTCATTCCCAACACCGCGCGCATGGCGGCCATGGGTGTGGCCCAGAGCGACTTGCGCCAGGCTTTGCTGCTCAACAACAGCAACGACGGTGCCGGGCGTATGCGCGTTAGCGACGAAGCCCTGGTGGTTCGCGTCGAGGGTGCCGTCAAGTCGCTTGACGACCTACGCTCGATTCGCCTGCCGACCGCGCGGCCGCGGCAAACGGTGTTGCTTGACGATGTGGCGGTGGTGCGCATGGGGGCGCTGACGCGCTATGGCGCGGTCACCCAGAACGGCCAGGGCGAGGCCGTCCAAGGCCTGGTGCTGGGCATGCGGGGGGTCAACGCCCGCGACCTGGTGCAGGCCATTGGCAGCAAGCTTGGCGAGCTTGAAAAGCGCCTGCCGCCCGGCATGACGGTCAAGACGTTTTACAACCGCGGCGACCTGGTGACGCGCGCGGCCGACACCGTGATTCGCGCCTTGGTTGAAGCGGCGGTGCTGGTCTGCATCATCTTGTATGTCTTTCTCGGCGGGCTGCGGGCCGCGCTGGTGGTGGCGGTGTCGCTGCCGCTGTCCTTGCTGGCGACTTTTTTGCTCATGCGCGCCTTTGGCATTACGGCCAACCTGATGAGCCTGGGCGGTCTGGCCATTGCGCTGGGCATGCTGGTAGACGCCTCGGTGGTGGTGGTGGAGAACGTCGAGACAGCCTTTGCCGCGCAGCCGGCGGGCCACGCGCTGAGCAAGTCCGAGGTCTTGCTGTCGGCCGTGCGCCAGGTGGTCAAGCCGGTGTTTGCGGGTGTGCTGATCATCGGCCTGGTGTTCTTGCCGCTGCTGAGCTTGCAGGGGCTCGAGGGCAAGTTGTTCTCGCCGGTAGCGATCACCATCATCATGGCGCTGGCCGCCTCGCTGCTGGTGGCCTTTACCGTGGTGCCGGCCCTCGCATCGCTGGTGCTCAAGGACGGCGGCAGCCACGAGCCGGCCCTGATGCGCAAGATCCACCAAGGCTATGTGTCCCTGCGCGAGCGGGTCTGGCGCCGGCCGCTGTGGCTGTATGCGGTGTCGCTGGCGTCGCTGGTGATGGCCGCGGGCCTGTACGGCACCATCGGTAAGACTTTCATGCCCACGCTGGACGAAGGCGATATTTTGGTGCAACTGCAAAAGCTGCCCTCGATTTCGCTGGAGGCGTCGCTGGAAATCGACACTCGGGTGCAACAGGCGATCCTGCAAAGCGTGCCCGAAGTCAGCGCCATCGTGGCGCGCGCGGGCTCCGACGAGTTGGGCCTGGACCCGATGGGCCTGAACGAGACAGACACCTTTTTGGTGCTCAAGCCCAAAGACCAGTGGCGCGGCAGCAAGGAAGATATCGTCGACCAGCTGCGCCAAGTGCTCGACGGCTTTCCAGGCCTGGTGTTCGGCTTTACCCAGCCGATTGAAATGCGGGTCTCCGAGATGTTGACTGGCACGCGGGGCGATGTGGCGATCAAGATTTTTGGCGCCGATCTCGCACGCATCAATGACGCCGCGCGGCAAATCGCCGAGGCGGTGCAGGGTATCGCGGGCGCCGCCGAAGTCATCGCACCGAAGGCCGGTGGCCTGCAGTACCTGAGCGTGACCATCGACCGCCACAGCGCTGGCCAGGCCGGCATGAGCGTCGAAGGCCTGCAGCAAATACTCAAGGGCCAGATTGAGGGCGAGACGCTGGGCTATGTGATCGAAGACGGCATTCGCACACCGCTCACGCTGCGGGGCAATGATGCGACGCGCCAAAGCCCCGAGGCGCTCAGGAACCTGCAGCTGACTGCCCCCGACGGCCGGGCCTGGCGCGCCAGCGCTCTGGCGGACATTCGGCAGGTCGATGGCCCGATCCGGGTGGACCATGAACAGGGCGCGCGCTTCACCAGCATTCAGGTCTCGGTCAACGGGCGCGATCTGGCGGGCTTTGTTCAGGATGCCCAGCGGGCGGTGGCCGCGCTCAAGTTGCCCGCTGAACTGCGGGTGGTATGGGGCGGTCAGTTTGAAAACCAGCAGCGGGCCGCACAGCGACTGGGCCTGGTGATCCCCGCCGCCATGGTGCTGATTTTTGCGATCTTGATGCTGACCTTTGGCTCGGCCGCACAGGCCGGCATCATTTTCATGAACATTCCGTTTGCGCTAGTCGGCGGGGTGGTGGCGCTGGCTGTGTCGGGCGAGTATTTGTCGGTGCCGGCGTCGGTCGGCTTCATTGCCTTGCTGGGCATTGCCGTTCTCAACGGTGTGGTGATGGTCACGCATTTCAACGAGCGCCTCTTGAACGGCGAGCCCATGGCGCAAGTGGTTCGGCTGGGTACCGAGCGACGTTTGCGGCCGGTGCTGATGACCGCCGTGATCACGGCACTGGGCATGATCCCGCTGCTCTTTGCCAGCGGACCGGGCTCCGAGATTCAGCGCCCGCTGGCCATCGTGGTCACTGGCGGCCTGTTCAGCTCGACCCTGCTGACCCTGTTTTTACTGCCCAAAATCTTCGAGCGCCTGGGCGATCCGTCGCGCCCGCTGGCCTCGGGCCTGGCCAACCGGCTGCGTTCGCTGCGTCTTTTGCCAAGGAAAAAATCATGATACGTCTGCGGATGTCACTGGCCTCGGCCCTGCTTGGCCTGGCCACTGCGGCGGCGTACGCCCAGCAGGATGTGCTGGCCTACCTGCCGGCTGAAAGTGCTGTTAGGGCCGCCATCATCGACAGCCCCGGCCTGCAAGCGGCGCGCTCGCGCAAGGAGGCCCTGGCCCAGCGCGCGCAGGCCATCCAGGCTGGCAGTGCGGAAGTCAGCTGGCGTAGCAGCTTTCAGCGCCGCCGCCTGCCTGCGACGCAAGAGCAGTTTGGCGAATTCACGCTGGGGCTGGAGCGCCCGCTGCGGCTGTGGGGCAAGTCGGCCATGGACGCCAGCGTTGCCACTCAGACCGAGGCCTTTGCCGAGGTCGAATATGCCGACGCACTGCACGAGGCCAGCCGCGAGCTGATCAAGCTCTGGTTTTCCCACCGGCGCGCCCTGAGCGACCACCAAAATGCCGCCGACAGCCTGGCGCTGGCCGACAGTCTGCGCCAAGCCGCCGCAGCGCGCCTCAAGCAGGGTGAGCTGTCGCAACTCGACGCCAGCCTGGCGCAGGCCGAATGGCAGCGCGCGCAGGCCACGCTGGCTCTGGCCCAGGCGCAAAGCCAGGCGGCCGCCGCCACGCTGGCGCGGCGCTACCCCGGTCTGACGCAGGTCGCGGCTGGGCCCTTGCCGAGCCTGCCGGACATCAGCGACACACTCGAGGCGCTGCGCCCCATGTTCATGGATAAAAACCATGAGCTGCGCATGCTGCGCCTGGACGCCGAGCGTCAGCGTCTGGCCGCCGAGCGCCTGGCACTGGACCGGCGGCCTGACCCGACGGTGGGCGTGTTCGTGGCACGCGACCGCGGCGGCGCCGAGCAAATTGCCGGGGTTTCGTTGTCCATCGCGTTCCCGGGGGCGGGCCGCATCGCGCAGGCGCGTGCCGCCCTGGCCGAAGCGCAAACAGCCAGTGACAAGGTGCGCGCTATCGAGCCTCAGCTCAGCGCCGGCTTTGAAGCGACTTACCTGCAGTTTCGTCACAAGCGTCTGGCCGCCGAACAACTCAGGGCCGCGGCCGAGCAACAAAACCTGGCCGAAAGCAAATCGCGCCGGGCTTTTGGTCTGGGCGAGCAGACGCTGTCCGAGCTGCTGCAGATCGCGCGCACTGCCAGCGCCTGGCGCCATGACGCGGAGCTGATGCACCTGGATGCGGCCGAATTGTCGGCCCTGATCCGGCTGGATTTGCACCAGATATGGGACTTTGACGAGGCCGTGACGCCTCAGTGAAAAGTCAGTGATGAGTCAGTGATGAGTCAGTGATGAGTCAGTGGCACTTCAAGGCGCCGGGTAAAATTGTGCGAGTTACCAATCGGTTACCAACGCTCCACAAACCCACAATACCTCAGGGAATTTATCCATGGCCCTTGTTTCCATGCGCGAACTGCTTGACCACGCAGCCGCCCACACCTACGGCATTCCGGCTTTCAACGTCAACAACCTCGAGCAGGTGCAGGCCATCATGCAGGCCGCCGACGAAGTCAATGCCCCGGTGATCATGCAAGCCAGCGCAGGCGCACGCAAATATGCGGGCGAGGCCTTTTTGAAGCACCTGATCCAGGCGGCCGTCGAGGCCTACCCGCATATTCCCGTCGTCATGCACCAGGACCACGGCCAGAGCCCCGACGTTTGCCGCGGCGCCATCGGCCTGGGTTTTAGCTCGGTCATGATGGACGGCTCGCTGATGGCTGACGGCAAGACCATTGCCGACTACGACTACAACGTGGACGTCACGCGCCAGGTGGTCGCCATGGCCCACGCCACCGGCGTCTCGGTCGAAGGCGAGCTTGGCTGCCTGGGCAGCCTCGAGACCATGCAGGGCGACAAGGAAGACGGCCACGGCACCGACGCCGTGATGACGCACGAGCAGCTGCTGACCGACCCCGAGCAGGCGGCCGACTTTGTCAAGCGCACCCAGCTCGACGCCCTGGCGATTGCCATCGGCACCAGCCATGGCGCCTACAAGTTCACGCGCAAGCCCACCGGCGACATTCTGGCGATCGAGCGCATCAAGGAGATCAACCGCCGCATTCCCAACACCCACCTGGTGATGCACGGCTCGTCGAGCGTGCCGCAGGACTTGCTGGCCATCATTCGCCAGTACGGCGGCGACATGAAGGAAACCTACGGCGTGCCGGTCGAAGAAATCCAGAAGGCCATTCAGTTTGGCGTGCGCAAGATCAACATTGACACCGACATCCGGCTGGCCATGACCGCGGCCGTGCGCAAATTTCTGGCTGAAAATCCCAGCAAATTTGACCCCCGCGAATGGCTCAAGCCGGCCACCGCCGCGGCCAAGGCCATCTGCAAGCAGCGCTACCTGGAGTTTGGCTGCGAAGGCCAGGCCGGCAAGATCAAGGGCGACAACCTGCAGGTCGTTGCCGCCCGCTACGCCAAGGGCGAGCTGGCCCAGGTCGTGCGCTGACATCGGTCAGTCATCAAGCTCTGGCAGTGGCCGCTAGCGCGGCCCTGCTGACCGGTCCTGTGAACCGGCCCTTTAACGCAGCGCGCAGGCGCGTGTCACGCGCAGCGCCAGCCGCTGCAGCGCGACCCACTGATCAGCAGGCCAGTCGGGCTGCTTGAGGCCCTTGACGATGCCGTCCAGCACATGCGCGTCCTGCAACCATTGGCTCAGGGTGCTCAAGCTCAGCTGCGGCAGCACCCGCTCAAAGAGCTTTTCCTTGGCCCCCCAGACGCGGTTTTCGCGCAGCGCCATGGGCAGGGGTCGACCGGCGGCCATCGCATCCTTGACGCGCTTGAGGCTGCGAATATCTTCGGCCAGCGCCCAGTGCACCAGCACCCCGGACTCGCCCTCGGCCTGCAGGCCGTCTAGCATGCGCGACACCCGCAACGTCTGCCCACCCAGCACGGCCTCTGACAGCTTGAAGACGTCGTAGCGGGCGACGTTAAGCACCGCGCTTTCGACCTGCTCGAAGCTCAGCACCTGCGCCTGGCCGGGTACCGTGGCCGGGTAGAGCAAGGCGAGTTTTTGAATTTCCTGATGCGCCGCCAGCAAGTTGCCCTCGACCCGGTCCGCAAAAAACTGCAGCGTGCGCTGCCCTTCCTGGCCGGCCGCCACCTGCTGCCCGTTGAGCTGCAGCCGCTGGGCGATCCAGGCCGGCAGGTTGCGCCGGTCGACCGCATCGAAGCGCACGGTCACGCCGTAACTCTCCAGCGCAGCAAACCAGGCGCCTTTGGTGGTGGGGCCGTCGAGCTTGGGCAAGATCACCAGCGTGAGCGTGGCCTCGTCGCCCCGGGCACGCTCGGCGATATGCTGCAGCGCCACCGAGCCGTCCTTGCCGGGTTTACCGCTGGGAATACGGATTTCAATGATCTGCTTGTCTGCAAAGAGGCTCAGCGAGCCGCCGCTGGCCAGCACTTCGCTCCAGTCAAAGTGCGCGCCCGACACCGTGTGCACGGTGCGCTCGGTGTAACCCTGCGTCCGCGCCGCCGCACGCAAGGTGTCGGCAAACTCCTGCAGCTGCAGCGGCTCGTCGCCATGCAGGGTGTACAGGCTGTGAAGTCCGCGCTTGAGGTGCTCAGAGAGTTGGGCGCTGGCCAGTTGCATGCGCCGATTCTAACTTTCGGTGCCCCGAGGCTGACCCTGGCCCATCGCCGGGGCTGAGCTTCGCCGCCGGCGGCACCGGCCAGGCTCAGGCGCGTGACTTTTCTCTCGCTCGGCCATCGCTGTTTTTTTGCGCGACGGCAGCAACAGCAGAGCCGGTAGCGGCGCCTGCACGCACTAGGATGGAGCTTGTTCAACCTGCCCCGGGGTGGCCTCATGCATTCAAGTCCTGTTCAAGGCATCAGCCTGCAACGCATCAGCCTGATTGGCGGGCCTACCGACGTGGGGGCGGGCAGCCGGGGCGCTGTCATGGGGCCGGAAGCGCTGCGCGTGGCCGGGCTGCAGGCGGCTTTGCAGGGTCTGGGCCGGGCGGTTACCGATCTGGGCAATGTGAGCGGGCCGCCCAATCCCTGGCAGCCGGCTGAGCACGGCTACCGGCACCTCTGCGAAGTGGTGAGCTGGAACCACGCGCTGCATGATGCGGTGCATGCCGAGCTGATGCGCGGCGCCTTACCCCTGCTGATGGGCGGCGACCACAGCCTGGGCATCGGCTCGGTCAGCGCCGTCGCCAGGCACTGCCGCGAGCACGGCCGGCCCCTGCGCGTGCTGTGGCTCGATGCGCACGCCGACTTCAATACCCAGCACCTCACGCCGACCGGCCATCTGCACGGCATGCCGGTGGCGGTCTTGTGTGGACACGGCCCCGCAGCGCTGACGCAGCTGAGCGGCCAGGCGCCGGCGTTGGCAGCCGAGGCCGTGCGGCTGATCGGCATTCGCAGCGTCGATGCGGGCGAGCGGCGCTTCTTGCGCGAGCAACAGATGCAGGTGTTTGACATGCGGCATATCGACGAATGGGGCATGCAGCGCAGCATGCAGGCAGCGCTGGCCGACATGGCGCCAGGGACCCATTTGCATGTCAGCTTTGACGTGGACTTTCTGGACCCGGCGGTGGCCCCCGGCGTGGGCACCACCGTGCGCGGCGGGCCGACGTACCGCGAAGCGCAGCTGTGCATGGAAATGATCGCCGACACCGGCCTGCTGGCCTCGCTGGACATCATGGAGCTGAACCCGGCGCTGGATGTTCGCAACCAGACCGCTGAAGTGGCCGTCGATCTGGTGCAAAGCCTGTTCGGCAAGAGCACGCTGCTGCGGCCCTGAACACCGGCCAGACAACTACCACTTCTTGCGACCGCCTGGGGGGGGGCCGGGGGGTAGGGCGCGGTCTTGAGCGAAAGCGATCTACCGCTGTCCGCTAAGAGCCCCCATCCCAACCTTCCCCCTGAGAGGGAAAGGCCTGAAGCCGGATGTCCATCACGTCTTGCGCCCAGCCCCTCTGAGGGAGAGAGCAAAGACAGGGTTCACTGGCCTGGCACCACCGCAAGACGGCGCAAGATTTGTTGCACCACGTCGGCGCGCATGTCGCGATACAGCAGCGTCTCTTCTTCTTCTTTGGCCAGGGCCACCGATTCGCTGAAGCTGATGTCGCGGTGAAGCAGCAGTTCGGTCGCAGCGATCAGCTCGCGGCCCTGCGGCGTGCGCAGCCTGAAGGAGACGTGCAGCCGGAGCTGAAACTCGCGCACCTGCCCGGCCGCGTTGCGGCCCACCACCACTTTTTCGCGCAGCTCGTTCAAGATGTCCAAAATGACCTCGGCCGACTGCATGTCGCGCGCCTCGCTCAGGATCAGCAGGTCGGGGTTTTGCGCCAGCGCCCGCTGCAATGGCGCGCCCAGGGCCGAGTTGGCCGGTAGTGCCAGGTAAATCGACTTGAAGCGCAGGCGCGGCGCCTGTCGCAGTGCAAAACCGCAGCCAGCCAGATGGCTCACAGTCAGGCCGGCTGCCAGGCTCGCAAACAATCGACGTCGCATAAGCACAGGCATGTCAGACCACGATGTTGACCAGCCTGCCGGGCACCACGATCACCTTTTTGGCTGCGGCGCCGGCGGCCTGGCGGACAAAGGCGTCGCAGGCCAGCGCGGCCGCCTCAATGGCGGCCTTGTCAGCGCCAGCGGGCACCGTGACCGAGCCGCGCAGCTTGCCGTTGATCTGCAGCATCAACTCGATTTCGTCCTGCACCAGCGCGCTGGCGTCCACCTCGGGCCAGGGCGCGTCGAGCAACTCGCCGTGCGCACGGGCATAACCGAGTTCGACCCACAGCGCATGCGCCACATGCGGCGTGGCCGGGTACAGGCAGCGCAGCAAAATCGAAAAGCCTTCGCGCAAGACCTGGGTCGACGCCGGGCCCGCCTCCAGCTTGGCGTCTTCCAGCGCGTTGAGCAGCTTCATGGCACCTGACACCACCGTGTTGTACTGCATGCGCTGGTAGTCGTAGTCGATTTGCTTGAGCACCGTGTGCACTTCCAGACGCAAGGCGCGGGCCTGCTTGCCCGTCTCGCTGGCAACAGCCGCCGCAGCAGGCAGGGCTGCGAGCCTGACGCCGAAGTTCCAGACCCGGCGCAAAAAGCGGTAAGAGCCTTCGACGCCAGCGTCGTTCCACTCCAGCGTGGCTTCGGGCGGCGAGGTGAACATGGTGTACAGCCGTGCGGTGTCTGCGCCATATTTTTCGATCAGGTCTTGCGGGTCGACGCCGTTGTTTTTGCTCTTGCTCATGGTGCCGACCCCTTCGTAGGTGATCAGCGTGCCGGCCGGCAAATCGCCCTTGGCCGCCTTCAACCTGGCGCCTGTGACTTTGCCGTTGGCGTCGTGCAGGTCTTCGACTTCGTGCGGCCAGAAGTATTCGATGCCGCCCTTGTCGGCCTTGCGCGAGTAGATGTGGTTGAGCACCATGCCTTGCGTGAGCAGCTTGGTGAAGGGCTCATCAATCTTCACCAGTCCCAGATCGCGCATGACCTTGGTCCAAAAGCGCGCGTAGAGCAGGTGCAAGATAGCGTGCTCGATGCCGCCTATGTACTGGTCCATGCCACTGCCGCCCGTGGCTTTGTGCTGGTCCCGCATCCAGTAGTCGGTGCCGCCCGCCACCATCGCCTCGGTGTTGGTGGGGTCGCAGTAGCGCATGAAGTACCAGCTGGAGTCGACAAAGGTGTCCATGGTGTCGGTTTCGCGGCGCGCCGGCTGACCGCACACCGGGCACACCACACCAGCGTGAAAGCCCTCGTGCTTGTGCAGCGGATTGCCCGAGCCGTCGGGTACGCAGTCCTGTGGCAAGACCACCGGCAGGTCTTTTTCGGGCACCGGCACGGCGCCGTGCTCGGCGCAGTGGATGATCGGAATCGGCGTGCCCCAATAGCGCTGGCGGCTCACG
>CAIMVC010000371.1 GCA_903844825.1 uncultured Burkholderiales bacterium | reverse complement strand
TGCAAGGTAATTTGCGCTTCGGAGGTGGCGTCCACCTGGGCTGGATGGATGCGCCCGATGCCTTGTCTAGCCAGGGTGGCGGGTTCAATCTTCATTCGTGCCGGTTTCAAGGTAAGCGACCTCACGGGTGTTGGCTTTTCTGGCGGAAATGATTCGGGTCAAAGAAGGTTTGGGCAGCATAGGCGAAGTCGAAACCCCGTTCCTTGAAACAGGTCTCGCTTTTGGTTTCATCCCATTCGAATTCGATGCCCAAGTGTAGGCCATTGGCCGACACTGGGCAAAAGTTCATCGACTTACAAAGCCCATCGCTCTCGTGGCTGGACTTGCTGGACCCTGGGAAACTCCGACCAACTCAGGCGTGAGAAGTTTCAAGCCACTCGATGACTTGCGGCGTCAGCGCGCCCAGCTGTTTGGTGGCGTCCACGCACAGCACATGCGCCTCACCCACCGGCGACTCCAGTGCCGCAAACTGGCTGTGCACCAGGTCGGCGGAAAAGAAATGCGCCGAGCGCGCAGACACCCTCGCCTGCGCCGCCTGCTGGCTCAACTCCAGAAAAACGAAACGCAAACCGGGTGCAGCCTGGCGCAAGCGGTCGCGGTATTTGCGCTTGAGGGCCGAGCAGGTCAAGACCATGGGGCGGGGGGAGTTTCGCAACTCCTGGCTCAAGGTGGTGAGCCAGGCATCCCGGTCTTCGTCTGTCAAGGCAATGCCCTGACTCATCTTGCGGCGGTTGCTCGCGCTGTGAAAGTCATCGCCTTCCACCAGACGCAAACCGAGCGCCTGTGCGACGGCAGCCGCTACTGTGGACTTGCCGCAACCGGCAACACCCATGAAGACGACGGGATCACTCACGCGCAACTTGCCTCGTCGTCATCAGGTGCCGCGCACTCATCGTTTGGCGGCGCGGAACTTCTTGAGTTCGCCATAAAAAGACTGGGCAAACTCTGCGCCTATGGTCTCGGTGTTCTTGTCGATCACGGGTTGAACAGCCGCGCGAATCTTGTCCAGTTCAGCGGTAGGCATTTCTGTGACCGACATGCCCCTGGCCTTGAGCTGCGAGACCACATCGCCAGCTTGTTTGAGCTCTTCCGCGCGCTGCAAGGTACGGGTGTCTTCGGCCACCTTTTGAACTGCTTTTCGCTGATCTGGCGTGAGGCCGGACCACCATTTTTTGGACGCCAGCAAGGCCACGGGGGTGTAGACGTGGTTGGTGATCGTCAGGTGTTTTTGCACTTCGTACATCTTGTTGGCGAACATGTCGACCACCGGGTGCTCATAGCCGTCCAGCGCCTTGGTTTCCAGCGCCGGGTAGACCTCGGGGAAGGCCATCGGGACCGCATTCATGCCCATGGCGTTAAAGCTGGCCAAGGCCATTGGACTTTGCATGACACGAACCTTGAGCCCCTTCATGTCGCTCATGGCTCCCAACGGGCGCTTGCTATTGGACATGTTGCGAAACGCGCCGCCAGCCCACACCAGGCCCTGGATATTCATGTCAGACAGGTTGTCGAGCATCTTCTGCCCGACAACGCCGTCGAGCACATAGGCGGCTTCTGCGTCACTGCCAAACAAAAAGGGAAAGTCAAAAATCTGCATCTCTTTTTTGCGCGCAGAAATTGGCGCCAAAGCGCCCATGTACAAATCCTGGGTGCCGGACTGCAGGGCGATCAGCATCTTGTCTTCGCCGCCCAGCACCGAATTGCCGTACACCTCGATGACGAGCTTGCCGCCCGAGGCCTTTTCCACGTTGGCAGCAAACTGCTTCATGGCCATTGCACGCGGGTGCGAGTCGGCAAACGAATGCCCCAGACGCGCCTTGCGCACTTCCTGGGCCATGGACGTGCTGGCGGCGCCCAGAATCAGGGCAGCGCCGGACAAGGACATGAAGGCCTTCACAAGCATGCGGCGGGTAGTCAATTTCATCTAAATCTCCTCGTTGTAAAAATCACATCAGTCAAGCCGAGCTTCGCTGCTACTCTCACGCAAGAACGCCAGCAAGTCTGCCCGGGTGGGAAGCCCGTCCGAATCACCAGGGAACTGCACCACCCTGGCCCCGATGGCGTTGCCGCGCACGGTGGCAGCGCGCAAATCCAGCCCTTCGAGCAAGCCTGAAATAAGGCCCACGGCAAAGCCGTCGCCCGCGCCTACGGTGTCAAGCACCTTGGCCACTGGCACGCCTGGGGCGTAGCCGGATTCGTCGGCACTGGCGTAAAAAGCGCCCTGCGCGCCGAGTTTGACGAGCACATAGCGGGCGCCGCGCACCAGATAAAACGCGGCGATGCCCTCGGGGGTGTCACGCCCGCTGAGCAGTTGACCTTCTGCCAGGCCGGGCATGACCCAGTCGCACAGCGACGCCAACTCGTTAAGCGTCTCGACCATGACCGCCTGTGACGGCCACAGGCTCGGGCGCAGGTTGGGATCGAAGGAAACCGTTTTACCCATGCGCCGCGCCATGGCAGCGAGCTCAAAAACGACGGCTCGCGTTGAGGCAGAAACACCGACGTAGATGCCCGTCAGGTGCAGGTGGCGGCAAGCGGCACAGTAGTCAGCATCCAGGTCACTGAGCTGCATATGGCTGGCAGCGGAGTCCTTGCGAAAGTATTCAATGGCAGGATCAGTTCCGTCATCCGAGCGCGACTTCAGCATGAACCCTGTGCGATGCAGCGGGTCCACCGTGAGATGGCGCTGATCAATGCCGTCGCCCGCCAGGGCCGCCGAGACAAAGCGGCCAAAGGAATCAGCGCCCACACGGCTGATGTAGCCCGAGCGCAGGCCGAGGCGGGCCAGGCCGATGGCCACATTGAGTTCGGCACCGGCGATGTGCCGAGCGAACGAAGCCACAGCTTCGAGCGGGCCAGGCTGCTGCGCCGCCAGCAGCACCAGCGGCTCACCCACTGTGATCACATCGAGTTCCACCGCCGCCTGCCGATCAGTCAAAGTTCAGGATGACCTTCATGGACTGGGAGCGATCAGCGGCCAGGGCAAAAGCCCGCCCCGCGTCGCGGTAGGACAGCGTGGCCGATACCAGGGGCTTCAAGTCGACCAGCCCCTTGTTGATCAGCTCGACCGCCACAGCAAACTCTTCATGAAAACGGAAGGCGCCTCGCAGGTCAAACTCTTTGGCTACCACCATGTTCAATGGCAGCGTCACCTCAGCACCCGACAGCCCGACTTGCACCAGCACGCCACGCGGGCGCAGCACCTCAAAGCCTGCGCGTAGCGCGCGGTCATTGCCGCTGGCTTCGAACATGACGTCGAATTGCCCTTTTTCCTCGGCGTAGCGCGCCAGCGCCTCCGGGTTGCTGGCCACATTGATGGTCTCGTCGGCGCCCACCTTCTGCACTTTGCGCAACGGCTGATCGACCACATCGGTGGCGACAATCAGGGTCGCGCCCGCACGCCTTGCGGCGATCACCAGCATGGCGCCGATCGGGCCGCAGCCCGTCACCAAGACCTTGCGACCCAGCAGCGGGCCGGCGCGATTGACGGCGTGCAGTGCAACGGCCAGCGGTTCGGCCATGGCTCCTTCGGCGTCAGTCACGCCATCGGCCAGCACAAAGGCCTGGGCCGCACCAATGACCATCTGCTGACGAAACGCCCCCTGCACATGGGGCATGCGCATGGCACTGCCAAAGTAGCGCATGTCCAGGCAATGGTTTTGCAGACCGAGCTGGCAAAAACGGCATTGACCGCAGGGATGGCTGGGATTGACCGCCACCCGTGTGCCCGCCACCAGGCTCGTCACATCGGGCGACGCCTCTTCCACCACACCAGCAACTTCGTGACCCAGCACCATCGGCTGCTGAATGCGGATGGCGCCAAAGCCGCCGTGCTGGTAGTAGTGCAAATCGGACCCACAG
>CAIMVC010000370.1 GCA_903844825.1 uncultured Burkholderiales bacterium | reverse complement strand
CGCTGGGCTGGTCCTTGTGGTTGACTGCCGAGTGGAATGCCGCGTAGACCTTTTGCGAATCATGGCCGCCGCGGCGCAGGTTCCAGATGTCGTCGTCGCTCATCTTGGCAACCATCTCCAGGGTCTTGGGATCGCGGCCGAAGAAATGTTTGCGCACGTAGGCGCCGTCATTGGCTTTCATCGCCTGGTAGTCGCCGTCTAGCGTGTCCATCATGACCTTGCGCAGGGCGCCATCTTTGTCGCGCGCCAGCAACGGGTCCCAGTTGCTGCCCCAGATCAGCTTGATGACGTTCCAACCCGCCCCGCGAAACTCGCCTTCGAGTTCCTGGATGATCTTGCCGTTGCCACGCACCGGACCGTCGAGTCGCTGCAAATTGCAGTTGATGACGAACACCAGGTTGTCGAGTTTTTCGCGGGCGGCCAGGCCAATAGCGCCCATGGATTCGACTTCGTCCATCTCGCCGTCACCGCAAAATACCCAGACCTTGCGGTTCTCGGTGTTGGCGATGCCGCGGGCGTGCAGGTACTTCAAAAAGCGCGCCTGGTAAATCGCCATCAGCGGGCCTAAACCCATGGACACCGTGGGGAACTGCCAGAACTCGGGCATCAGTTTGGGATGCGGGTAGCTGGACAGACCCTTGCCATCGACTTCCTGACGGAAATTGAGCAGTTGCTCTTCGCTCAGACGGCCTTCGAGGTAGGCGCGGGCATAGACCCCTGGCGAAACGTGCCCCTGAATATAGAGGCAATCACCGCCGTGGTTTTCGCTCTCAGCGTGCCAGAAGTGGTTAAAGCCGGCACCAAACAGGCTGGCCAGCGAGGCAAACGAGCCGATATGACCACCCAGGTCGCCACCGTCCGCAGGGTGAAGGCGATTGGCCTTGACGACCATGGCCATGGCGTTCCAGCGCATGTAGGCGCGCAGCCGCTCTTCGATCTCGAGGTTGCCAGGCGAGCGCTCTTCTTGGTCGGGCTCAATGGTGTTGACGTAGCCGGTGTTGGCTGAAAACGGCATGTCGATACTTTGCTGGCGCGCATGTTCGAGCAACTGCTCGAGCAGAAAGTGGGCGCGTTCGGGCCCTTCGCTTTCGATGACGGCCGACAGGGCATCCATCCATTCCCGGGTTTCCTGATGGTCCTTGTCAAGGTCCGCCCGTGTGTCGTTTGACGCTGAACGTAGGTTGTCCGCGCCGGCTTGCTGAGGATTGGCTGCCATGATTTGTCTCCTGCTTGTAAAAACCGTTGATCAAGCTTGCTCACAGCACGTCAGCCGATCGCAAACCAAAACTTCCAAACCGAGTTGTAAACGCAATTTGGACACAAGCCCGTAGTTTCCCACATTTTTGTTTAATTTCAAATAGTGCTTATAAATTTCATATTAAGAAATTTGTTGAAATCCAAGGCAGATGGCAACCCTTGCCGGGCACGGCCCCGCCGGCGTCCAGCCGAGGCTCCAACTTCACCGCGCCGGGGTAGTCGCGTCTTTGCACTTCGGCCATCCCTTACTTCGGGTACCTGGGCTGCCACGGCCGGTCAGGCTTCGCAGTGCACAGGGGCAGTGCTGACGCTGTCGCTCGGGCTGACACACCGCCCGCCGCCCCACCCCCGACAAGTCCTCGCAGCAGCGCTGGCGCTCGTGCGTCCTATAAACTCTCTGGATCCAGGCCTGTCCCACCTGCGCCGACCACCAAACCTTCTCGAATCGCCCCGCTGAACTCCTGGAGTCGCTGGTGGCGCAAACTCTCACCGGCCCGTCAGGACCGCTTCGTCACCCTGGGGCCGCTGCTGGCCGTGGCGCTTTTTCTGGCGGCCGTGATCGCCGCCTTTGGCTACCTGCGCATTGAGGAGATCGACCGCGAGCAAGAAGCGGTCAGGCGCGATGCGGAATACGCCCAGCAGCGCCTTCGCCTGCGACTGCTGGAACGGCAGGAGCAGCTGATGCGGCTCGGGCGGGACATCTCCAACAAGGAGGTGGATGCTGAAGAATTCGTGGCGCAGGCCGAATCCCTGATCAACCAATACCCCGAGCTGCTGGCCATTACCTGGTTTGACGCCAAACGCCGCGTGCGAGCCTCACATTTGTCGCCCAGCGCCGGCGCGGCTCAGCAGCGCAGCCCGGACGATCTGATCAAGGCCGGCGAGACGGATGCCACCTTCGGCCTGGCGAGGGATCTGCGCCAGACCGTCTACTCGCGCCCTTTGCCTGCCAGTGGTGATGGCAGCGCCAGCGTGGCGACCCTGCAGTTGCAAGTCCCACTGGACGAACAGGGCAAGTTCGGAGGCGTGGTACTTGGCGAATACTCTCTTGACGGCTTGCTGCGCTTTGGCATTCCGTCAGAGGTCAGTGCCAAGTACGCAGTGGCCCTGATCGACGATAAAGAGCGCGTGATGGCAGGCAACTTGCCCCCGATGCGGACCACGGCGGCAAGGCTGCTGCCCTGGACGGACGAAGCGCCCGAGTATGAAATTCCGATCTCGCCGGTGGGCAACGGTCTGCTGATACGGGCACAGGGTTACCGGGCCTCGCTGGGTGTGGTGGGCAGTGGTTTTTTCTGGCTGGTCAGCGCCCTGAGCGCCCTGACAGTCTGGATGCTGCTGGGGACCTGGCGACACACACGCAAACGCGTCCAGGCGCAGGAGGCCTTGATCACCGAAACCAACTTCCGGCGGGCCATGGAAAACTCCATGCTCACGGGCATGCGCGCCCTCGACCTGCAGGGCCGCATCACCTACGTCAACCCGGCCTTTTGCCAGATGACGGGCTGGAGCGAAAGCGAGCTGGTCGGCCGCACCGCCCCGTTTCCCTACTGGCCCGACCAGGACCAGGAGTGGCTGACCGCCCGCCTGGACGAGGAACTCCAGGGCCGTTCGACACCTGGCGGGTTTGAAGTTCGGGTCAAGCGCAAGAACAACTCCATTTTTGACGCCCGCATGTATGTGTCGCCGCTGATCGACCCCCGCGGACAGCAGGCGGGCTGGATGACGTCGATGACCGACATCACCGAACCCAAGCGTATTCGCGAAGAGCTGTCGAACTCGTACGAACGCTTCACCACCGTGCTGGAAGGACTCGATGCGGCCGTCTCGGTAGCACCCCTGGGCAGCGCCGAGCTGTTGTTTGCCAACAAGCTGTACCGCGCCTGGTTTGGCGCCGAGGTGTCGGGGCATGTGAACCTGATAGCCCAAGCCGGTGTGCCACTGGTGGTGCCGACTGACGACCTGCTGGACCCGGTCGACTCGCTGGCGGGTTTTCCCACCGATACACTGACCACGGCGCAAGCCGAAAACGCCGAGATTTTTGTACCCGAGCTGAGCAAGTGGCTGGAAGTACGCTCACGCTACCTGACCTGGGTTGATGGACGACTGGCCCAGATGATGATCGCCACCGACATCACGCCGCGCCGCAAGGCCGAGGAGCAGGCCGCGTTGCAGGCCGAGCGCGCCCAGTCCGCCAGCCGGCTGATCACCATGGGCGAAATGGCGTCCAGCGTGGCCCACGAGCTCAACCAGCCGCTGACGGCCATCAACAACTACTGCAACGGCATGGTCTCGCGCATTCAGCGCAACAACATCAGCACGGAAGACCTGCTCGGGGCGCTCGAAAAGACCGCCCGCCAGGCGCACCGCGCCGGCCAGATCATTCATCGCATCCGATCCTTCGTCAAACGCAGCGAGCCCAACCGGACACCGTCGGACGTGACGACCATGGTCAGCAACGCGATGGAGTTGGCCGACATCGAGCTGCGCCGCCACCACGTTCGACTGAGCCATTACATCGCGGCCCGGCTGCCCGAAATTCTGGTTGACCCGATCCTGATCGAGCAGGTGCTGATCAACCTGATGAAAAATGCCGCCGAGTCCATCGAGCAGGCGCAGCGGCCCAGCGCCCGTCGCCGGGTCGAGCTGCGGGTCGCCCAACGCAAGATTGACGATCAGAACGTGGTGGAGTTTTCGGTGCTCGACTCGGGCCGTGGCTTATCCCCGGAAGTCATGAGCCGGCTGTTTGAGGCTTTCTACTCCACCAAGGCCGAGGGCATGGGCATTGGCCTGAAGTTGTGCCGTAGCATCGTGGAGTCTCACCAGGGGCGGCTGGAAGCCGAGAACCTCTACAATGGCGACGAAGTTCTGGGCTGCAAATTCGCATTCTGGATACCCGCCGTGCCCCCGCCCGCCAGCACGCCACCGGCACTACCGGCAGCTGGCACTGAGGATGCAGGCGCGTTCTGAGACAACAGCGATAACGATCACCGACCAAAGGTTTGCATGAGCTTGATCCCCAAAAAAGGCACGGTTTACGTCGTCGACGATGACGAGGGCGTACGCGATTCACTCCAATGGTTGCTTGAAGGCAAGGACTACCGGGTGCGCTGTTACGACTCGGCCGAAACTTTCCTGAGCCGCTACGACCCGCGCGAGGTCGCCTGCCTGATCGTTGACATTCGCATGGGCGGCATGACGGGTCTGGAATTGCAGGACCGCCTGCTCGAGCGCAAGTCACCCTTGCCGATCGTCTTCATCACCGGTCACGGCGACGTGCCCATGGCCGTGACCACCATGAAAAAAGGCGCCATGGATTTCATCCAGAAGCCTTTCAAGGAAGATGCACTCGTGACGCTGGTCGAGCGCATGCTGGACCAGGCCAAGGAGGCCTTCAGCGACCACCAGAACTCAGCCAGCCGCGACGCCCTGTTGGCCAAGCTGACATCGCGCGAGGCACAGGTGCTCGAGCGCATCGTGGCGGGACGGCTGAACAAGCAAATTGCCGACGACCTGGGCATCAGCATCAAAACGGTGGAAGCGCACCGCGCCAACATCATGGAAAAACTCAATGCCAACACGGTGGCCGATCTGCTGAAGATTGCGCTCGGCTCCAACGCGCCCAAGAGCTAAAACCAGCGCCCGCAAGAAATCCGGCCCTCCCAGCCAGCGCAAGCTGCACTGGCCCTGACAACCCGCCCGTGGCTTGAACCTGCGGGCGTTTTTAATTTCGAATCATCATGACAGCACAACTCATCGACGGCAACGCACTTTCAGCCCAGCTCCGGGGCGACGTCGCCAGGCGCGCGGCCGCACTCAAGGTCCGGGGCATCACCCCCGGGTTGGCCGTGGTGCTGGTGGGCGAAAACCCTGCCAGCCAGGTGTACGTGCGAAACAAGGTCAAGGCCTGCCAGGACAATGGCCTGCACTCGGTGCTGGAACAGTACCCGGCGACCCTCAGCCAGGCCGATTTACTCGCGCGCGTCGAAGCGCTGAACCAGGACCCCTCGGTACACGGCATCCTCGTGCAATTGCCTTTGCCGCCGCACATCGATGCACACAAGGTGATCGAAGCGATTTCTCCGGCCAAGGACGTTGACGGTTTTCACGTCGCCAGCGCCGGTGCCCTGATGGTCGGCCAGCCTGGCTTTTGGCCCTGCACCCCCTACGGCTGCATGAAGATGCTCGAGTCGCTCAATGATGGCAAGGGCTACGACCTGCGCGGCAAGCACGCGGTGGTGATCGGGCGCAGCAATATCGTGGGCAAACCCATGGCGCTGATGCTGCTGCAAAAAAATGCCACGGTGACTATTTGCCACAGCGCCACCGAAGCCCTCAAGGCCATGACCTTGCAGGCCGACGTGGTCGTGGCTGCCGTGGGCAAGCGCAACGTGCTGACCGCCGACATGGTCAAACCCGGCGCTGTGGTGATCGACGTCGGCATGAACCGCAACGAGGAGGGCAAACTCTGCGGCGACGTGGACTTTGCCGGCGTGCGCGAGGTCGCCGGCTACATCACCCCCGTGCCCGGCGGCGTGGGCCCGATGACCATCACCATGCTCTTGGTCAATACACTCGAAGCGGCGGAGCACGCTGCAGCTTGAAGGTATTTCGGGGGAGGCGCCTGAGGGTGTCACGCCCTCCCCCGCCACAGATGGGGCGAGCCGCTCAGTACCTGGCTGGTGATCTGGACAAGCGCCAAAGCACCCAGCCGGCGCAACCCCACTGCAGCAGGTACATGGCGCTGCCCAGCCCGTGCCAGAGCCGCAGTTGACCGCCCGATGCGCGGGCGGAGACGATTTGGGGGGCCAGCGCAAATTCGACCAGCAGCGCCAGCAGCAAGCCGGCCACGATCGGGCCGGTCGTGCCTTTGGCCAGTTCTTTGACCTGCGGATCGTCGGGCTTGTTGAGCGCCAGCAGCATCAGCACACAGCAGGCGGCGGACAGCCAGGTCTGGGCTGAGAACAATTGGGCCGCCATGGCGCCGGCTGCAGCGGGGCTTGGCAGGTGCCTGAACAGCAGTGGAACGACCACCAGGCCCAGGCCACCCAGGCTGCCCCACCAAAGGCCTGCCACCAGCACCGACAGTCGCTGCCGAATCACAGCCAAGCCAGCATCATGACGGAACTCGCCAAGCGACAGCCACGAATCAAACGTAGCTGACGGTGACGATCTCGTAGCGCTTGATGCCGCCAGGCGCACGCACCTCGGCGGTGTCGCCCTCTGCCTTGCCGATCAAGGCCCGCGCGATTGGCGAGCTGATGTTGACCAGGCCCAGCTTGAGATCGGCCTCGTCTTCACCAACAATCTGGTAGGTCACCTGGTCGCCGGTTTCCTCGTCCTCCAGCGCCACGGTCGAGCCGAAAACCACCTTGCCCTCGGCATCGACCTGCGAGGGGTCAATCACCAGTGCAGCCGACAACTTGCCTTCGATTTCCTGAATTCGGCCCTCGATGAAACCTTGCCGATCCTTGGCTGCGTCATATTCGGCGTTTTCGCTCAGGTCGCCCTGGGCGCGCGCCTCGGCAATGGCATTGATCACCCAGGGGCGGTCGACAGTCTTGAGCTGGTGCAACTCGGCTTTGAGCTTTTCTGCGCCGCGCTTGGTGATCGGTAGGGTAGGCATGTTTTGCTCCAACAAAAACGAAACCGCCACCAGTGACCTGGCGGCGGTGCAAATAACTGTCTGAAGTTTAATGCAAACCGGCCGATGACAAACCGTCCCGGACCGGGCAATTACCCGAAGCTTCAGGCCAGTTGGGCGTGCAGTTCCTGCAGAGAATTGACGCTCAGATTGTCCAGATGCTTCATGCCCTCCACCGCCGCTTCGGCGCCGGCGATGGTGGTGAAGGTCGTGACCCGGGCCAGCAGCGCGGAAGTGCGAATCTGCCGCGAATCAGCGATCGCATTGCGGCGCTCCTCGACGGTGTTGATGACCATCACAACTTCGTTGTTCTTGATCATGTCCACCACATGCGGCCGACCCTCGGTGACCTTGTTGACTATGCCGCAGGCAATGCCCGCCGCCGTGATCGCGGCAGCCGTGCCCTTGGTCGCCACCAAGTCAAACTTCATGGCCACCAGGGCGCGGGCGACTTCTACCGCCCGCGGCTTGTCATTATTCTTGACCGTCAGAAAAACACGGCCGGCCGTGGGCAGCTTGGTGCCGGCGCCGAGTTGCGACTTGACAAACGCCTCGCCAAAGGTCTTGCCAACGCCCATGACTTCACCGGTGGACTTCATCTCTGGTCCGAGAATCGTGTCCACGCCCGGGAACTTCACGAAGGGGAACACCGCCTCCTTGACGCTGAAGTAAGGCGGGGTGACTTCCCGGCTGATGCCCTGCGAGGCCAGCGACTGGCCGACCATGCAGCGCGCAGCCACCTTGGCCAGCTGGATGCCGGTCGCCTTGCTCACAAAGGGCACGGTACGGGAGGCACGCGGATTGACTTCGAGCACGTAAATCACGTCCTGCCCGTCGATATTCTGAATCGCGAACTGCACGTTCATCAGCCCCACCACGTTCAGGGCAGCAGCCATGGCAGCCGTCTGACGTTTGATTTCGGTCACCGTGGCGGAAGCCAGCGAGTAAGGTGGCAACGAGCATGCCGAGTCGCCGCTGTGAACGCCGGCCTGCTCGATATGCTCCATCACGCCACCAATGAAGGTGCTGCCCCCGGCGTCGCGAATGCAGTCAACGTCGCACTCAATCGCGTCATTCAGGAAACGGTCCAGCAACACCGGCGAGTCATGGCTGACCTTGACGGCTTCGCGCATGTAGCGCTCCAGGTCACGCTGCTCGTGAACGATTTCCATGGCGCGGCCGCCCAGCACATAGCTGGGGCGAACCACCAGCGGATAGCCCAGGGCTGCGGCTTTTTCGAGCGCTTCCGGCTCGGTGCGGGCCGTGGCATTGGGCGGCTGACGCAGCTTGAGTTCGTGCAGCAACTTTTGAAAGCGCTCGCGGTCTTCGGCTGCGTCGATCATGTCCGGCGAAGTGCCGATGATCGGCACGCCGTTTTTCTCCAGGTCCAGCGCCAGTTTGAGCGGCGTCTGGCCACCGTATTGAACGATCACGCCGAAGGGCT
>CAIMVC010000369.1 GCA_903844825.1 uncultured Burkholderiales bacterium | reverse complement strand
GCGCACGCTGCGCTGCATTTCTGTGACTTCTTCCGGGCGCTCATCGACCAGTAGCACCATCATCACCACTTCAGGGTAGTTGGCGGTGATGGCGTGGGCGATGTTTTGCATCATCACCGTCTTGCCGGATTTGGGTGGCGCCACCAGCAGGGCGCGCTGCCCTTTGCCGATGGGAGCAATGATGTCGATGATGCGGCTGGTCAGGTTTTCTTCACCCTTCATGTCGCGCTCGAGCTTGAATTGCTCGCGCGGAAACAGCGGCGTCAGGTTTTCGAACATGACCTTGTGCTTGTTAGCTTCCGGCGGACCGTCGTTGATTTTGTCGAGTTTGTTGAGCGCAAAGTAGCGTTCGCCATCTTTGGGCGTGCGTACCTCGCCTTCGATCATGTCGCCGGTATGCAGATTGAAACGACGAATCTGGCTGGGGCTGATGTAGATGTCGTCGGTCGATGCCGTGTAACTCGAGTCAGGTGCGCGCAGGAAGCCAAAGCCGTCGGGCAGCACCTCCAGGACGCCGTCGGCGACGATGGTTTCGCCCGTTTTTGCCCGCTTTTTGATAATGGCGAACATCAGCTCTTGCTTGCGCATGCGACCGACGTTTTCGATCTCAAGGGCTTCAGCCTGCTTGAGGACTTCCGACACGTGCAGTGCCTTGAGTTCGTTTAAGTGCATGGATTTACCTGCGTGGTAGGGAACTCCGGGGGAGTTCAACTGGAAAACGGGGGGAGGTTTGAACGGAGCCCGGCTGGAGCTGGTTTTTCGCAAGCCGGTATCTCGAACTGCATGGCTGATAAGCGTTGCAGCGAATTTTCAGTAATTATGACAGAGAAATCGGCCTATTGGCCCATCGGCCCTGACCCTCAAGCTGTTGCTCTAGCTATCGCGTGCTAAACCTCGCCCGGCCGAATCGTCGGCGAACTGGCTGCTTGTTGAAGCGGGCCCGGGTTGCGGGTTCGGGTTGTTAATCGAGAAAAAGAAAAGGGCTGCAAAAGCAGCCCCGGGCTAAGTCGGCGCATTGGCCGTACGAATCGTGTCAGGCCAGTTGCTGGTCAATGAATGCAGTCAGCTGGGCCTTGCTCATGGCGCCAACTTTGGTGGCGGCCAGTTGCCCGTCCTTGAAAATCATCAGCGTAGGGATACCGCGAATACCAAACTTCGCAGGGATATCGCGATTTTCATCCACATTCATTTTGGCAATCTGCAATTTGCCATCGTAGCCGGTAGCCACTTCATCAAGGATGGGCGCGATCATCTTGCACGGGCCGCACCACTCGGCCCAGTAGTCCACGAGCACCGGCTTGCTCGATTGCAGGACGTCGGCGTCAAAGGTGGCATCGGTGGTGTGTTTAATGAGTTCGCTGGCCATGTTGGCTCCTCGGGGAAGGTTGCAAGAACGGGTGGATTTGCCTTTCATTGTGGCAGAAACGCGGTGTGCATGCCGCGCCGGATCTCTTGGGCGGGCTATGGTGACGATAGCTATCTTAGAAGCGTAACTGCTGATTTCGCCGCCCTGAGGTTCATTTTTGCGTGGGTGTGAGTTGACCGCATTGCTGACACTACCCAGTTATCGGCGACAGTGGCCCTGCAATAATCCTTTACCGCGTGGGGCCGGTGTTTAACGGGTACTTCCCATACGTCAGCCAAGTTCACTCGCTGGTTCCTTTTTGCCCACCTTTCGGATTCTTCTTGAAATCTCTTTCTTCGAACTCCTTGCCCGTGCGTGTGGCCATCATCGGCGGCGGGCCGGCGGGTCTTATGGCCGCTGAGGTTCTCTCTGGCGCGACACCAGCCGTGTCAGTAAGGCTTTTTGACGCCATGCCGTCTGTCGGGCGCAAATTTCTGCTGGCTGGCAAGGGCGGCTTAAATCTCACGCACTCCGAGGGACCTGCTGTATTTGCCAGTCGCTACGGCGAGCGCAGCGCCGAGGTCGCCGCCTTGCTCGATGGTTTTGGCGGTGCCGAGGTTCGCGACTGGGCGCAGGGCTTAGGTGTTGAGACATTTGTCGGCAGCTCGGGCCGCGTGTTTCCGCAAAATCTCAAGGCTGCGCCGTTGTTGCGTGCCTGGCTGCACCGCCTGCGCCAAGCCGGTGTTCAGTTTTCCATGCGTCATCGCTGGCTCGGCTGGACCGAGTCCGGCGACTTGAAGTTTGCTGTGCCCGCTGGCGAGGAATCTGTCCAAGCGGACTTCGTCATTCTGGCGCTGGGAGGCGGCAGTTGGGCTCGGTTGGGCTCTGACGGCGCCTGGGTCCCGTTGTTGGCCCAAAAGGATGTCTTGGTCGCGCCGCTTCGGCCCTCCAATTGCGGCTTTGATGTGTCTGCTGGTCAGCCCGGTACGGGGACCGGGACGGGTTGGTCCGAACACTTTGTCGAGCGCTTTGCGGGCGCACCCTTCAAGTCGGTCGCAATTGAATTTACCGACTCGCAGGGCCGATATTTTCGGCGCAAGGGTGAGTTCGTGGCTACTCACAGCGGCGTTGAAGGCAGTCTGATTTATGCGGCTTCTGCTTTGCTGCGCGACGAAATTTCGCGCAATGGAAGCGCCACCTTCCTGTTGGATTTGTTACCGGACAAAACACCCGCTCAGGTCTTGGCTGAGGTGCTGCATCCAAGGGGTTCGCGGTCGATGTCCAGCCACCTGAAAAGTCGTCTGCACCTGGAGGGCATCAAGGCGGGCGTCTTGCGCGAATTGCTCGACAAGCCGGCTTGGGCAGATCCTTCGCAGTTGGCGCAGTCCATTAAGGCCTTACCCGTCAGGCTGCTGCGGCCACGCCCCCTGGACGAAGCCATCAGCAGCGCCGGCGGCGTTCGCTTTGAAGCCCTCGGCGCCGGGCTGCAGCTGAGCCATTCGCCTGTGGCGGGTCAAAGTGTTTTTTGCGCGGGTGAAATGCTTGACTGGGAGGCTCCGACCGGTGGCTATTTGCTCACCGCCTGCCTGGCCAGCGGACGCCGAGCCGGCCAAGCTGCGCTGCAGCAGATTGATCTGGCCTCAACCTCACTCAAGAGCCAAGGACGAACCGAATGATCGTGCGTTTTTATATTGACCAGTTTCAACCTGGAAACTTCGAGTACCGTGTCAACCACGAGGGTGAAGATCTTTTTGGGGATGCAGGTCTGGCCAGTGTGAAAGAGTGCCTGGTCGCTGCTTTGGAGGGGCTGGGCAGCGATGCGCTCGGGGCTGAGGTGGCCTACAAGAATGTCGTCAGTGGGACTTATCCGCTGGCATCCTTAGCGTTGATGTCGGCGCAGATTGCCGAACATGCCCTAAACACCACGGCGGCAATCGAAGAATTACTGCGTTGACGACGCCAAAGCGCCGCGGTGAGCCCGCGAGTGCGCGGGCACGAAAAGAGGTTGACGAGCCTGACCCCGGCACTGGCTCCACAGTTAGGGCTGCTTGGTTCCCCACCTGACCCGGTTGGCCGCTTCACCATGCGGGAAGGCCCGTCAATCGCTATTGTAAGGGACTGGCTCGCCGCGGGTGCGCGTAGCGCTGGAATTTCCCCACGCCGGCGGTGTTGTCCCGCTTGGCTGCCCGGGTGTGAATCGCCGGCTGGGCCGCACTTTAGAATGGACAGATGTCCTATCTTGTTCTCGCCCGCAAATATCGCCCCAGAAATTTCTCTGAAATGGTCGGTCAGTCGCACGTGGTGCAGGCGCTGGGCAATGCGCTACAAACACAGCGTTTGCACCATGCTTACCTTTTTACCGGTACCCGTGGGGTCGGCAAGACCACGGTGTCGCGGATTCTGGCCAAGTCGCTCAATTGCGTGGGCAGCGACGGGCAAGGCGACATCACGGATACGCCCTGTGGCGTTTGCCAGGCTTGCACTGATATTGATGCGGGTCGTTTTGTGGATTACACCGAACTCGATGCTGCGTCCAACCGGGGCGTCGATGAAATCGCCCAGTTGCTCGAGCAGGCGGTCTACAAGCCGGTGGTGGGGCGCTTCAAGGTTTTCATGATCGACGAGGTCCATATGCTGACCAACACGGCTTTCAATGCCATGTTGAAGACGCTGGAGGAGCCGCCCGCCTACCTCAAATTCGTGCTGGCCACCACCGACCCACAAATAGTGCCTGCGACCGTTTTGTCGCGCTGCTTGCAGTTCAATTTACGGCCCATGGCGCCCGAGACGATTTTGGAGCATCTGGTGCAGGTTCTGGTGGCCGAAAGCGTGCCCGCCGAGACACAGGCCTTGAGGTTATTGGCCAGAGCCGCCAGGGGCTCCATGCGCGATGCGCTGTCGCTCACCGACCAGGCCATTGCCTTTGGCTCTGGCCGCCTGGACGAGGCTGGTGTGCGCCAGATGCTGGGCAGCGTCGACCGCAGCCATGTTTACCGTTTGCTGGATGCCCTGGCCCGCGCTGACGGCCGCACCGTGGTGGAAACCTCCGAGTTGCTGCGATTGAATGGCTTGAGCGCGGCGTCAACACTAGAGGAAATGACCGCCGTTTTGCAGCGCATGGCGGTGTTGCAGGCCGTGCCGGGCATCGGTGCTGACGACGATGCCAACGACCCCGACGTGGCGCAAACTGCCCGCCTCGCGCTGAGTCTGCCTGCCGATGAAACCCAATTGCTGTACAGCCTGTGCCTGCACGGCCGCGCCGAGCTGGGGCTGGCGCCAGATGAGTATGCGGCGCTGACCATGATTTTGCTGCGTTTGTTGGCTTTCAAGCCGCGTCAGGCGCAGATTGACTCCACGGTGGGCTCGATCCATCCGCTTGCTGCGCCGCAGGCGGGGAGCGCCGTCGAGCCTGAAAAAAAGCCGCTTTCTGAAACTGCAACGCTTGGCAAGCCGGCCGTCGCTGCGCCCGTGCCCAGGCCAGCACCTTCCGTTGTCGCGCCTTGGGACGACTTGCCGGCGGCTGCTGCGCCGGCTGGCGTCCTCGTTCGAGCGCGCGCGCCGGTGGTCATGCAGGCTGCTTCGCCAGATGACTCGCGTTTGCAAACTTTTGATCAGCCCGCTTCAAGCCCTGAGGCTGCCGAGGCGAGCGGTGTCGACTCCGAAACGGCCGTGCCGGCGGGCGCATCTGAGCCTGCCGGGGAGCCTGCAGGTATCTCGCGGGCCTTGCCGCTCGCTCCCATCGCCGCGGCGCAGGACGCAAGCAAGACATCCGAAACCTCATGGACCACCGCCCTGGGCGATGTCTGGGCGGGCTGGGTCAACCGCCTGCTGGCTGCCGAATTGGTCGGCGGGTTGGTGCGTGAGTTGGCTTTGCAATCGCAATGCGGCGGTCAGGACGACGACGCCTGGCTGCTGCGCGTGGAGCAGCAGTCCCTGAACCATCCGGGCGCCTGCGAGAAGTTGCTGCAGGCTTTGCAGACCTTGGGGCAGGGCGCTCCCGCGCGACTCAGCGTTGAGCTCGGGCAGGTTGTCGATAGCCCGGCTCGTCGTCTGGCTGCGGCTCAGGTCGAGCGTCAGCGCCAGGCGCAGGCCTTGGTCGACAATGATCCCTTCGTGCAGGCGATGATCCGGGACTGGGGTGCGCGCATCGTTCCAGGCAGCGTTCAGCCCGTGCCGTCCGGCAGCGCCAACCCGATATGATCTATCTCAATTTCAACGCCGCGCTGGCAGGCGTTTGAGCTCATGACCCGGGCGTTCATGCGCCTTCACTAAAAAGGATTCATATGTTCAACAAAGGACAACTCGCCGGCCTCATGAAGCAGGCGCAGGCCATGCAGGACAACCTCAAGAAAGCGCAGGATGAGCTGGCTTTTATCGAGGTGACTGCAGAGTCGGGCAATGGGCTGGTCAAAGTCACCATGACGTGCAAGCACGATGTCAAGCGCGTCGAGATTGACCCGAGCTTGCTGGGTGACGACAAGGACATGCTGGAAGACCTGGTAGCCGCTGCATTCAATGCTGCCGTTCGCAAGGCCGAGGATCTGAGCCAGGAAAAAATGGGCAAGATCACCGCCGGCATGCCCGGTTTGCCGGGTGGCATGAAGTTGCCATTCTGAACTCGACCGCGCCCGTGAGCTTGTTGCAGCCATTCTCCCGCTTCGGGGGCCTGCGTCAAGCTCCGCAGAAGCCTCTTAACCATGTCTGAAACCAGCGCACTTGAAGGCCTGACCCAGGCTTTGCGCCGCCTGCCCGGCGTGGGTGTGAAGTCGGCGGCGCGCATGGCCTTTCATTTAATGCAACACGACACCCAGGGCGCCCTGCAAATCGCACGCGCCTTGGAGCATGCAGTCCGCACCATTGGTCATTGCGAGCTCTGCAACACGCTGACCGAGCAAACAGTTTGTAGCACTTGCCAGAACCCGCAGCGGGACCGCAGCAAACTGTGCGTCGTGGAAACGCCGGCGGATCAGGCTGCGCTTGAGCGCACGCTCGCTTTTCAGGGGCTTTATTTTGTGCTGATGGGAAAACTCAGCCCGCTCGATGGCATTGGTCCACACGACATCGGTCTGCAAAAACTCTTTGATCGGATCGTTCCCCGGGATGCGCAAGGCGAACTTCTGCCTGCCGATTCTCGAGAGGTTCAGGAGGTAATTTTGGCGACCAATTTTACCGCTGAAGGTGAGGCCACCGCCCATGTCATCGCTCAGTCGCTCAAGAGCCGCGGTGTGCAGGTCACGCGTCTGGCGCGAGGTGTTCCTGCGGGTAGCGAGCTGGAGTATGTGGACCTGGGCACGATTGCCCATGCACTGGTCGATCGCCGTTGAGCCCGGCGTCCTGCGCACCGAAATCAACCGTCTGTCGCCAAGCAAAAACCAGTAAAGATAAACGACGACAACTCAAGATAAACAAAGGTAAAGAACGTATGACGCTGACTCGTTTCACCATGGCACATTGGTGCATTTTGGTGATGGCATTGATGCCCATCATTTGCGCGGGTATCGCCAAGTCCGGCATGATGACCAGACCCCGCCGGGACGGCGGCTACGACAACAGCGACCCCCGCGCCTGGCTGGCCCGGCAGGGCGCGTGGCGAGCGCGTGCCAACAACGCGCAGGCCAACACCTTTGAGGCCCTGCCATTTTTCTTTGCCGCCGTGCTCGTTGCACATCAGCTACAGGCTGTTCAGATCGCTGTGGATGTGCTGGCTGTTGTATTCGTGGTGCTACGCGTGGCCTATGTGTATTTTTATGTGACTGATCGGGCCGGTGTTCGGAGCATCACCTGGTCCCTGGCGCTCCTGGTCAACATCATGATTTTGCTGCTGGGTTACCGCTGACCACCGGCTGTGCGGGTGGCTAGCCAAGCCGGTTTGAGTACAAACCCGCACGGGATCACCCCGATGTCTTCTGAAGCCGTTTTCGTTAAGCTCTCCCATCATGAAAACTGAAGGAGCAGACCCGATGACTCATCCATGGCGACTCTCACGCAGGGCGTTCGGGGCGACCGCCGCGATGGCCGCTGCGTCTGTGGCCGTCCCCTCGTTGAGGGCCGACACCAAGCTTGAAAAAAGCAAAATTTCGATCGCGGTGGGCGGTAAAGCAGGGTTTTATTACCTGCCGTTGACGATCGCCGAACAACTTGGGTATTTCAAGGCCGAGGGCCTCGACATTGAAATCAGTGACTTCGCCGGGGGCTCGCGAGCCTTACAGGCGGTGGTAGGTGGCTCTGCCGACGTCTGCTCGGGCGCGTTCGAGCACACCATCAACCTGCAATCCAAGAGCCAGCTATTTCAGGCTTTTGTGCTGCAAGGGCGCGCTCCCCAGATTGCTTTTGGTATCTCCGCCAAAACCATGCCCAACTTCAAATCGGTGGCCGATCTCCGGGGCAAGAAGATCGGAGTCTCGGCGCCGGGCTCTTCGACCAACATGATGGCCAATTTAGTGCTTTCCCGGGCGGGTCTGAAGGCCAGCGACGTCAGCTTCATCGGGGTGGGAACCGCAGCGGGTGCGCTCTCTGCGTTGCGCGCCGGTCAGATCGACGCCATGAGCAATATTGATCCGGTGATGACGATGCTGGAGCAAAAAGGCGAGGTCAAGATCATCTCAGACACGCGCACGCTCAAGGGGACGGTGGAGGTCTTTGGTGGCCCCATGCCCGCAGCCTGTCTTTACGCACCGCTGGACTTCATCCAGAAAAATCCCAATACCTGCCAAGCGCTGACCTATGCCATCGTGCATGCCCTCAAGTGGCTGCAGACCGCCGGTCCGAGCGACATCATCAAGACTGTGCCCGAGGCCTATTTGTTGGGCGACCGGGCCTTGTATCTGGCCTCTTTCAACAAGGTGCGTGAGTCACTTTCGCTGGACGGACTGATCCCCGAGGAGGGCGCCCGCACCGCGCTCAAGGCGCTGGCCAGTTTCGACCCCGGCATCAAGGTCGACAAGATCGATCTGTCCAAGACCTACACCAATGTATTTGCGCGCCGAGCCAAAGAGCGCTTCAAGGCTTGAGCGTCTGCATGGCGGCTTCCGCGTGATGCATCCGGTCCGTTCAGCTGGCCACAAAAGCGGGGCAGGGCAGGGTGAGTGAGTTTGCCCTGGAACTGCTGGACATTAGCTGCACCTTTGTGTCGCGCGATGATGCCGCGCAGCGCCATGTCGCGGTCGCCGGCACCACGCTGCGCATCCGTGCGGGTGAGTTTGTTTCGGTGGTGGGACCAACCGGCTGCGGCAAATCAACGCTGCTTAACATTGGCGCGGGTTTGCTTGAGCCCTCGTCGGGGCAGGTGCAAGTTTTTGGCCAATCTCTGGCAGGGGTCAACTCCCGGGCGGGCTATATGTTTCAGGCTGATGCGCTGATGCCGTGGTTTAGCGCCTTGGATAACGTCATGTTGGGTTTGCTGTATCGGGGTATGCCGCAGGTGCAGGCTCGGGACGAGGCGCAAGCCTGGCTGCATCGCGTTGGGCTGGGCGCTTTTGGCGACCGTTACCCCCACCAGTTGTCAGGCGGGATGCGCAAGCGCACGGCCCTGGCACAGGTGCTCGCGCTGGACCCTGACATCATCTTGATGGACGAGCCGTTCAGTGCTCTCGATGTGCAAACCCGGCAACTGATGGAAAACGAGGTGCTGGCCTTGTGGGCGGCTAGAAAAAAAGCCGTGCTTTTCATCACCCACGACCTCGACGAGGCCATTGCCATGAGCGACCGGGTCGTGGTGCTGTCCGCCGGTCCCGCAACCCACCCGATCGGTGAATTTGTGATTGACCTGCCGCGCCCCCGTGATGTGGCCGAGGTTCGCAGTCAACCGCGCTTTGTCGAGTTGCACAAGCAGATATGGAACGTGCTGCGCGAGGAAGTCCTCAAAGGCTATGCTCAACAATTAGAGAAGATTTGAAGCGCATGCGAACGAGTTCAAGCCCATTGACCCGGTTGAGCTGGCTGCGGCTCTGGCAAATTGGCGTGCTGGTGGTTTTTTTGCTGGTTTGGCATCTGGCCTCACGCAACCCGCAACTGGCCTTTTTTCTGGGCGAGCCGGTCAAGGTCCTAGGCCGTATCTGGTCCTGGTTCATGCCCTTTGCCCTCGCGCCTAGTCCGCTTTTCCCGGAGGGGCTTGCTGGCCAAGCTGACATTTATGTCCATCTGGGCACGACCTTGCTGGAGACGGTACTGGCTTTTGGCATCGGCACTTTGCTGGGTTTGAGTTGCGGTCTGTGGTTGGCGCTGGCCCCGCTGGCGGCGGCCATTTTGGATCCTTACATCAAGGCCGCCAACGCCATGCCCCGGGTGATTCTGGCGCCGATTTTTGCCATGTGGTTCGGTCTGGGCATCTGGAGCAAGGTGGCACTGGCCGTGACGCTGGTGTTTTTCATCGTCTTTTTTAATGTCTACCAAGGCGTCAAGGAAGTCAGCCCGGTGGTGCTGGCCAATGCACGCATGCTGGGTGCAGATCAGCGGCAGTTGCTGCGCACGGTCTACCTTCCGAGTGCGACGAGTTGGGTTTTTTCAAGTCTGCACACCTCAGTCGGGCTGGCGTTTGTAGGTGCGGTGGTCGGTGAATACCTGGGTTCTGCCCGTGGGGTCGGCTACCTGATCCTGCAGGCCGAGGGGACGTTTGATGTGAACACCGTTTTCGCAGGCATTGTCGTGCTGACCGCGTTTGCTCTGGTCCTCGACGCCTTGGTCGGGGTCATGGAAAAGCGGTTGATGAAATGGCAGCCCCGCAGCGGCGAGACCGAAAAACTCTAGGAGCGGTGCGGGCGCAGCTGGCTGATCAGGGGCGCTGCCCTGATGTTTTTTTAGCTACGGTTCGCTGGCTGCGCTGGGGGGCTTTCCTGCCGCTAGCGACCGAGCTGGCAGCGCTTTTCGGTGAGGCTTCAGACCTCACTGCAGACGCTCTGACGGGCAAAAACAGCACGATGGATTGCCCTGTCTTGAAGGCGCTGCCGCCGCTGACCTGGTTCCATTCGGCGACATTGAGCGCACTGACACCGTAGCGCCTGGCAACGCTGCCTACCGTTTCCTGCTTGCGCGCCTTCACTGTTGTTCGCCGGGTGACCACGTCAGGTGCGAGCGCCATGTGGCCGTTATCGGCCACATGCGTGGCGACATCATTGGCCACCTTGGCTGAGCGAGTTACCAGCAAGGTCGAGCCCGCTTTGATCAGCATACGGGGTGGAATGTTGTTGACCGCCCGCAGCTCTGCCTCGGGCATGCCGGCCCGCCTGGCCGCCTCGCTGGGGTTCATCGTCGAAGGCACAGTCCAGGCGGTCCAGCTGGCATATTGGCCCTGCGTGTAAGCCTCGAAGTTGCGCTGAAACACCTTGGCGTTATCCCACGGCAGCAAAATTTGCTTGCTGCCGGCTGCCAGGATCACGGGCCGGTGTGCCGATGGGTTCAGGGCCTTGAAGTCGTCGAGCTGCACATCCGCCAATCTGGCGGCAAGCACGACATCAATGTCGCGTGTGATCTCGACTTCTTGGAAATAGGGATGGTTGCCAATCAGCGGCAGCTCCGCCTGGAAGGCTTGAGGGGTGTTGACAATGTTCTTGACCGCTTGCAGTTTGGGCACGTACATCCGGGTTTCGGCGGGCATGCTCAGGTCCCGGTAGCCGGTGCCCAAGCCTGAACGCTTGTTTTTGGTGATGGCCCGGCCGACACTGCCTTCGCCCCAGTTGTAGGCAGCCAGTGCCAGGTGCCAGTCACCGAACATCCCGTAGAGTTTTTGCAGGTAATCCAGTGCAGCCCGGGTGGACGCCAGGACGTCCCGGCGATCGTCCCTGAAGATGTTTTGTTTGAGGTCGAAATAGGTGCCGGTCTGCGGCATGAACTGCCACATGCCTGCGGCCTTGGCGCTGGAGACGGCCTGCGGATTAAAGGCACTTTCAATAAAGGGCAGCAAGGCCAGCTCGGTCGGCATGTTGCGTCGCTCTAGTTCCTCAACAATATGAAAAAGGTATTTGCGTGAGCGCTCGGTCATGCGCAGCATGTAGTCTGGTCGGCTGGCGTACCACTGCTCACGATCGCTGACCAGCTCGTTTTCCAGGTTCGGCATGGCAAAGCCACGCCGGATCCTGTCCCACAACTCGCTGGGTGCCTCCATGGACGCGACGGTTTGCTCAAGGCCGCTGGCAGGCGTGATGATGTCTAGCGGCGTATGGGGGAGCACTGAAGGGCTGGCCGGCGCCGCCCGCAGGGCCGTCGACGGCGCGTTTGGCTGCTGTTCTGGTTGGCTGCGCTCGACGCTGGCTGGGGCGAGGATGGTGTTCGACCGGTCCGCGATCGGGGCTGCGCTGTCGGGTTTTTCCGCAATGGGCTCAGTAGCGGGCAGGGTAACGCAGCCCGTCAGGATGGCTGTTGCGCAACTCAGTAGCAGCCCTGCGAGCCTGCGTCGCCCATCTTGATGTCCTGGCTTAGCCGACGATCCTTTGGGCAGCAAAGTCAAATCCGTCATGAGTTCTGCTAATTTCTGGCCGACTCGGGCCCACAATACGGCTTTGTCTTTGCCGCAGGCAGTACCGGGCCAAACTGGCACCGGACTGGATGACTAAAATCTGTCCCGCTGACTGTCTGACCTTGCCG
>CAIMVC010000368.1 GCA_903844825.1 uncultured Burkholderiales bacterium | reverse complement strand
CCCCGCCAGTCGAGCAAATTCATCAACAGGCGCAGCGGCATGTCTGGAATATCCCGGCTTGTCAATTGGTCGATCAGGTTGAGTTGCTCTTGTTGCCCCAGGATGTTTTGCCCATACAAAGCGACGATCTCCTGCACGGAGTTGATGTCGGGGCGCAAGCCGAGTTCACCGCCTATCGTCCCGATGACGCACAGTCTTTGCTCTTTAGACAAGCTGGTGGGGTTGAGGTTGGCGAAGTGGCCAAAAGGGATGTGTTGGAGCCCTTCGGGCAGGCAGCCGCCCGCGGACTTTTTGCCCAACAGCTCAAAGTAGCCGCCCTCTGGTGACACGATCGTCAGTTGATCGCTGCTCAGGGCGTCTTTAAGGAATTCCCGCATGACGGGAACCCTGTGGTAGTCATAAATGATGGCGTCGAGCAAGTAGAGCCAGACGGGGCACCGCAGTTTTTGCCACAGGTACCAGCGCTGGTCGATCTTGATGTCCAGCGGCATGGGGCCCAGTGAGATGATCCCGGCAATGCCTTCTTGCAGCAGGCCTGAGAGCTCCGAGATATCCCTTGGTATGGACAGCACACGAACGTCAAGTCCGAGTGCCTTTAAGCCTCCGGCCATCCACTCTCCCACACTGACTACTGCATGGTTGGGGTGGTCAGATGCAAGGATGATGAACTTGTGGGTTGTCATTTGTAAGATGGGTTTGGGTTCACGACAGCGTCATGGGTGCGTCGAGGTCAGCGTCAACTCCCCCGAAATCGGGCCGCATGGTGCGAGCCACTGATCGCTCTTGCGGGGTGGTGCGGACCTTCTTGAGCTTGACCTTCATGAAGGCAGCCTGGGCCTCTTCGCAAGGGGCTAAGTTGACGTCTAGCCACTGGAATTGGCTGATGTCGAAGCGATGGTTGAACCAGCCGATGTACCAGAACCAACTGGTGTAGTACAGCCATGAATTGATGTTCATCGCGCGCAGGTGCGTGGGGTCTTGCCAGGCGGTCATCGCCTTTTCGTAGGGAACTTCCAGTTCGATTTCGCCGCCTTCTTTGAGCAAGGCCAGAAGATTGGTCATCAGGCAGGGCAGGTCGGGCACGTGCTCGAGCACGTTGTTGGCGTAGATCCCGTCCAGGCTGCTTTCTTCGATCAGGACATGGCCGCCGCCCAGGGTTTTTGCTCGCAGGGGGAGGGCGACCGGTTGACCGAGGTCGACCACCAGATCGGGCTGAGCCCTTTCAAGAATATCCACATTGAGCCAGCCGAGTTTGTAGTCTTTGCCAGAGCCGAGGTTCATGATGGCGGGCCGCCAGATTTGCGTGGTCTTGTCCTCCATGCCGTGGAGCGCTTGGCAGTATTGATGGGCGATTTGCCATTGCGCTTGCGGATCGGCGCTCGCAAAGCTCTTTTGTTGCTCCTGCGCGCGCTCCAGCCATGCCGGTGTCATGAATTCGTCCCGGAAAAATGCTTCCAGGTGCTCGTCCTTGACCCAGGTTACCGCCTCTTCAAAGGCGGGTGGCGGCGTGGTCCGATCGGTCCGCTCCGATATCACGGGCGTTCCCAGTGACAGGGTGTGAAAGGCCCGAGCCTGTTCAAAGCGACTGCTTTCGTAGAAATGGCAGTTGAAAACTGCTTTGGCCTGGCGTATGTATTGGTCCCGCTCCTCGCCATAGAGCGGATGGTCGAACATTGAGACGCTCCAGCCACAGGCTTCGATGCGGGAGAACATGGCTTTGCGCCGCTCGTTGATGCTGCCAAAGAACAGCAGGTCGATGGGGCGCTCCTGCAGGGGCCGGGCGGCAAGGGTTGCGAGATAGGGCGCGTATTGGAAAGAGACTACCGGCACATCGCCTACTTTGCAGCCATAGGCCGCGAGGTTGCGATCGTCGTAGTCGATCACAGCAGATGTGCGAAGCAGGTCGATGTAGTCCTTTGTGACAACGGCGCCACCCTCACCCAATTGTTCGAGATTGACGAAGATGCAGGCATAGCGCTGTTTCAGGTGGAGAGGGAATCCCAAATGGGCCCCGAAGATGATGTTGATTGAGTCTTCACGCAGTCGATTTTTACCAATAGTGACCTCGGCACCTTGTCGACGAAATTGGTAGCGTGCATAGCGAGCCTGATCCAAAAAACCCAGCGAGTGGATATACCCTGGGGGTTGCATGATGGCTAGGTGAATTCTTATTGTCATAAAGGCCTTGCGGTTTTTTGGCAGCGGTAGTCGACTTGAGCAAGTCGCGTGCCATACGGAAACTCGACAAGCAAGGCGCGCGAGCCTTTGATGGCGAGTCTGCCGGCGACATTTGACGGGCACCTTTATTGCTTTAAACCGAGTTCTGCGTCGCTCCTGGGGGTGTTGTCGGTTGCTCGACAGCTCCGGGGGGTGCTGCAAATGTCCTTTGCCTTCGCCGGCGAGGCCAGTTCTTTTCTAAGCGGAGCGATACCCATGTCAGTCATCAACACCAACATCAAGGCCCTGTACACCCAGTCGGCCCTCAAAATCGCCGGCAGGGAGTCGGCGACGGCGATGCAGCAGTTGTCTACGGGCAAGCGCATCAATTCAGCCAAAGACGATGCGGCGGGCTTGGCGATTGCCAGCCGGATGACGCAGCACATCAGGAGCTTGAACCAGGCGGTTCGTAACGCCGGGGATGCGGTGTCGCTGATTCAGACGGCAGAGGGCGCGACCAATGAGATGACGAGCATGTTGCAGCGCATGAGCGAGTTGGCGGTTCAGTCCAGCAATGCCACCTATTCGGCGGATCAGCGGGGCTACCTTGACTTGGAGTTTCAGCAGCTCAAGCAGGAAATTGTGCGCATTGCCGAGCACCACGAATGGAACGGCTCGCCGATTTTGAGTGGTACGGCGGGCGCCAAGGTGGTGGGTACCAGCAGCAGCGATCGGCCGGCTGTGGCGTCGGCGGCAGATATCAAGACCTTGAACGCCTTTGACTTGAAGATCAACGGTGTGGCCATTCGGGCCAGCAGCGCGGCGGACGACACGGTGAGCAACACCATCTCGGCGACGAGTTCTGCCGCGGGCAGCGCCATTGCCATTGCCGCCGCCATCAATGCGAGTCAGTCTGAAACGGGTGTCTACGCCACAGCCAATCCGGCCTCGACTTCGGGTCTGGTGACGACGATTGGCACTGTCTCTGGCGCGGTCAGCATGTTTGTGAACGGCGTGGATGTTCCAGTGACTTTGAGTCCAACCGACTCTGTGGCTGTTCGGCGCTCCAATGTGATCGCTGCCATCAATACGCAATTCGATGCTCATGGTGTCAAGGCCAGTGATAACGGGGAGGGTGGTGTCGAGTTGACGACACCCGACGGGCGAAACCTGGCCGTCTGGTTTAACTCGTCCAACGGTTTGTCTTCGAGTGACCTGGGCTTGTACCTGGCGCCGGCTGTTGAGGGGATCGCTGCGGCCACGGCGACGAGCACGGGCGCCACCACGGCTTATGGGTCGGTTTCGCTGATCTCTAACCAGGTGATCAGCGAGGGCTTCAAGGTTGAGTATGGCGACAGCCTGTCGGGCAACTTTGCTGACTTGGGCTTTACCGCAGATACCTTTGCCAGCGTGCTCGACACCTCGGGCGGTGCGGTCAATGGCCCGAGTGTCGGGCGTTTGAGTTTTCAGGTGGGGCCAGGGGAAGACCAGGTCATTACGGTCGATTTGCACGACTTTGGCCGCAACGGCTTCATCACTGGCGGGGTGACCCACGATGCGGGTGAAGACAATCCGGCGGTGAACATCAAGACAGTTGAAGGCTCGGCCGCGGTGATTGAGAAGATCAATAAGGCACTTAACCAGGTCAGCGCTTCCAGAGCGACCATGGGCGCGACTATGAACCGGCTCGAGCATGTGATGGACAACTTGCTCAATGTGTCGGTTAACTCAGAGGCGTCCCGCAGCCAGATCGAGGACGCCGACTATGCCGTGGCCAGCACCGCGCTGGCCCGAACGCAGATCATGCAGCAGGCGGCGACAGCCATCCTGGCGCAGGCCAATACCGACCAGCAGTCGGTGCTCAAACTGCTGCAGTAAGTCGAAATCGGGTTCTTCACGGGGGAAAACCCTTCGATACCTCGGTGCGAACGGAGCGGCCATGCCTCGGGGCGAGCGGTCATGGCTTTTACGGGCTCGGTGCGCGGGCTAGCAGCGGCCAGTTGTTGCCGCTTTTTCGCTGGCATTGCTTTTGCTGCAGTGAGCTCATGCATACAACGATTGCCGCACCGCGAGCCGGTGTTACTTCTCAGGGACCTAACTGTTGGCAGTGCCGGTACTTTGCTACGAGCTGGGATCCGCGCTTGCCTTACTTGTGCAAGTTCATGGGTTTTAAGTCCAAGGTCTTGCCGGCGCTGGAGGTGCTGCGGGCTGACGGAACGGCATGCCAGGGGTTTGCGGCTAAGCAGGTTAAACCCGCTGCGTAGGGTGCAGCCCAGGCTGAACTGTCGGGAATTCGTCGCTGAACTTGTTTTGTTCTCCTAAGTGCCTGGGAATGTGCGTAAAAGTGTCAAGAAAATGATATTTTTTACGTAATTTTACAATGGCATGACACTTGCTCTGCTGTACCCATATGTCGACTATGAGGCTACAGACTCCCATGAGCAATTCTCTGAACACCCAGAAAGTACTTTGGCTTGATCCCTTCCGGGCCTTGTCCGGACCCGAGCGGGCGCAATTGGCGGGCCACGGTCTTTTGGTGCACGCGGTGTCGACGCTCGACGACTTGCAGGCCGCGCTGGATGGTGCCGACCTGTTGGTGGTGCGCTTAGAGGGCAATACCGATTTGCTGCTGGAGTTGCAGACACTGGTGTCGGCGCGGTCCCTGACGGTGCCGGTGGTGTGCCGGGTTGAGCGTCGCGACATGGCGCTGGCAGTCGCGGCCATGCGCAGTGGCGCTTTGCATGTGCTGGCCGGTGATGATTTTTCTTTTGATGCCTGGAGCGCCGTGAGCGTCAGGCCGGCGCCCGAGTCGGTGCCAGCCCCCGCGACGGTGACTGCCCCAGCGCCCCGCACCGTGGTGTATGTCGACCCGACCAGCCGCCATTTGCTGGCTCTGGCCCAGCGCGTGGCGCAAGCCAATGTGACCGCCTTGATCGAAGGGCCCACTGGCGCCGGCAAGGAAGTGCTGGCCCGGGTGCTGCATGAGTCTTCTGCCCGCGCGCGTGGCCCTTTTATTGCACTCAATTGCGCGGCTTTGCCCGAACACCTGATTGAGGACATGCTGTTTGGTCATGAGAAGGGCGCTTTTACTGGCGCCGTCAAAGACCACCGGGGTCTGTTTGAGCAAGCCCAGGGCGGCACGCTGTTTCTGGACGAAATCGGCGAGATGCCGGTTCAGTTGCAAGCCAAGTTGCTGCGTGTCCTGCAGGAGCGTCAGCTGGTGCGCTTGGGCGGTGAGCGCCTGATTGATCTGGATGTGCGCGTGGTGGCTGCGACCAACAAGGATTTGCGCCAGTCGATCGTGCGCCGCGAGTTCCGCGAGGACCTGTATTTTCGTCTCAGCACGTTCAAGCTGCGCGTGCCGCCGCTGCGCGAGCGCCCGGGCGATATCTTGCCGCTGGTGGCCCGCTTGCTGGTTCGCCACGCGCAAGCCGGCCGTGTGCTTAGTATCAATGCCGCGGCTCAGGCCAGCCTGCAGGCCTACGCCTGGCCAGGCAATGTGCGTGAGCTGGAAAACGTGGTGCTGCGCGCCGTGGTGCTGTGCACCGACGAGGTCATCACGCCGGCGCATCTGATGTTTGACGACCAGCCGCAAGTCGGTGAGTTCAGCGCCCAGCCTGCGTTGCAGGCAGGCGTCGGCAGCTTGTCGCCCTGGAGCCAGGCCATGAGCTCAGCTGCTGTTTCTTATGCCGCCGCGCCGATCTCTGCGCAGCCTGCAGCAGCCTGGGTTGCTGAAACTGCGCAGTCCATGCTGGTGCCCGAAGCGGCCAGCCTGCAGGCGGCGGTGCAGATCAATGAACACCAGCTGATCATGGCCGCGATCAGCTCGACTTACAGCCGCATGGAAGCGGCGCGCAAGCTGGGCATCAGCCCGCGCACGCTGCGCTACAAACTGGCCAAGCTCAAGAGCCCTGTCAAGAGCCATGCAGCCGACTGCGCACAAGGCGCAGTCGCCATGGGTTCCGCCGGTATGTGTGTTTCGATCTAAGGACTGAACATGATGATCGAAAAAGCCACATCCAGCGCCAACATCCAGTCGATGTTGCAGACCCTGCGGGCGCACCAGAGCCAGGCCGCCGGCGGTTTGCAGGACGCAGACGCCCAAGGGGTTGAGAAGGCCGGTTTTGGTGACGCCATCAAGTCGATGCTCAACCAGGTCAACGAGACCCAGCAGTCGTCGCGAAATCTCGCCGAGTCCTATGAGCGTGGCGAAGACGTGCCGCTGACCGATGTGGTGCTGGCCATGCAAAAGTCGTCGCTGAGTTTTGAGGCCACCTTGCAGGTACGCAACAAGGTGCTCAAGGCTTACGAAGACATTTTGAACATGCCGGTTTGACCGCTTGCTGAAAGATACTGACCATGGCAACTACCACCACCGCAGCCCTGCCTAACGGCACCATGTCGGGCAACATGTCGGCCCCCGCAGGCGGCGCACTGGCCAACACGACTGGCGGCGCTCTGAGCGCAGGCGCCGGCCAGACCGGAATGACCACGACCGGCCCGGGGCTTGGCAGCATGCTCTCGCCGATCTCTGGCCCGCTGGCCACTGTGCGCCAGATGATGGAGCAGCCGGCCGTCAAAAAGGCCTTGCCTTTTATGATCATGGCTGTCGTGTTGCTGCTTTTTGCAGCCGTCTACACGGCGGTTAATGCGCCGACCTACCGCCCGTTGGGCATGAGCATGTCGGATTCGGACCAGCAGGCGGCGTTTGAGGCGCTCAAGACCGCTGAGTTCAAGCCCGTGCTCGATACCTCCAACGGCCAGATCACCGTGCCAAACCAGCGCTACCACGAGGCGCGGATTTTTCTGGCCTCCAAGGGTCTTCCCAAGACGGGGCAGGTCGGCCTGGATGCGCTCAAGGATCAGTCGTCGATGACGACCAGCCAGTTTATGGAGCAGGTGCGTTACACCGCTGCCATGGAGCAGGAGCTTGCCCGCAGTATTTTGCAGATTGATTCGATCCAGGCCGCTCGCGTGCACCTGGCCATGCCCAAACAGTCAGCGTTTGTGCGTGACCGCACGCCGCCCAAGGCGTCGGTGGTGGTCACGCCGCACAATGGCCGCTCGATGACGCCGTCGCAGGTGCAGGCGGTGGTGCACCTGGTGGCGTCGAGTGTGCCCATGCTCACGCCGGACAATGTGTCGGTGGTCGACAACCACGGCAAACTGATCACCGATTCAGCCTCTGAAGTAGCCTTCGGCATGACGGCGACGCAAACCCAGCACAAGCAAAAAATGGAAGACTTGTACCGCCAGCGCGTCGATCAGATTCTGGCCCCCATCGCGGGCCCGTCCAACGTGCGTTCGCAAGTGAACTTGGCGCTGGACTTCAGCCAGTCTGAAACCACGACAGAAGCTTTTGATAACCGCGACAAGGGCCCGAAAACCCGCTCTGAAGTCTTGAGCGAGGACCGCAACACGGCCAAGGACGCCATGGGCATTCCGGGCGCGTTGTCAAACATTCCGCCGCCGGCGCCCACGGCCAGCACGAATTCGTCAGTGAGCACGGGCAAGGCCGGCGATGAGCGCAGCACACAGACATCACGCAGCAGCCGCAACTACGAACTCGATCGTTCGGTGCGCCATGTCAAGAGCGCCACCGGAACGGTGGAGCGCCTGAGCGTAGCGGTGGTGATCAACGAGCGTGCCCCGGTGGTGGGCCCTAAAAACGACAAGGGCGAGCTGCCCGAGCCGACGCCCAACCCCTACAAGGCTGAAGAAATCGAGCGCATGCAAAGTCTGGTGCGCAGTGTGGTGGGTTATAACGAAGCCCGCGGTGACGTGGTGACCGTGATTGCGGCTAAGTTCGAGCCCGAGCAGTCCCTGGATATGAGCGTTGCCTGGTACAAGGATGAGAGCCTCATGAGCCAGCTCAAGAGCGGTTTGCTGGGTTTGATCTTTGTGGCTTTCTTGCTGCTGGTGGTGCGTCCAGGCGTGATGCACGTCATTAACAGTGACAAAGAGGCCAAGGAGGCTGCCGCCAATTTGTTGCTGGTTCAGTCCCAGCCTCTGCCTGATGGCGAGTTGTCAGCCGAAGACATGAACGCTATTCAGCTCGGTGAAGGCGAAACACTGGAGCAGCTCAAAGCTAAGCTCAAGCCGAAAAAATCGAGCATCTCACTGGAAATGCTGGACACTGCCAACTCTTATGACGACAAAGTGGCTCTGGTGCGCATGATCGTGGCCGAAGACTCGGCGCGTGTGGCTAGCGTGCTGAAAAATATGATCAAGGCCGCCTGAACAAGCCGGGCGCCCCCAAGGAAAAACGATGGCTGAAAAAGACGAAAAAACGGTGGTATCAGAGGCTGCTGCTGCGGCCCTTGAAAAAGAGATGGCCGAGATGAGCGGCACCCAGCGCGCCGCCGTGCTGATGCTCTTGCTCGGTGAGCAGCAGGCCGCCGAGATCATCAAGTTTCTCAACCCCAAGGAAGTCCAGGCGCTGGGCGGTGCCATGGTGTCGGTGGCTGATTTGTCGCAAGAGGCGGTCAACGCGGTGCTCGACCAGTTTGTCGCGACGATCAAAAAGCAGACCAATCTGGGTCTGGGTACGACGGACTACGTTGAAAAAGTCTTCAAGCGCGCACTGGGCGACGACAAAGCCGCCTCGGTGCTGGGTCGCATCATGCCGGGCCAGGGCAGCAGGGGCCTGGATATCTTGAGCTGGATGGATGCCCGATCGATTGCCGACATGATTCGCAGTGAGCACCCGCAGGTCACGGCGATTATTTTGTCCGTGCTCGAAAATTCGGTCGCCGCCGACGTCCTCAATTACCTGCCGACGGAAACCCGTGCCGAGATCATTCAGCGCGTGGCCAATCTCGAGACCGTTCAGCCCTCGGCGATGGAAGAGCTCGAGTCCATCATGAAAAAGCAGTTTTCCAACAACTCGTCGGCCAAGTCCTCGAGTTTTGGTGGCGTCAAGGCTGCGGCCAAGATCATGAACTTCACCAAAACGGCGCTCGAAGCCTCGGTCATGGGTGGCCTGGCGGAGTTGGACCCGGAGTTGATGCAGAAGATTCAAGACAATATGTTCACCTTCGAGAACCTGGTGGGCGTGGACAACCGCGGTATTCAGGTGCTGATGCGCAATGTGGAGCCCGATTTGCTGATGATTGGCCTCAAGGGAGCCAACGACGCGGTCAAGGACAAGTTCTTTGGCAATATGTCCGAGCGTGCGCGCGGCATGTTCCGAGATGACATGGAGGCCAAGGGCCCGCTGCGCATTGCCGACGTGGAAGAAGCGCAAAAGTCGATCATGCGGATTGCACGAAAGCTCTCTGATGCGGGCGATCTGGTGCTGGGTGGAGGCGAAGACTTTGTCTGATCGCGCCCTCAAGCGTCCGGCGCCCGAGCGGACCGCGCGGGTCTGGCAGTCGACGGACTTGCTCCACCCTAGCGCGCCCGGCGCGGGCTTTGTCAAGCAGGCCTGGAAAGTCGGCGCCGCCCCGGCCTTTGACCTTCAGGTGGTGCGGACCTGGCCCGAGGCATCGCCTGCCTTTGACAGCGAGACTGCTTTTGAGTCCCCGTTGCCGCTCGAGTCTTTGCCGGCCCCGGACATGGCAGCCGATCCGCTGGTGCCCACTTCGGCAATGAGCGAGGCGGCGCTAGAAACCATTCGCCAGCAGGCGCATGCCCAGGGCCTGGCCGAGGGTCGCCAGCAAATGCGGGAGGAGATGATGGCGCTGCAGTCAGGCGAGCAGTTGTGCAGCCAGGCCTTGCTGACGGAACTCGATGGCGCGGTGCGCGCTTTGATCGACACCCCTGAGCGCCTGTTTGAGCCCCTCAAGCGGCTGGCCTTGCACCTGGCCGAACAACTGGTGCTGGCCGAATTGAGTGTGTCGGCTGCGGCTGTTGAGCGTTTGGTGCAGCGCTGCGTCGAGGAGCTCGCACCTCAGCGCAATACACCGGTGTTGGTGGAGCTCAACCCGGCCGACCTGATTTTGCTCGACAAGCTGATGCGCCAAAAAGCCAGTCCCGCCGACAAAGCGGCAGGCAGCGCCGATGTGCGCGGAGATGGCGACGCCAAAAAGTCTGCGACATCTGGCGACAACCCGCATGACGCGGCCGCTTTGTCCTGGCAATTACAGGCCAACGAAGACTTGCTGCCAGGCAGCGTGCGCGCCAGTGCCAGCGATACGGGGGTCAGCGATCTGATTGAAAACCGGCTCGATGCGATGGCTCGGGCCCTGTTGCTCGACCCGGTGCGCGGCATGGCGCAGTCGGCTTTTCAGCCCGACCGTCTGGCCACTCGCTTGCCCGGCTCGCGGCAGGTGGTGGACGCCCAGCCCCCGCATGGCGGCGGATCGGCGCGATGACTACGGCGGCGACAGGCTGCGCCCGGCGCCAGCAGGAAAATTCGCGGCCGAGTTCGACGAGGGCGGTAATGCGGACGGTAATGCGGTCTTCGATCACGATCTGAGCGAGCCTGGGGTCAGCCATGACTGACTTTGCCAGCGAAGTCCAGCGCAGCCTGGCGCAGATCCGCAGTCAGCGGCCTGAGCGCTGCGGCACGCTGGTGCGGCTGGTGGGTTTGCGGCTTGAGGCGCGCGGCATCATGGCGCCGATTGGCACCTGCTGCGAAATTCTGGGTCATGAAGGGCAGTGCATCGAGGCCGAGGTGGTCGGTTTTAACGACAAGACCTTGTTTTTGATGCCCTTTACCGACCCCGTGGGTATTGGCCCGGGGGCGTCGGTGCGGCTGATGGCCAGTTCTGGCCAGGCCAGTCTGGGGCCGGAACTGCTGGGACGCGTGATTGATGGCCGTGGTGAGCCTCTCGATGGCCGACCCAAACCTGACTGCAAAACCAAACTCGGACTGCTGGGTCTGCCGATCAATCCCATGGAGCGCGGCCCGATTGACCGCGTGCTGGACGTCGGCGTGAAAGCCTTGAACGGCCTGCTGACCCTGGGTCGTGGCCAGCGCATTGGCCTGGTAGCCGGCTCCGGCGTGGGCAAAAGCGTGCTGTTGGGCATGTTGACCCGCTTCACACAGGCCGACATTGTGGTGATTGGCCTGGTTGGCGAGCGGGGCCGCGAAGTGCAGGCCTTTATCCGCGAATCCCTGGGCGAAGAGGGCCTGGCCAAGTCGGTGGTGGTGGCAGCGCCGGCAAATGTGTCGCCAGTGTTGCGCCTGAAGGCCGCGCAAATGACGCACCTGATTGCCGAGTATTTTCGTGACCAGGGCAAGGACGTGTTGATGTTGGTTGACAGCCTGACCCGCGTGGCCCATGCCCAGCGCGAGATCGGTCTGGCGGTCGGCGAGCCGCCCACGGCCAAAGGTTATCCACCCTCGGTGTTTGCCTTGCTCCCCAATCTGATTGAGCGTGCCGGTGTCGGGCGTAACGGGCATGGTTCGATCACCGCGATTTACACCGTGCTGGCCGAAGGCGACGATGCCAACGACCCGATTGTTGACATCGCCCGCGCGTCACTCGACGGCCAGGTGATGCTCTCGCGCAAGTTGGCCGATGCGGCTCACTACCCGGCCATTGACCTCAACGGTTCGATTTCGCGCCTGATGCAAACCCTGCTCAGCCCTGAAGACCTCAAAATTGCCAATCGCTTTCGCCGGCTCTGGTCGCTTTACCAGCAAAACGTCGACCTGATTCAGGTGGGCGCCTACGAGGCCGGCTCGAACAGCGAGCTCGACGAAGCCATTCGTCTGCGCCCGGCCATGGAGCACTTCTTGCGCCAGGACATGCACCTGGCCCAGTTTGAAAAGCAGACCCGCAACGATTTGCGGGCGCTGATGGCCGCTTGAGCGCCAAGCTCAGGTCGCAAACCCCCACTCTCAAAGACAAGGCCCACACCATGAACAAACCCCGCGCTTGCTGGACCGTCTTGTTGAACAAGGCCGAGGAGGCGGTCAGCCTGATTCAGGCCGACCTGACGCTCGCTCGCAACCGCCTGCAAAGTTTGCAGGCCAGCCGAGAGCGTTTGCAACAGCTCTACAACGATTACCAAAAAGCGCCGGCCGAGGGAAGCTTAAGCATCGGCATGCAGGAGACGATGAACCAGCGGCAGTTTGCGGCTCAGTTGCTGGTGCTGATGCAGCGCGTCGACCAGGACATCGCGCAGACCGAGCGTGCCATGGCGCAGTGTCGCCAGCGTCTGGCCGAGGCCGAGCGCGAGCGCCTGAAAATGCAGGCGCTGGTCGATCAGGACCTGCGTAATGTGCAAAACAATTTGCGCCGTCGCGAGCAGCGTCAAATGGACGACATGGGTGTGATGCAATTTAACCTGGGCACGGGCGCTTGAGTCCTTCGGGCGGTCTGCGCTGGCATTGGCGAGCCTGGCGCTCACAGGCCCTTTGGCGGGATACCCGTGGGCAGATCGCTGACTGGCTGGCCCAGGTGCAGCCTCACAGCGATGAGTTGCTGCTGATCGGTGCGAGCGCGGGCTGGATGTTGCCTTCCCCCTGGCTGCAGCGCTTTCGCCGGATTCAGGTGTGGGATCTGGACCCGCTGGCCAAGCCCCTGTTTGCCTGGCGCCATGGGCCGGCCTTGCGCGCTGCGCTGACGCACTGGGACTATCACTGCGGGGACGCCCTGAAGGCTCTGCCTCGTTTGCTTGAGAACCACCCCCAAGCGTGTATTTTTTTTGACAACGTGCTGGGCCAGTTGCGCTTTCATGCCGGCGCTGGGCCGCAGGCGGCCACGCAGATTGAGGAGCGACTGCGGGTTATCAAGCAACAGCTTGGTGGGCGCGAGTGGGGCAGTGTGCATGACCTGCTCTCCGGTCCGGGGCTCCGATTCAGGCCCGGCCAGGTTTTGCCGCCCGCGCGGTGGCGGTTGCTGGAACCGAAAGCCTCACCAGAAAGCGACGCCTGGCTCGCGCCTCTGGGGGCAAACGGGCAGTGGCTTGATCACCTGACGGGCGCGGTGTTTGCCCCCGGCACGCCGATTTGCGACATCGCCTGGCCCTTTGAGCCGGCCTACTGGCATTGGCTGCAGGGTGGCTGGGTCAGTCCGCCACGGCGGTGAGGGCAGATGTGCTCCCGAGCTCGTCCTCAGCAGACGGTCCAGATGATTCTGTGCATGGGTGTATCGGCTGGCACCGGTTGCCATTCAGCGAGGATGCCTTCGCTCTCGACGAGCTCGCCCGTCAGCATCTGGCCGGCGTACATCGCCAGGTGCAGCGTGCGCACTTCTTCCTTTTTGCAGTCAATGTGAAGCAGGGACCGCGTCGAGCGGAAGGTTTTACCCAGTTGGTTTTTTTGCGGCACCCGGTAGTCCAGCATTGTGGAGACTTTGCGAAAGTCGCCCGACTTCTCCAGCGTGGTCCGGTCGAGATAAAACGCGCCCTGGCGCCACAGCCCAACATTGTCCCAGCGGGCATGGGCGGGCAAAACAAAGGCCAGCAGCAGTGCCAGACCCGTACTTTGTAACGAATGATGCATGAGCCGTAATATAGCCAGTCCTGCCCCGGCTCCGTCGGACGGCCCGGCTTGATGCAGCCGCAGGCGCTGACCATTTGTTGCCCTGTAACGTCAAGCAGGTCAGTGCTCTGGCCGCTGGCTAAAACGGTTTTTTTGCCGATAAAGCTGGGCGATGAATCGCCTGCAATGAGTTGTTTCTTTATAAAATCCCAATTAAAGCGTAAAATAAGTAACTAATTTTTGCAAAAACGCTGCGCCTCAGGGGTGCCCGCTAGCACTTGGGGCCGCATTTTTTGTGCGGGCTCGAAACTTTGGATATCTCCATCATGACGTTCTCATTTTTTCGCTCCGGACTTCGACTGTTTGTCTTGTTCTTACCATTTGTGCTGGCCGGCTGTGGCGGAGGCGGAGGTGGCGGCAGTAGCGGTGGCAGTAGCGGTACCATCAACGGTATTTTGGGTGTCCCTGTTGCGCCCGGGGTTGAGCCCGACCGCAAGCTGTCGATGGGGGTTTACCTCAGCGAGGCCGCGAGCGGAAGCGATTTTTTTGTCAGTGCCGTGGTGCCCACTGACGAGACTGGCGCTGCGCTGGAGTGGTATGGCTGGCGATTCGTCGGAGCCACACCTGTGTTTTACACGGGACCCCTTCTCACGGCTTCACGGGCCACCGCTTTGACGTCGGTGGCCGGGTTTGCCCAGAGCACTGGCACTGTGGACTTCACCAGCAGCCTTGACAATCAACTCCGGGCGGTTATCACCGTCGGCACTGACCGGCGCGCTGTTGCCGCGACCAACATGAACGACCTGCGGACGCTAGACAGCTTGGGCAGAACCCCCTGGGTTGGTGACTGGACCAGCGGCAGCGCCAGTTCGACTGGGATCACTCTGACCATGGACGACGTCGGTAGTAGCCTGAGCCTGGACCGCCAGCCCTGGGGCTGCAGTGTGGCGCTGTCTGCGTCGCCGTACAACGACTCCTTGAACGGAATTTTCCGCACCACGGTCACTTTGTCCGGTTGCACCGCCGACGCTGACAACGGTATTTTCAGCGGCGTTTTGATGGCCTACACCGTGGTCGAGTCTGTCGACCATCTAAGGCTCATCGCCTTCAATGCCGGTAAAACACGCGTGCTTTCATTTGCTATGACGCGTGCCGCCGAAGTCTGGGTGCCCCCGAATCTTGACTAGGTTCGATCAACTTGCGGCGGGGCTCGCGCGGGCCCCGTGAGATCCACCCTGTCAGGTGCCAATTTGCCAGACTGGTAGTTGTTCTCCCGAGGCTTATTGACGGGCTTTCTGCTGGTGTCAAAATGCTTCCAATTGTTCGCGTGATGCTCGCGTGACAAATTTGGCGCGCTCAAGTTTTGACCATTCGTTCCGATTTTGAGGTGTCGAAGTGCAACACAGGGTCTCTGTGACCTAAGCCTTGCGCTCAACCGCTTCTTCGGACAGCCCAGGGAACTCCATGAAAAGAATCATTTTTGAAATAGTGTTGGTGCTGGCTTTGGCTGGTGCGGGTGCTTTTGGCTGGCTCAATTACAAAAGCGGTAACGCCAACAATGTCAAACTGACTGAGACCACCAAGCAGGCGGAAACAGCGGACAAAAAGATTGCTGAACTCACTGAGTCGCTCGAAGCTGCCAAGCAAGAAATCGAGCCGCTCAAAGTCAAGGCGCAAGAGTTGGATGCCGTCAAGGCTGCCATGTCCAGCGGGGAGGTTCTCAAGGACCTCGAAGCGGCCTACAAAAAAGAAAAAAGCCTGTCGACTGAACGCCAACTCGGCTTGGGCGCGCTACGCCTGATGACCAAAGGCAGCAAAGATCCCGCAACGGTGGAGGCTTTCAAGAAGGCGCTTGAAATGGCCGATTGGGGAAGCCGTAAGAACGTGATTTGCGCGGCGCAAAATGCGTTGGCGGCAGCCGGCGAGAAAGTTGATGTGCTGTCCGAATGCGCTGGCGCGACCACGGCCAAGGCTGCTGCCAATGATGACAAGGTCGACGACCACGGTAAGCCGGCTGCGAAAGACGGTCAGGGCGACAAACCCGAGAAGGCCGGCAAGGACGCCAAGACTGGCAAGGGTACCAAGCATGCGGCGCATTGGGACTACGAGGGTGCCATGGGGCCGGAAAACTGGGGTAAGGAGTTTCCAACCTGTGCCAGGGGTAAGTCGCAAGCTCCTTTGAATATCAAGGGTCCGTTTGAAAAGGCTTTGTTCGCCATTGCGCCCGACTACAAGCCCGGTCCGCTGCGAATCATCAATAACGGTCACACGATCCAGGTCAATGTCAACCCTGGCAGCAAGTTGCGCATTGACAGCATGCCCTTTGAGTTGCTGCAGTTTCACTTTCACAAGCCTAGTGAGGAACTCATCGACGGCAAGCCTGCAGCGATGGTGGTTCATTTCGTTCACAAGAACTCCGAAGGGCGCCTGGCGGTTTTGGGGGTGTTGCTCAAGGAGGGCAACGAAAACCCGGGCATCAAGGCCTTGTGGGCTCACGCGCCGGCCAAAGAGGGGCCTGAGGTCCAGCCCGACGGTGTGACCTTCAACCCCGGCAACCTGGTGCCGCGTGAAAACGAGTTCTACAGCTATGAGGGCTCGCTGACCACGCCGCCGTGCACCGAAGGCGTGCGTTTTTTCATTCTTAAATCCCAAGCCAACATTTCCCGCGAGCAGGTCGAGCAGTTCCCCTTCAAGAAAAATGCTCGCCCGGTTCAGCCGCAAAACGGGCGTGCCATCGCGGGCTAGTTGCTGGGAGCAGGGTTGGTCTGCGTGGCCAGCGTCAAGCCCGCAGCTGCTGGCAGTTCGGGGCCAGAGAAATCTTTTCAGCGCTTGACCTGCCCGCGTCAGCCTCTATCCTTGGCGCCTTTGCCCCCCGAATCAAAGGAGCCTTCATGAGCTGGCCTGTTCTGGTGTTTGACATCGAGTCCATTCCCGACTTGGCGGGTTTGCGGGCCTTGCGGGCAGCACCTGCTGAAACATCTGATGCCGAGGTGTATGCCGCCTGGCTGGCCGAGCGTCAGGCGCGTGGTCAAAGTGATTTCATGCCGCTGCACCTTCAGCGAATCCTGGTGATCAGCTGCGTCTTTCGCAATGCCGAGGGCTTGCGCATTCATTCCTTCGCCGACCGCGAGATGGATGGGGTCAGCCAGGAAGGCAAGATCATCCAGACTTTTTTCAATACGCTTGAAAAGCATGTGCCGCAGTTGGTGAGTTGGAACGGCGGCGGTTTTGATCTGCCCGTTCTGCATTACCGGGGGCTCAAGCATGGCGTGGTGGCCAGCAAGTACTGGGACATGGGGGAGGGCGGTGACCACGACAGCCGCGAGTTCAAGTGGAATAACTTCATCAGTCGCTACCACATGCGCCATCTGGACCTGATGGATTTGCTGGCGATGTACCAGCCCAAGAACAACGCCCCGCTGGACGCCATGGCCAAGCTATGCGGTTTTCCGGGCAAGCTGGGCATGGACGGCTCGGCCGTTTACCCGGCCTATCTGGAGGGAAAGCTGGACGATATTCGGCGTTACTGCGAAACCGATGTCATGAACACTTACCTGATGTATTGCCGGTTTCAGAAAATGCGCGGTGGTTTTCTCGAAGCCGAGTACGCGCAGGAAATTGATTTCGTCAGGCAAACGCTTGCAGAACTCGCCCCAGGCGAGCCGCACTGGCGCGAATACCTCGCCGCGTGGGCCTGACGGCGTCTGCAAGCCCCGACGCACCTGAGACAATCGGTGCATGACCCAAGAATCTTCGAAGCCCGCGGCCACCGCTGCGCATGACTACCCGCTTGACCTGCTCTCGGTCGAATCGCTTGACATCGAAGCCCAGGGCATTGCCCACCGCGCCGACGGAAAGGTCGTCTTTATCGAGGGAGCCCTGCCGTTCGAGGTGGTCACTGCCAACGTTTTTAGAAAAAAAACCAGCTTTGAAAAAGCCACGCTGACGGCTGTCCACCATGAGTCGTCCCAGCGGGTGCGGCCGCAGTGTCCGCACTTCGGCATGCATACCGGCGCTTGCGGCGGCTGCAAGATGCAGCATCTGCATGTCAGTGCGCAAGTGGCGGTCAAGCAGCGCGTGCTGGAAGACAACTTGTGGCACCTGGGCAAGGTTCATCCCGAGAATATTTTGCGACCGATTGAGGGGCCGGCCTGGAATTACCGCTTCAGGGCGCGCCTGTCGGTTCGCTACGTGCGTAAAAAGGCGACCGTTCTGGTTGGCTTTCACGAGCGCAAGAGCACTTATGTGGCCGATATCCGCGAGTGTCACGTGCTTCCTAAGCACGTCAGCGATATGCTGATGCCGCTGCGTGATCTCATCGGCAGCATGGAGGCTCGGGAGACCTTGCCTCAGATCGAGTTGGCCTGCGGCGACGCCATGAACGAGGGCAGCCCGCCCGTCACCGCCATGGTGCTGCGCCACATGGAGCCCTTGAGTGCAGCGGATCTGGACCGATTGCGGACCTTCGCTGCCACGCGGCCTGGCCTGCAGTGGTGGTTGCAGTCCAAGGGGCCTGATACGGTGAAATTGCTGGAAGTCAGCGGCCCGGTGCTGGCCTATCAGTTGCCAGAGTTCTCCGTGGTCATGCCTTTCAGGCCCACTGATTTCACCCAGGTCCACCCCTTTATCAACCGCGTGCTGGTCGGTCGCTCTCTGCGGCTGCTGGATGTGCAGGCCGACGAACGGGTGATTGACTGGTTTTGTGGTCTGGGCAATTTCACGCTGCCACTGGCCACGCGCGGGCGGGAGGTCTTGGGCATTGAAGGCAGCGAAGCGCTGGTGGCGCGTTCGCAAGAAAACTACGCGCACAACCAGACTTTGCGGGGCGGCTTGGCGCCGCTGTGCCCGACCCGTTTTGTTGCCCGTAACCTATTTGAGATGACCCCCGCACTGCTGGCCGCTGACGGCAGCGCTGACAAGTGGCTGGTAGACCCCCCACGCGAGGGCGCCTTTGAGTTGTTCAAGGCGCTGGTCGCATTGCATCCGCTGGGTGCGGCAAGGGCCAGGGTTTATGAAGATGGCGTTGAAACCAGCGCTTTTGTGATTCCTGCGGTCAAGCCGCCCGCTGGTTGGACGGCCCCCAGGCGCATTGTCTATGTCAGTTGCAACCCGGCCACCCTCGCGCGGGATGCTGGCTTGTTGGTCAATGAAGCAGGTTACCGCTGCGTGTCCGCCGGCGTGGTCAACATGTTCCCGCACACGGCGCATGTGGAGTCGATGGCGGTTTTCGAGCGGCCCTGAGTCGGCCGCAGCCTGCTGGCTCGCCTGCGTCCGCTGGCGGTTCATCAAGAAAAAAGGGGACCCGGAGGTCCCCTTTTTTTTAGTAAGGCTTGCGCAGGCTTAGTCGCGCTCGCCACCAAAGATACCCAGCAGCGCCAGCAAGCTCTGGAAGACGTTGAACACGCTCAGGTAAATGCCCAGAGTGGCGGTGATGTAATTGGTCTCGCCACCGTCAATGATGCGCTTGAGGTCGTACAGGATGAAGGCGCTAAAGATGCCAATGGCCATCAGGCTGATCACGATCATGCCTGCTGACGACGCGACAAAGGCGTTGATCACCGCTGCCACCATCAGGACAATGGCGCCAACGGTGAGCCACTTGCCCATACCCGAAAGATCCCGCTTGATCACGGTCGACAGGCTGGCCATCAAGACGAAGACGCCAGCGGTACCGCCGAAAGCCGTCATGATCAGGTCGGATCCGTTCTTGAAGCCGAGCACCGTGGCCAGCATGCGCGACAGCATCAGACCCATGAAGAACGTAAAACCCAGCAAGACCGGCACGCCGGCGGCGGAGTTTTTGGTCTTTTCGATCGCGTAGATGAAACCGAAAGCGCCTCCCATGAAAACGACGAGGCCCATCACACCGCCAAGCGAGGCCGTGATGCCTGTGGCCACACCCAGCCAGGCGCCGAGGATCGTCGGCAGCATGCTCAGTGCCAGCAGCCAATAGGTGTTGCGCAGGACTTTGTTGCGTTCCGCGGCGGATACCGCGTAACCATAACCTAGGGGTTGAACATTCTCATTCATATAAAGCTCCTCTTTGTCATTGCCAGGACGGCTGATTGAAAGCTTGTTTGAAAGCCGGCGTAAAAACCGGCTTGAAAACCACTTGACCCAAATTTCTATGTTTATTTTGCTCTATTCAAGTCTGCCTTTTACAGACGAAGGCTATTTTAGGGAGTTGACCGGGCTTTCAAGGTGGACTCCTTACATTTTGTGGGGGATTTTGAGACCTGACGGATCGTCCCGGTGGCCCGAAGCGAAGCCCTGCGTCTTGATAAACTCACGCCCGTTGTGGCGCCTTTGCCAGTTAACTGCTGCCCCTTAACTCCCGCCGATTTGGAAAAACCATGAAAACAAGATACTCCCTGGAACTCGCCGACGTCAAAGCCATTGCTGCCGCGGCAGAAGCTGAAGCGCTCAAAAACAACTGGGCTGTGGCCATCGCCATTGTTGACGATGGTGGTCATCTGATGCACTTTCAACGCCTTGATGGTGCCGCTCCGGTTTCCTCCCATATCGCCCCGGCCAAGGCTCACACCTCTGCGATGGGGCGCCGCGAAAGCAAGATCTACGAAGATGTCATCAATGGCGGCCGCACCTCGTTTTTGAGCGCGCCCTTCATTGAGGGCATGCTCGAAGGTGGCGTGCCCATCATGAGGGATGGGGCGTGTCTGGGCGCGGTGGGCGTGAGCGGCGTGAAATCAAACGAAGACGCTCAGATCGCCCGCGCGGGCATTGCCGCGATCGGCCTGTAAGCCTGGTCGGGAGCAAAAGGCCGCGCTGGCGTTAGGTTCTAGGTTCGGTGATGAAGCCGATCTTGCGCAGCCCAGCCTGCTGCGCTGCTGCCATGGCCTGGGCCACACGTTCGTAGCGCACGGCTTTGTCGCCCCGGATGTGCAGGTCGGGTTGAGGATTCTGGGCAGCGGCCGCTTTGAGCTGTACCGTCAGTGCTTCATCGCTTACGGGGGTTTCGTTTAGAAAATAGCCGCCGCTGGCGTCGACGCTGAGCCGGAGTGTTTCGGGCTTGATGAGTTGCGCTTCGTTGCTGGCGCGCGGCAGGTCAATGTTCACAGAATGCTTCATCACGGGCACGGTGATGATGAAAATGATCAGCAGCACCAGCATGACGTCGACCAGCGGCGTCATGTTGATCTCGTTCATGACCTCGTCCGTGTCGTCCTGGGTGCCAAATGCCATGCGGGTGTCTCTTTAAGTGGGTGAGGTCAATCGGCTGGGGTCAGACCGCGCTCGGTGCGGCGGCCCTGGCTTTACCCACACGCGCACCCGTCAAAAAGTAGGCATGCAGGTCGTGCGCAAAGCGGTTGAGCTTGTGCAGCACGCCCTTGTTCCCCCGCACCAGCGCGTTGTAACCCAGCACGGCCGGAATGGCGACGGCCAGTCCCATGGCCGTCATGATGAGCGACTCGCCCACCGGCCCGGCGACCTTGTCGATGGTGGCTTGCCCTGCCATGCCGATTGACAAGAGTGCATGGTAAATGCCCCAGACGGTACCGAACAGGCCGACAAATGGCGCGGTCGAGCCGACCGAAGCCAACAGCGCCATGCCCGACTGTAATTGGCTGGTGAATTCGTCGATGGCGTGGCGCAGGCTGCGCGTGACCCAGTCGCTCAGGTCCAGTGTGTCGTGCAGGTGGACCTGCGTGTCGCGATGGTGGGCGGTAGCCTCGCGGCCTTGCTCGACCAATTGCCGAAAGGGGTTATTGGGCTCTTCGCCCAGTCCCGCCAGTCCCGCGGCCAGGTTAGGGCTGTGCCAGAAGGACTCGGCGTTCTTTGCAATTTTTTGATATTTCAGCAGGTCCAGCGTCTTGACGATGATGACTATCCAGGAGGCCAGGGACATGAGTAGCAGCAGCACCGCCACCGCGCGGGTGACGACGTCGCCTTGTGCCCAGACGCTAGCAATACCGAACTGAGGATTCATTTGTGTTTCTTTCTGGTGGCGTGGAATCGCCGTCGCTGAGCTGAAAAGTGAAGGGAACCGGGATGATGACGACAGCCTGAGGCTGGCCGCGAGGGCTTTTGCCTGGGTCGAGCCGAATATCGTAGCGTGACTTCATCAGCGCCTCTTGAGCGGCAAGGTCAAGCCGGGGGTAGCCGCTTGAATTGATCAACTCGGCCTTCTGCGGCAACCCATCTACCCCGACGAAAACGTGGTGCAGCGTCTTGCCGGTTTCCCCCAGTCGCCTGGAGATGGGCGGGTACTTGGGCAAGGGGCCGATGCGGCAAAAAGTGCCGACCAGTGCGGTCGCTGGGGGTGGTGCGGATACGGGCGCAGTCGCCGCCGCTGCTGGCGCAGGTGCCGCGTTGGGCGCGGCTGCCGGTGCTGCCGGTGCTGTGGGTGCCGCCGCTGTGGGCGGTGCCGCCACGCTTGGCGCGGTGCTTGGGACGACGATTGGCGCGGTGGATGCCGGAACAGCCAGGGGTTGAACTGGCGCCGCTGGCGCTGGCGCTGGAATGGGTAGGGTGGGCGCCGGAGCAGGATCCGTCAGCCGGGCCGGGGGCAAGGGCTTGGGTGGCGGCGGAGGTGGCTTTGAGGCTTGCACGGGCGCTGGCGGTTCAAGTACCTGAGATAACAACTCGGCGGGTACGATCATCTCGGCGGCCCGAATCAGCAAGCCGCTTTGCAAAGCCCAGATAAGGCCCACGTGCAGCAGTACCACGGCCAGCGCAATGAGAACATTGCGGCTAGGCCGTGTTGGGTGCTTGGTGCGGGCGGTGGTCATGTCGGGTTGGCTGGAACATCGGGCGCCAATGTTTGTTCAATGGCGTTACTGATTTGGAGCTTCTTGATGAGGCATGTCAGTATAAATTTTAAAAATGGCGGGAGTTGGTGCTGCAGACAAAACCGAGCCCATGGGGTCTGTCGGTGGAATAAGCCGGACATCAGACGTCGGCCCACATGCGCAGCAGGTTGTGGTAGCAGCCTGTGAGCCTGACCAACTCGGGCGCTTCACCGGTCTTAGCATAGTCGTGCTGCCGCGCGTGCATGTCTTGCTGTCGCAGGGCCGTGATGGCCAGGTCCATGTCGTACAGGAGGCGCCGCTGGACCTCCAGGCGCACCATGCTTTCAACCCAGAAAAAGCAGGCCAGGCGTTCGCCCCGTGTCACGGGTTCGACCCGGTGTACGGAGCTGCCCGAATACATCACCAGGTCGCCGGCTTCAAGCTTGATGGCGTGCTCGCCGTAGGTATCTTCCACCACCAGCTCGCCGCCGTCGTAGCTATCGGCCGGGCTGAGAAAGAGCGTGCAGGAAATGTCGGTACGCACGTGCCGCGCCGTGGCGGCGTGGGTGCGCACCGCGTTGTCGATATGGTTGCCGAAAGCGTTGGTACTGCCGCCATAGCGGTTAAACAGCGGTGGATAGACCGACTTGGGGAGGGCGCCGGTGACAAACATCGGGTGGCGGGCCAGGGCGCTGGACACCAGGTGCCGGGCCTGTTGCGCCGCCGGCAGCTCTTCGGGGAGCTGCCGATTGTTTTTGACGCCACCGCTTTGGCTGCCGGCCGTGATGCGGCCGTCGGCCCAATCGGCGCCCAGCACCAGTGCTCGTACCTGGGCCAGCTCTTGAGGTGCCAGCACATGGGGAATTGTCAGCAGCATGAATGAATTCCGTCTTGGGCTTTAGAACTTGCTGGTCAGCGTCAGACGCACGGTTCGCGGAGCTCCCGGGGCGGCAAAGCCCCGGTACAAGGTGTTGTAGTAAACCTTGTCAAACAGGTTGTCCAGGTTGAGCTTCAGAGCGTTGTCACGGTTCAGGCGGTATTCGGCCAAGGCGTCGGCCTTGGCATAACCGGGTGCGCGGTTAGCGGTCGTGACGCTGTTGGCCGGCTTGTTCTGGCTGACAGCGGTCAGGCCCGCGCCCACCCGCCATGTGTCGCTCAGGCGGTAGCTTGTGAAGAAGTTAGCCTGACGGTTCGGGCTGAGTCCGGGGTTTTGGCCAAGCTCAGCCTGCCCGCTGGCGTTGGAGCCAGACCGGTCAATGACGGCGTGCAGAAAGCCCAGGCCGGCGAACACATCCCATTGGGCGCTCAGGCGCCCAGCAATTTCGAATTCGAGCGCGTTGGTGTGACGTCGGCCGGACAGCAAATAGGCGTTGTTGGCCGTGTCGATGTCGGTGTTGCGCTCGTTGTACTTGTCGGTTCTGGCCAGTGCTGTGCGCAGGGAAAGATCGCCGCCCCAGAGCTCCCACTTCGCGCCGAGTTCCACATTGCGGCTGCTCTCAGGCGCCGTATTGGCCGTGATCGGGTCGTATTGGTAAAGATCGCCCGAGGTGTTGAAAGAGGTGCCATACGCTGCGTAGTAGCTCACTTCATCGGTGGGCTGGAACATCAGGCCCAGGCGCTTGCTGAGCAGGGAGTCTGATCTGCTCAGTGCTGTGTTGTTGGGAGCGACGTTGCCAGAGCGGTCATAGTCGCCACTGAAGTTGTCTAGCCGCAGACCACCGACGAGCTTCCATTGCGGCGTCAGATCGATGGTGTCTTGCGCATAAAGGCCGAGGGTGCGGGCCTGGAAGCGGGTGGCCTGACGACGGCTGATGTCACCGTCGATGGCGCTGCTGTCGGGGTTGCCGACGGGGGCGGGGAGTTTGCTTATTGGCAAGCCTGGGTAGGTGGCTCGTCCCGAGTTCTCGAGTGCGTATTCGGCTCCGATCAGCCAGCGATGGGTGGTTCCCAGCCATTGCGTGCGCGTCAGGTAGTCGCTTTGCACAAAGCTGTGGTTTTCGTCGCCAGCCTTGGCGTTGGTGCGGCGGTTGACGAGCGTCTCTGGTGTCAGAGCCGTGGTGCCCGTTGCAAAGCTTGACTGGGTGGCCCACATGGACCTGTCGTAATTGCCTTCGCGCAAGGTCGTTTTGAGGCTGCTGCCATCGCTCCATCGGTGCGTGTGTGACAAGGTGATGACATCGGCCCGGTCTTTTTGAAAATCGCTGTCCAGCCCGTACCAGTAGCGCTGGGTTGGCGCCGGTGCTGGCCGGTCACTCAGCCAAGCCATGCCCCAATCGGGCTTGTCGGCATAGTTGAGGTGGTAATAACTCAACTCAAACTCGTTGACAGTGCCAATCCCCAGGCGGTAGTCCAGTGCCAGGCCGCGGCGCTGCGTAGAGGCGCTGCCCTTGTCACCACGGCCGTTGCCGTCGGTCGACATGGTATTGATGCGCAGGGCTGCATCATCGCCCAGCCTGAAGTTGAAGTCGCCCTGTAAGCGCTGGTAGTTTTGGCTGCCAAGGGTGGCATTCACCTCGTGCTCGCTGATGGTTCGAGCCTGCTTGCTGACCTGGTTGATCACCCCGCCCGTTGAGCCGCGGCCGAACAGCATGGAGGCGGCGCCTCGGAGCACCTCGATACGGTCGGTATTGAAGGTGTCGCGGTTGTACTGGGCAATGTCGCGCATGCCATCGAGGTAGATATCCCCGGCGGCGCTGAAGCCGCGCAGGCGTATGTTGTCGCCGACCCGACCACCTTCGCCCGCCTCGAAGGTGATGCCCACCACGTTTTCAAGCGCACTTTTGATGCTGTCTTTACCTTGATCATGAATCAGTTTCTCGTTCACGATGGTCAGCGACTGCGCAATGTCTTTGGCTGCCAGCGGCATTTTGCCAACGCTGGTGGCGCCACTTTGGTAGGTTTGCTCGTTCCTTTCGCGCGTGCCCGTGATGATGACCGTCGCCAGTGTCTTGCCGTTCGCCGTCTGCGCCGTCTGCGCCGGCATCGCCGACGCGGAAGCGTTGGGCGCCGTGTCGGCCGCGGGTGCCATGCTTTGGGACCAGACCGACACGGACGAGGCGAGCATCAGCGCGCCTAGAGGCAGCAGCGTCCGGTCGCAAGCGGTTAATCGTTTTACCCGGGTGTGAAGGGGGGCAGGGGGTGCGGGTTGAGTCGCCGAGGACGCGTGATTGGCCAAAACAAACTCCGGTGTAGAACTGAGATGGCTGAAGTTTACACGTAATGAGAATGATTCGCGTTTATTTATAAGCGGGTGTGACGCGACTGTTGCTTGGCTGTCCTCTGGTGGCCTGACCGGCTGCTGCGGCGGCACCCGCAGATCAGTCAGCGCACATCAGTAAACCAGGCGCTCGGGGCGAACCTCTTGCAAGATGGTGGTGGCGATTTCTTCGATCGACTTGGTCGTGGTCGACAACCAGCGGATACCTTCACGGCGCATCATGGCTTCAGCCTCGTGTATTTCGTGCTGGCAGTTCGCCATGCTGGCGTATTTGGAGTTGGGGCGACGTTCATTCCTGATCTGGCTCAGACGCTCGGCGGCGATGGTCAGGCCGAAAATTTTCTTGCGATGCGGCACCAGGGCCGGCGGCAGCTGCCGGCGTTCGAAGTCTTCCGGAATCAAGGGGTAGTTCGACGCTTTGAGCCCGTATTGCATGGCCAGGTATAGCGAGGTAGGCGTCTTGCCGCTGCGGCTGACGCCGACCAAGATGACGTCCGAGCCCGCGAGATCGCGGTTGCTCTGGCCGTCGTCGTGCGCCAGCGAGAAGTTGATGGCCTCGATCCGCTCATCGTATTCCTTGCTTTTGGATGCATCCGAAAAGCGGCCGACGCGGTGGTTGGATTTCAAGCCGAGTTCGCCTTCAAGCGGCGCGACAAACATGCCGAACATGTCCAGCAGCATGCCGTTGCAGTGCGCCTTGATGACCGCCAGGATGTCCATGTTGACCAGCGTGGTGAAGACGATGGGGCGCTTGCCTTCGAGTTCGGCCGTGTGGTTGATCTGCCTGACCGCCTGGTGCGCCTTGTCCACCGTGTCGATGAAAGGCAGGCGCACATGCCGTGGTTTGAGTTCAAACTGGGCCAGTATGGCGTTGCCAAAGGTCTCGGCGGTGATGCCGGTGCCGTCTGAGATGAAGAATACGGTGCGGTTGGGCATGGGCTCTTTGCTGTGGGTGGTGGGCCGGCGGTCCCCGGCGGGCCGGTGCGCCTGACCAGGCCGCCAGGGGCTGCGCTCTACAATCGCCGCAATTATCCCGATTCCTGTCCCATGCCCGCTCCTGTCCCCCCAGAACAACAACAAGGCTGGTGCCCGCGCATGGTTTCCCCGGTTTTTAAACCTCCCGGAGTATTTCCATGTCCCACCTGTTTGAGGCGACCGCCCTGGTCGTGCCGTTTGAAAACCTGAGGATGACGGACGTCGAGTCCGTAGGCGGCAAGAACGCCAGCCTCGGCGAGATGATTTCGCAGCTTCCCACCGGCCCTAACGGCGTGCGCGTGCCGACGGGGTTTGCCACCACGGCACATGCGTTTCGGGTATTTTTAGCGCACGCCGGACTCGATAAGAAGATCAATGGCCTGCTCGACAGGCTGGACACCGACGACGTTCGCGCCCTGGCCGCCGCTGGCGCGCAAATCCGGGCGCTGGTCGAAGCCCAGCCTTTTCCGTCTGATTTTGAAGCGGCTATTCGCCAGAGTTTTGCCAGCTTGAGCGCCAGCAACGCACAGGCCAGCTTTGCGGTGCGCTCGTCGGCCACGGCCGAGGACTTGCCCGACGCCTCGTTTGCCGGTCAGCAGGAAACTTTCTTGAACGTGGTCGGCGTTGAGGACGTGCTGCACAAGATGAAAGAGGTGTTTGCCTCTTTGTACAACGACCGGGCCATCAGCTACCGCGTGCACAAGGGCTTTGCCCACGCCGACGTGGCCCTGTCGGCCGGCGTTCAGCGCATGGTCCGCAGTGACCTGGGCGCCGCCGGTGTGATGTTCACCATGGACACCGAAAGCGGCTTTGAAGACGTTGTCTTCATCACCTCCAGCTACGGACTGGGTGAGACAGTGGTTCAGGGTGCCGTTAACCCTGATGAATTTTATGTGCACAAGCCCATGCTGGAGGCCGGCAACCGCGCCGTGATTCGCCGCAACCTGGGCTCCAAACAGTTGCAAATGGAGTTCACCACGGCCGAAGAAAAGAAGGCCGGCGGCAAGTTGGTCAAGACGACTGACGTGCCGGTCGAGCTGCGCAACCGTTATTCCCTCACCGATGCTGACGCCGAAGAGCTAGCGCGTTACGCCCTGATCATCGAAAAGCATTACGCCCGCCCCATGGACATTGAGTGGGGCAAGGACGGCACGGACGGTCAGCTCTACATCTTGCAGGCGCGCCCCGAAACCGTCAAAAGCCAGGCCAAGGGCCAGGCCGAGCAGCGTTACAAGCTCAAGGGCACCGGTACCGTGCTGGCCGAGGGCCGCGCCATTGGTCAAAAGATCGGTACCGGGCCCGTGCGCCTGGTGCGCCACATCAGCGAAATGGACCAGGTCCAGGCCGGTGATGTGCTGGTCACCGACATGACTGACCCTAACTGGG
>CAIMVC010000367.1 GCA_903844825.1 uncultured Burkholderiales bacterium | reverse complement strand
GAATCAGCCAGAGCAGGAGCCACCGCCCGCTGCCCAGACCGAACCCCCGCCCGAGCCCGAAGCCAATAACGAGTCTCAAAATGACGCCCCCGAGGACGAGCAGGAGCCCGAGCTGCCCAGCGCCGAAGACCTGCAAGAATTGATGGTCCAGGCGGCCCGGGCGGCCATTCCCCCCGGTTTGCTGGCCGCACTGAAGGCCGGCCAGGCGGCGCGTCAAAACGCGGGCGGCGGTGGCCGCGCCGGCGCCCTGCAAAAAAACCACAAGCGCGGCCGGCCGATTGGCGCACTGCGCGGCGAACCGCGTGCCGGCGCGCGGCTGCACGTGCTCGACACCCTGCGCGCCGCCGCGCCGTGGCAAAAGCTGCGGGCTGCCAGCGCGCCCACAACGGCCGGGAACAGGCGGCGAATCCAGGTCCGACGCGAAGATTTTCACGTCATGCGCTACAAGCAAAACCGACCCACCACCACGGTCTTTGCGGTGGACGCCTCGGGCTCCTCTGCCCTGAACCGGCTAGCTGAAGCCAAGGGCGCGGTTGAACTGCTGCTGGCAGACTGCTATGTGCGACGCGACCGCGTCGCCGTGCTGGCCTTTCGGGCCACGAGCGCCGAACTGCTGCTGCCGCCCACCCGCTCGCTGGCCCGCGCCAAGCGCAGCCTGGCCGCCTTGCCGGGCGGCGGTGGCACGCCGCTGGCGGCCGGCATCGAGGCGGCCCATCAACTGGCCCAGCAAATCGGCCGGGGTGGTGAAACTGCTGTCGTGGTACTGCTCACCGATGGCCGAGCCAACATCGCGCGCGATGGCTCGCCAGGCCGCGCGCAAGCCGGCGCCGACGCCCTGGCCGCAGCCGGTCAGCTGCGCCAGTCGGGCGTCACGGCGCTGCTGATCGACACCTCGCCGCAACCGCAAGCCAGCGCCCAGGCACTGGCCCAGGCCATGGGCGCGACCTATGTGCCTCTGCCCTACGCCGGCGCACAGGGCGTGTCGCAAGCCGTTCAACTGGCCTCGGCACGGGCCACCACGCGCTAACGGGCAGGCGACACAGCATGACGCAAGCCACCAGGTCGGGCATATCAACGGGCATGACACCCGCATGACAAGCCCATGACGCAAGGCCTTGACTGGGCGCTTGACGGCCGCGACTGGCCGCACCGGGAGCAAAGCCGTTTTGTCACGGCAGCCGGTCTGACCTGGCACACCCAGCAATGGGATGGACCGCCCCATGCCCCGGTGGCGCTGCTGCTGCACGGCACCGGGGCGGCCACCCATTCCTGGCGCGATCTGGCGCCGCTGATGGCACGCGACTTTCGCGTCCTGACGCTGGACCTGCCCGGTCACGCCTTCACCAGCCTGCCGCCAGGCGGCAGCGCAGCCCCGCAGTTCACCCTGCCGGGCATGGCGCAGGCCGTGAGCGAGCTGCTCGAGCAACTGCAACTGCAGCCGGACCTGGTGGTGGGTCACTCGGCAGGCGCTGCCGTGGCGGTGCGCTTGGCGCTGGACCGGCGCCTCACGCCGCAACTTTTGGTGGGGCTCAACGCCGCGCTGCTGCCCCTGCGCGGCCTGGCCGGACAGCTGTTTTCTCCGGTTGCCAGGGTCATGGCGTCGAGCAGCTGGGTGCCCCGATTTTTTGCCAGCCGCGCCAGTGATCCGGCCGTGGCGCAGCGCCTGCTCGACAGCACCGGCTCCAGACTCGATGCCCGCGGCACGGCACTTTACGCCCGCCTGGTCGGCAATGCCGGCCATGCGCAAGGCGCACTGAGCATGATGGCCAACTGGGATCTGCAGACCCTGGCGGCAGACCTGACGCGTCTTCAAACCCCGCTGGACCTGGTGATCGGCCTCAACGACCACACCGTGCCGCCCGCGCAAGCAGAACGCGTACTCGCCAGACTCCCCCCTGCCCTGCATGCCAGTTGCTCGCGCCTGCCCAGGCTGGGCCACCTGGCCCATGAAGAGCAGCCCGAGGAAGTCGCCCGCTTGCTGCTGTCGCTCTTTGCGGTCAGGGCGGGGGGTAGCGATGCCACCGGCGGGGCCTAGCCTGGCTAAGGCCGGCAGGCAGCGCCAGCTGCGTGTGATCAGCCGCTGCGGCGCATGGAAGCGACGACGCGCCCCGCCGGGAGCCACCGGCGTCTGATCAGCCGCTGCGGCGCGTAGAAACGACAACGCGCCACGCCAGGTTTGTGTTACCGTGAAAAAATTGTGTTTTTTGACGTTTTAAAGGGTCCACCATGCAAGTTCGCCTGCTGTATGTCAGTCGCGCCGTCGGCCCGCAAACCACCACGGTGACCGGCTCTATTTTGGAGACGGCACGGCAACACAACCAGTCCAATGGCATCACCGGCGTGCTGTGCCAGGGGCAGGGTCTGTTTCTTCAGGTGCTCGAAGGCGAGCGCAGCCCGGTCAACCGTCTTTACGCCCGCATCCTCGCCGACCCGCGTCATCAGGACGTTGAGCTGCTGCACTTTGAAGAAATCAGCCAACGACGCTTTGGCAACTGGTCGATGGCGCATGTCGACTTGTCCAGCACGGACCCGATGATCCAGCTCCAGCACCCCGAATTCGACCCTTACTCGGCCACCGGTGCGCTGATGCTGGCACAACTCGACGATCTGCTGGCGTCAGGCCAGCCCATTCGCACACCACTGGCGTGAGGGGCCGCAGCGCGACTGGATGGGTGTCAGTCGGCCATAATCGTGGCTCACTAAACCCGCTGACCATGATCAAAAAACATACCCTCGCAACCACCCTGGCAACCACGTTCCTGGCCCTGAGCGCGGCCTGCGTCCAGGCGCAAACCGCAGCGGCCAACACCCCGATTGCCACGGTCAATGGCAGCAAAATCTCATCGGGCCTGCTCAATTTGCTGCTCGGCAACAGCCTGCAGCAAGGGGCCCAGGACACGCCAGAGCTCAGAGCCATGATCAAAAACGAGCTCGTCGCCAAAGAAGTGCTGGCACAAGAGGCGGTGCGTCTGGGCTTGGACAAATTGCCAGCCACGCAAGACCAGTTGCTGCTGATGCGCATGGGTCTTCTGGCGGATGCAGCGATTGCCAAGAATCTTGAGAAAAATCCCATCACCGAGGACATGCTCAAGGCCGAGTACAAGCGCCAGACCGATTTGCTGGCCGACGCCGAACAATACCTGATCAGCCATATCGTGCTGGCCACGCAGGCAGAGGCGGTGGAGGTCCTCAAGCTCGTTCGTCAGGGCCAGGCCTTTGACATGCTCGCCAGAACCCGTTCGGTGGAAGCTTCCAAACAAAATGGCGGTAGCCTGGGCTGGCTCTTGCCCAACCAGCTGATCGAGCCGCTGGCCAGCGTGGTGGCCAACATGAGCAAGGGCGCCGTATCGGCCGCACCGATCCAGACCCGGTCGGGCTGGCAAATCATCAAACTCGAAGACAAGCGGCCTTTCAAGGCGCCGACTTTTGAGGACAGCAAACAGGCGGCGGCGCAGGCGGTTTTCATGGCGCAGCGCAGCGAGTACCTGCAAAAACTGCTCAAAGCAGCCAAGGTCGAATAAAACCTCAACCCGGCGCCGGCGCAGTGCCGGTGCTCAGGGCTGCGCCTGATCGATCACGATCTCCAGCTGGCTCGTGCGGTGATAGACAGGCGCCGAGCGCCCGATCAGGTCACCACTTTGCGTCATGGCCTCGCCAGAGCGTGACACGCGCGCCTCAATCACCACCTGCTCAAAGCGCGAGAGACTGAACTCGGGCGACATGGCCAGGCTGTCGTCGAGCACAAATTCCAGCGGCCACTTGGCGGCCTGCACACGCAGCACGGCCAGCGGCATGCGCGGGCCCTGTGCGGCGCGGGCCAGCACAAACACCGTGTCGCCAGGGCGTATCCGCTCCCGCAGGGCAGGCGATAGGCGCACCGAGCCACTGACCCGCGCCACTGGCGAGGCCGCAGCAGGCGTCGGGCGGGCGGCAGACGATTGAGCCGCCCAGGCGGGCTGGGCCGGTGCCGGCTGCTTGAACGATTGAGAAAAAGACCCGGACGGGGCCACGGGTAAAGACCCCGGGAGCCGGCCCGACTCAGCCGGGCTCATGCCCCCCGCCATGACCAGACTGCGCTCGAGTCCTTTGGCAAAGTCACTGCCAGGCTCGGCCCGCTGCAGGGCGCGGCGCCAATAGCCAATCGCAGCCGCCGTGTCCTGACGCTCGTACGCGGCACTGGCCGCCAGCGCCAACGCCTTGGGGTGGCCGGCGTCGATTTGCAGAGCCAGGGCAATCAGGCGCTCAGACGTCTGCCGGCTGGCCGGATCTTGCAGCAGGACCAGCAAATCGGCGCGATCGGCCAGCAGGTTCGGGTTGCGCGGCGCAAGCGCAATGGCGCGCTGATAGGCCTGGTCGGCCTGGCCAAAACGCTGGAGCGCTGCCAGCGACCGGGCCAGCATCTCCCAGCCTTCCGGCGTGGCTTGATCGGGCGGCATTTTCTCCAGGCGCTCGGCCATCTGGGCCACCATGGCCTCGATCTGCACCATGGAGACCGGGGCCTCGCCCGCCAAAACACCGGGCGCCGCACCGGCTGCCGAACCGCCCGCCGAACCGGCCATCGCAGCAGCCGGCGCCAGGTCCAGCGCGCGGGGCTCGCCCAGGCGCGCGTAAAGACCGGCCGCCAACAGCGGCAGCAACAGGCCCACCAGCCAGGCAGCGCCGGGGCTGCGGGCGCCTGCGAGCGCGGGCGTGCGCGCCGCTGACGGCCCGCTTTCCTCCAGCACACGGCGGGCCAGTTCGTCACGGGCGCGTTCAAACTCCCCAGGGGCCAAGGTTCCGGCCACCTGCTCGGCTTGCAATTGCGCCATGTGCTCGCGCAAGATGGCCAGGTTGGACGACTGCTCGGCAGCTGGCCCGTCGCCACCGGCGCTTTTTGGTTGCGAGCGAGGTTTGGCCAGTGGCTGGGGTCGCGAGCCCACAAGCGGGCGCAGCAAAACGGCCAGCACCAGCAAGGTCAGCGCCGCAGCGCAGATCACAAACCAGCTCATGAACGCCCCCCTTGCCTGCGCGCACCCGGCTCACCGAGCAACTGCTGCGCTCGCTGCAGGTCTTCAGGGCTGAGCGGCGCGGCGGGCTGCTGGGTACGTCTGCGGAGATGCCACAGCAACAGCGAAGCAGCCAGCAGCAGCAAGGCAAAGGGACCGATCCACAGCAAAGCCGTCAAGGTCTTGAAAGGCGGTCTGTAAAGCACAAAGTCACCGTAGCGCTCAGCCATGAAGTCCAGTATCTGCGCGCTGCTGCGCCCCTGCTGGAGTTGCTCTCGGATCTGCTGGCGCAGGTCCACCGCGAGTTCCGCATGTGAGGCGGCGATGGTTTCGTTTTGACACACGAGGCAGCGCAGCTCTTCGGCAATGAGCATGACGCGCACTTCGAGCGCGGGATCGGCGGCCGCGGGTTGGGCGGTTTTGCCCACGGCGACGGGCGGGCTCAGAAGCAGGACGGCGCACAGCACGCCTGGCTGAAGGGAAGACCTGAATGCACACAGGGCTCGGACCAGCATGGCACGGGTCATGGGGATCTGGGAAATGAGGAAAATGAGGGAGATCAGGCGCATCATGGCTTTCAGGCGCCGAGCTTGTCGAGCAGGGGCACGATGGTCTGGCGCAGCACCTCGGGCGTGACGGCGCCTATGTGCTTGTAGCGGATCACGCCCTGGCGGTCGATGACAAAAGTTTCGGGCACGCCGTACACGCCCAGCTCAATGCCCAGGCGGCCGTCGCTGTCAGACAGCGACTGGCGGTAAGGGTTGCCGTACTTGCCCAGCCAGCGCAGCGCATCTTGCGGCTTGTCTTTGTAGTTCAGCCCGATCAGCGGCACCTTGCTGCGGGCGGCAAAGTCGACCAGCACCGGGTGCTCGTCCTGGCAGGCCACGCACCAGGAGGCCCACACATTCATCAGCCAGACCTGGCCCCTCAGGTCTTGCGGTCCCATCAAGCGCTCAGGCGTACCCAACGTGGCCAGTTGGAACGCCGGCAACGGCTTGTTGATCAGCACCGACGGCACCTCGCGCGGCTTGAGCCCCAGGCCCACGCCCAGAAAGCCGACCAGCACCGCAAAACCAGCCAGCGGCAGCCAATAGCGGTCCATGCGCTGCGCCCTGCCAGGCCTGGCCGCCGCGCGGCGCTGGCAGCCACCACCGCCGCACGGCGGCTGAGCTGGCGCCTGTCGAGCACCGCCAGCAAGCCGCCCAGCGCCATCAGCAGGCAACCACCCCAAATCCAGTTCACAAAGGGTTTGTGGTGCACCCGCACGCTCCAGGCCGTGCCGCTGACCGGCTCGCCCAAGGCCACATACAGGTCGCGCCAGACGCTGCGGTCAATCGCCACCTCGGTCATGGCCATGCGGCTGACGCTGTAGATGCGGCGTTCGGGTGTCAGCACCGTCAGCGCCTGGCCGCCCTGGCTGACTGTGAGCCGGGCCTGGGCCGCGCTGTAATTGGGTCCTTGCAGCAGGCGCACGGCATCGAGTCTGAAGCTGTAGCCGCCGACTTCCGCGCTGTCACCGACTTCCATGCGCACGTCGTTTTCGCTTTGAAAACTGCCCACCACTGTTACGCCCAGAATAAAGACCGCCACCCCCGCGTGCGCCAGCAACATGCCGTAGTAGCTGCCGCTTTGCGCGGCCAGTCGGGCCCACAGACCAGCACCGGGATGCTGACGGATGCGCGAGGCCAGTTGAAGCACGGCCGTCACCAGCACCCAGGCGGACAGCCACAGACCCAGCCCTGTCATTGGTGTCCATTGCCGCAGCAGTGCCGCCGCCAGCAGCGCACTGACCAGGCTCACACCCAGCGCCCAACGCAGGCGTCGCCCGAGGTCGGCGAGTTCGGCCTTTCGCCAGCGCGTCATGGGACCGACGCCCATCAAAAACACAGCCGGCGTCATCAGGGGCACAAAAACCGCCGTGAAATAAGGCGGCCCGACCGAGAGCTTGCCCATTCCGAGCGCGTCAATCAGCAGCGGGTACAGCGTGCCCAGCAGCACAGCGGCAGTGGCCACCAGCAGCAGCACGTTGTTGGCCAGCAGCATGGACTCGCGTGAGAGCACCTCAAAACTGCCGCCCAGCCCGACCTTGGGCCCGCGCCAGGCAAACAGCAGCAGCGAGCCGCCCACCACCAGCACCAAAAATGCCAGGATGAAGACGCCGCGCGCCGGGTCGGTGGCAAAGGCGTGGACCGAGCTGAGCACGCCCGAGCGAACAATAAAGGTGCCCAACAGCGACAGCGAGAAAGCCAAAATCGCCAGCAACGCCGTCCACATCTTGAAGCCGCCGCGCTTTTCGGTGACCGCCAACGAATGCATCAGGGCCGTGGCCACCAGCCAGGGCATGAAAGAGGCGTTCTCGACCGGGTCCCAGAACCACCAGCCGCCCCAGCCCAGCTCGTAATAGGCCCAAAAGCTGCCCAGCGCAATGCCGACCGTGAGAAAACACCAGGCCGTGGTGGTCCAGGGGCGCGACCAGCGCGCCCAGGCGGTGTCAAGCCGGCCAGCCAGCAGCGCCGCCACGGCAAAAGAAAAAGGCACGACCAGCCCCACATAGCCCATGTACAACATGGGCGGATGAATCGCCATGCCCGGGTCCTGCAGCAGTGGGTTAAGGTCGCGACCGTCGGCCGGCGCGGGCAAGAGGCGCGTAAACGGGTTGGACGTCAGCAGGGTGAACAGCAAAAAACCGCAGCTGATCAGGCCCATCACACCCAACACCCGGGCCGCCATGGGTCGCTCCAGTTGCTGCGAGCCCAGTGCCACGGCCACGGTCCAGCCCGACAAGATCAGGGACCACAGCAAAATCGAGCCCTCGTGGTTGCCCCACACGGCCGACAAGCGGTAGAGCAGCGGCAAGGCGCTGTGCGAATGCTGCGCCGCCAGTTGCACCGAAAAGTCATGCACGACAAAGGCATGGGTCAGCAGCCCATAGGACAGCGCCAGCAGCGCAAACTGCAGTAGCGCCGCCGGACGCGCCAGCGCCATCCAGGCGGCGCCAGCGCTGCCGCCGCCAACGTCTGCGCGCTGCGCGCCGATCAGCGGAAAAGTGCCCAGCACCAGGGACACGACCAGCGCCAGCATCAGTGCGAAATGACCGAACTCGTAGATCATGGCTTGACCAGGGTATCAGCGGGCGTCGTGCGGGCGGCGCCGGCCGCCAGGGCAGCGGCCGCCTCGGGGGGCATGTAGTTTTCGTCGTGCTTGGCCAGCACCTGGTCGGCACGAAACACACCGTCGACCCCGAGCCGCCCCTGCGCCACCACGCCCTTGCCCTCCTTGAAGAGGTCGGGCAGCAGTCCGGTATAGGTCACGGGAACGGTCTTGGCCAGATCGGTGACCACGAAGCGAACGGTCAGGCCCTGGGCCTCGCGCTGCACGCTGCCGACTTCGACCAGGCCACCGACGCGAAAGCTGCG
>CAIMVC010000366.1 GCA_903844825.1 uncultured Burkholderiales bacterium | reverse complement strand
TCAGCGAAAAAACCATCCCCAGCGATTGCGTCCAGTCAGGCAAAGCTGTGAAATGCAGGTGGTGCGGGCCGGCCCACATGTAGGTAAAAATCAAGGCCCAAAAGTGAACGATGGACAAACGATAGGAATACACCGGCCGTTCGGCCTGCTTGGGAATGAAGTAGTAAACGATGCCCAGAAAGCCTGCCGTGAGGAAAAACCCCACCGCGTTATGGCCGTACCACCACTGCACCATGGCATCCTGCACACCGGCGTAGACCGAATAAGACTTCATCCAGCCGGCCGGCACCACCGCAGCGTTGACGATATGCAGCAAGGCCACAGCAATGATGAAGGCACCATAAAACCAATTGGCCACGTAAATATGGCGAACCTTGCGAATGCCGACGGTGCCAAAAAAAACCACCGCATAAGCCACCCAGGTCAGCGCGATCAGGATGCTGATGGGCCACTCCAGTTCGGCGTACTCCTTGCCCCGCGTAAAGCCCATCGGCAACGAGATGGCCGCAGCCACAATCACCGCCTGCCAGCCCCAGAAATGAAACGCAGCCAGTTTGTCCGAAATCACGCGGACCTGGCAGGTTCGTTGAACCACGTAATAGCTGGTGGCAAACAGGGCACATCCACCAAAGGCGAAAATCGCCGCATTGGTATGCAGCGGCCGCAGACGACCAAACGACAGCCAGGGAATGCCGAAATTGAGCTCCGGCCAAGTCATCTGGGCGGCAATGAAGACCCCCACCAGCATGCTGACCACACCCCAGACGACAGCCGCAATGGAGAACTGCCGCACGATCCTGTCATTGAAAACGGTGGCGCTGGATGCGGACCAACTGCCCTGAGCAACAGGACCTGACGCGGAAGTAAGTACGGCACTCATTCAAAAACTTTCTAGAACCCAAGTTGCAGAAAGTATCCCCAAGCCTGGACCAGGGGGTATTGACATGGATCAAGTTTTCCGATGAGTCGGCGCGTCGTGATCGAGCACGGCGTCATGAAAAATCCGCTGCCCCTCGGCTTCCATGTCATCGAACTGGCCGGACCAGACCGCCCACGCCAGCAAACCTATGACAGCCAGGGCCAGCAGCACGGAGACGGGAACTAGCAAAAAAAGAATATCCATCAGAGATCTCCCGAACCAGCTCGAGCCAGACGGGCCGCGTTGGCCACGACCAGCAAGGAGCTCAGCGCCATGCCCAAGCCGGCCAGCCAAGCTGGTAAATAAGCCATCAATGCCAGCGGAACACAGACCGCGTTGTAGAGCGCTGCCCAGGCCAGGTTTTGACGCACCACGCGCAGTGTCTTGCGGGCTTGCCGCAACAAACTCGCCAAGCTCATCAACTGGCCCGCCGGCATGACAAAGTCCGACTGTGCCTGTGCCAGCGGCAGCGCCTGCCCCATGGCGATGGACACATCAGCCAGTGCCAGCACCGGTCCGTCATTGAGACCATCGCCGACCATCAACACCCGGTGGCCGGCCCGCTGCAAAGCTTCCAGATGCGCTAGCTTGCCCTGCGCTGTGCAGTCACCCCAGGCCTGCCTGATGCCCAGCCGGTCGGCCAGACGACGCACAGGCGCACTCCGATCACCCGAGAGCATTTGCACCGCCAGACCCGCTTGCTGCAGCTGGGCGATGAGCCGGGCTGCGTCGGGCCGAACCACTTCGTCCACCTCAAAACGGGCCAGGCAGCCGGTATCGTCCGACAAAAATACCTGCAGTCCCTGTGCCTCTTCCGGCGCCACCGCCCCACAAAAAGCAGCCGAACCCAAACGCACCAAGCCCGTGAGCCAATGACCAGCCGGCCCGGTGATGCGCGCTTGCAAGCCGCGACCGGCGTGCTCCTGAATGTCGCTGACCTCAAAGGCTCCGCTGGGCACGCAAGGCCGGGCTTGTGCAGCCGCCTGCGACAGCGCCCGTGACACCGGGTGCAAGGAGTGCTGCGCAATAGCGCCGGCGAGTTGCAGCGCGAGCTCGGCACTCAAACCGACCCGACAAGGCTGACCGACCTCCAGACTCAGCGCAACGCCCTGCAGCCCCATGCGGGCTTCGGTGAGCGTGCCGGTCTTGTCAAAGATCACAGTGTCCACGGTATTGAGGGCTTCAAGCGCCTGCAGACGTCTAACCAAAATACCCTGCCGCGCCAACCAGCCCGCTGATGTCAGCATGGCCGTCGGCGTGGCCAATGACAAGGCGCAGGGACAGGTCACCACCAGCACGGCGACGGCGGCCATCACGGCACGTGCGGGGTCGCTGGACCACCAAAAGGCGGCTGCCAGCACTGCGGCCAGCATGACGAACCACAGAAAGGGCCGGGCTACGCGGTCAGCCAGTTGCGCCAGCCGGGGCTTGTCAAGCGCAGCACGTCCCATGAGCGCCACGATCTGGGCATAACGGGTGCTCGGACCGATCTGCTCAATGCGCACCTGTACCGCTGCCGAAAGGTTGTAACTGCCGGCCATGACGGCAGCGCCTACCCCGCGCGGCAAGGGCCGAGATTCGCCGGTCAGCAAAGCCTCATCAACGAAGGTCCTGCCCACCACCACCCGACCGTCGGCCGGAAAGGCCTCGCCAGGCAGGACGCGGATCAGGTCATCAACGCGCAGACGGCGTGCCGAAACGCGCTCAAAAATACCGGGCTCACCTTCTCGCTCGACGCTGTCCGGCAAGCGCTGCATCAACGCGTCCAGCGAGCCGGAGGTACGCGCACGCAGGCGCTGCTCGAGCCAGCGCCCCGTGAGCAAAAAGAAGACGAACATGGTCAGGGAGTCAAAGTAGACCTGCGAACTCCACCAGCGGGCAGGCTCAAAGGTCGCCGCCGAGCTGATGGCAAAGGTGATCCCCATGCCCAGCGCCACGGGCAGGTCCATGCTGACCTGGCGATGCATCAAATCGCGCCAGGCGTTCGCAAAAAAGGGTCGACACGAAAACAGCAGCACCGGCAGCGTCAACACCCAGGAGGCCCAACGCAGCAGCTTTTCAATGTCGGGCGTGATGCTGCCTGGCTCGGCGATGTAGGCGGGAAACGCATACATCATGACCTGCATCATGCAAAAGCCCGACACCAGCCAGCGCCAAAGCATGAGCCTGGCCTGCTTGCGCTCCTGCAGGCCGGCCTGAGTGTCGCTGTCGGGCCGCAGGTAATAGCCCTGCGATTGGGCCGCGCCCAGCCACTGCGAGGGGCGCGTCAGGCGCGGCGACCAAACTACGCTGGCGCGCCGCGCAGTGGCACTGACCCGAGCTGATAGGACGCCCTCAACGCCGAGCAGGGCCTGCTCAACTGCCAGCGAACAGGCCGCGCAGTGCATGCCCTGCACCGTGACCTGAGACTCCCAGCGCTGCGCAGCCGGATCCCCCTGGGGTTCGCTGAACAAGGCCCACTCCTGCGGGTCGTCAAAAATAGCTCGCTGGGCCTGCTCGCCGGACAACGCCGAACTGCCAGGGCTCTGATCCGGCCCAGCCTGAACACGCGGGAGCCCAGCACCGACCGAAGGAAAAGAAACGCCCACAGAAGAAGGAGGGGGCACGGCCAGAGCTTGCATGGTTCAGCATAAATCCAGCCACATCAGAGAACCTTGATATGGATCAAGTCCAAGCTTATCGGCCAACCCTAAGCTTGGGGCAATAAATTCAAGGAGCTCTTGCCATGTACCAGCGCATTCTGATCGCCACGGATGGAACCACCCTGTCCAAAAAAGCCGCTGCAGCCGGCATTGAGCTGGCCGAGCTGATGGGTGCGCAAGTGGTGGTCCTGAACGTGGTGCCACGCTACCCGGTGAGCTATTTTGAGGGTGGCATCAGCATGAATGCTGCCGATGTCTCGCGCATCGAAAAACAATGGGCCGAGAACGCGCAGGGCGTGGTCGACGCCGTCAAAACCAAAGCAGAAGCGGCCGGCCTCAAGGCCAAGGCGGTGACCGTCAAATCAGACTTGGTGGCCGAATCCATCATCTCGACGGCCAAAAAACAAAAATGCGATCTGATCGTGATGGCCTCTCATGGCCGACGCGGGCTCAAGCGCCTGCTGCTCGGCAGCGAGACCACTCACGTTCTGACGCACTCGCACATCCCCGTGATGGTTTTGCGCTAGGGTGCTCGGGGCATTAACGGCATCGGCTGAGTTGGAGCCGCCGCGCCCGAGGCGGCCAGGCGATTGCGTCCTGGGCGCAGTCAAGCCTTGGTAAACGCCGCCTTGTACTGGTCTCGCAGCAGGTTTTTCTGAACCTTACCCATGGTGTTGCGCGGGAGTTCGCCGACGACCTCGCAGCGCTTGGGGATCTTGAAGTTGGCCAATTGCGACTTGAGCCTGGCCAAAATAGCCTGACCATCGAGCTGCGCGCCAGGCTTGGCAATCACCACGGCCACCCCGACCTCACCGAAATCGGCGTGCGGCACCCCGACCACGGCGCTTTCGGCGACCCCCGGGATGTCATTGATATAGCCTTCGATCTCAGCCGGGTAGACGTTGTAGCCGCCGCTGATGATCAGGTCCTTGCTGCGTCCGACGATCGTGACGTAGTGGCGCTCATCCACCTTGCCCACATCCCCGGTCTTGAACCAGCCATCGGCCGTGAACTCCTCGCGGGTCTTCTCGGGCATGCGCCAATAACCCTTGAAGACATTCGGGCCCTTCACCTGAATGCCGCCAATCTCACCAGCGCCCAGATCCTGACCGTCGTCGCCGCGCACGCGCAAGCTCACCCCCGGCAGGGGAAAGCCCACCGTGCCGCCAAGGCGCCCCCCGTCGGCAGCGAGATAGGGGTTGGAGGTCAGCATGATGGTCTCGCTCATGCCATAACGCTCCAAAATCGTGTGTCCGGTGCGCGCCTTCCAGTCGTTGAAAGTTTCGATCAGGAGCGGCGCCGACCCGGCAATGAACAGCCGCATGTTTTTGCAGGCCTCGAGCGTCAACCCCGGCTCGGCGAGTAGCCGCACATACAGCGTGGGCACGCCCATGAAAACAGTCGCCTCAGGCAGCTTTTGCAGCACCAGCCTGGGGTCGAATTTCGCCAGCCAGATCATTTTGCTGCCGTTGATCAGCGCCCCGTGGATGGCCACAAACAAGCCGTGCACATGAAAAATCGGCAGGGCGTGAATCAGCACATCACCGCCTTGCGCCGGTGTGCGCCAGCCCCAGTAGGACTTGAGCATCTGCGCGTTGCTGAGCATGTTCCCGTGCGACAGCATGGCGCCCTTGCTGCGGCCAGTCGTGCCGCTGGTGTACAAAATCGCCGCCAGGTCGTCGGCGTCGCTGTGCGCCACCTCGTGCATATCGCTGCAGTGGGCGGCGCGCTCGAGCAGCGAGCCGGTACGGTCATCGTCAAGCGTGAACACATGGCGGGTGCCGGCTTTGAAGGCGATCTGGCTGACCCAGCTGAAGTTCTTGCGGCTGCAGACCACCACCGCCGGCTCGGCGTTGCCAATGAAGTATTCAATCTCGGCGCTCTGATAAGCCGTGTTCAAGGGCAAGAAGACGTAGCCCGCCCGCAGCGTGGCCAGGTACAGCATCATGGCCTCGACCGACTTTTCGACCTGCACGGCCACCCGCGTGCCGAGCGGCAGATCCAGCGAGACCAGCAAGTTGGCGATCATCGCCGAAGCCCGGTCGAGATCGCGCCAGGAGTAGTTCTGGCCTTGGTCGGTTTCGACCGCAACGCTGTCCAGATCGGCAGGAAATGCGGCACGTAGCGCAGCAAAAAGGTTGTTGTTTTTCATGGCATCGGCAAGGGTTGGGTTCGGGCCGGACTTCAGCTGCAGGTTCAGCCAGCGTCGGGCGCGTTCAGAGTCTTCAGTCCAGTTTGGCGCCCGAGGCCTTGACCACAGTAGCCCAGCGCCTGATTTCGGTATTGACAAAACTTCCAAACTGCGCAGGCGCGAGGTTGCCGAATTCAGCCCCGTTGGCGGCCCAGACCGCCTTGAGTTCGTCCGACGTGCTGGCGCGGCGCAGTTCCTCGACGATCCTGGACTGAACATCGGCTGGCGTACCCTTGGGCGCCCACATGCCGTACCAGGTGGTGACGGTGTAATCCGGCAGGCCCAGCTCTGCGGCGCAAGGCACGTCCGGGAAGGCCGGGTTGCGTTTGTTGCCCGAGACCATCAGCGCCTTGATGCGGCCGCCTTTAATATGCGCCGCCGAAGAACCAAGACCATCAAACATCATGTCCACATTGCCGGCAATCAGGTCCTGCAAGGCCGGGCCTGCACCCCGATAAGGAATATGGGTGATGAAGGTCTTGCTTTGTTGCTTGAACAACTCGCCCGCCAAGTGATGCGAGGTGCCGCCGCCGGCCGAGCCGTAGTTGTACTTGCCCGGCGACTTGCGCACACGCTCGAGAAACTCCTTGAAGTCACCCGGATGGTTTTTAGGGTTGACCACCAGCACCTGCGGCACGTTGGCCATGAGCGCGAGGGGCACAAAGTCTTTTTCGATGTCGTAGTCCAGTTTGGGATACATCGACGGCGCAATCGCATGATGCACTGCGCCCATGAAGAGCGTGTAGCCATCGGGTGCCGCCTTGGCCGCAATGCCAGCACCCAGGGTGCCGCCGGCTCCGCCGCGGTTGTCGATGATCATCTGCTTGCCGGTCATCTTGGCAAACTGCGCCGACAACGGCCTCGCAAAGGCATCAGTGCCGCCACCTGCTGGAAACGGAACGACCACCGTCACCGGCTTGGTAGGCCAGGCAGACTGCGCCTGGCTGACAAAAGGCACCGCGGCGCACGACAAAGCGGCCATGCCCAGCAAACCGCGTCTAGTTAAATGAGTCAATTGATTCATGCCTTGTCTCCAATCGGTTTTGTGATCTGTCTTCACCAGAAAGCCAGACCACTGTAACCAGGTCGGTCCCCGGGCAACAGGGGGATTTCCCCCGACAGGCTCAGGCCAGGTCAGAAGGCTCAGCCGCGGCGGGACGCCCAGGCCCACAAGGCCAGTCCCGCGGCGACCATCGGCAGGCACAGCCACTGCCCCATGCTCATGCCCAGCGCCAACACACCCAGAAAATCGTCGGGCTGGCGAAAAAACTCTGCGACAAATCGCAGCACGCCATAGCCCACCAAAAAGGCGGCTGAGACCTGCCCCAATTTGCGTGGCCTGCGCGCATACAGCCAGAGCAGCACAAACAACAGCAGGCCCTCAAGCAAAAACTGGTAAAGCTGCGAAGGATGGCGAGGCAGCATGGAGCCGCTACCCGGAAAAACCATGCCCCAGGGCAGATCCGGGCTGGCAAAACGCCCCCACAACTCGCCGTTGATGAAATTGCCCGCACGCCCTGCCGCCAAACCGGTCGGCACACATGGCGCAATCAGGTCCATCACCTGCAGCCAGGGTTTGCCTCGGGTGCGCGCAAACCACCACTGCGACACCAGCACGCCCACGAGCCCGCCGTGAAAGCTCATGCCGCCTTGCCAAACCGCAAAAACTTCCAGCGGGTTGGACAAATAGTAAGCTGGCTTGTAAAACAGGCAATAGCCGATGCGCCCGCCCAGGACCACGCCCATCACCCCCAAAAACAAAATATCTTCAATATCCCGGCGGCTCCAGGCGGCAGGCCCGGTCATGGCAGCATAAGGCGGGTGCTTCAGGCGCCGGCCGGCCAGAAACATGAACAGGCCAAAGGCCGCCAGGTAGGTCAGGCCATACCAGTGAATAGCCAATGGCCCCAGCTTCAAGGCCACCGGATCGATCGAGGGATGCATCAACATGCGACCGATTGTGCCAGCGCCTTCAGGCCTTGCCCTCAGACGGCAGGTTCAGGCGGCAGGTTCGGGCGCAAACTCGGAAAAGCGCCCCAGAGCCGGCGAAGCATGCCCTTCGCGCCAGACCAGACTGGTCTCACACACCGGCGCCTGTCGCCCTCGCTTGAAGGCGACGCTTCGATAGGCCACCCCCTGCCGCTGGAACTGCCGCACACTCTCGGGCACCCAGGCCACGCCCAGGCCGGCGGACACCAGGTTGACGATGGTCTGCATCTGAATAGCCTCCTGTGCGACCTGCGGGGTGTGAGCCTGCGCCTGGTAGATACCCAAGATGGCGTCATACAAGGACGGCAGGCTGCGACGCGGGAACATCACCAGCGGCTCGTCGAGCACCTGCTCCAGCGCCAGCGCAGAAGCTGCCGCCAGCGCGTGGTGTTCGGGCAGGGCCAGCAGCAAGGGCTCCCGAGCAATCAGCCGGCGTGCCAGTCCCGGGGGCGAAAAACCCGGTGAATGCAGCATCAGGCCGGCATCGATTTCGCCCTGGGCCAGGGCCTGCAGTTGTCGGTCTCCGGTGGCCTCAAGCAAGTCCAACTGCACGGCCGGGTAGCGCTCCCTGAATGCCCGGACCCAAGGGGGCAGCAGGCTGTAACCGGCCGTCGAGACAAAAGCCAGCCGCAAACGCCCGACCTCGCCAGCAGCGGCGGCGCGGGCGTGAACCGGCAGGGCCTCGGCGCGGGTCAGCAAGTCAATCGCCTCGGGCAGCAAGGCCAGTCCAGTGGGCGTCAGGGCAACGCTGCGCTTGGAGCGGTCAAACAGGCGTACCTCCAGGAGCCTTTCCAGATGGGCAATGGCCTGCGTCAGCGGCGGCTGCGTCATGTGCAGGCGGATGGCCGCACGGCCGAAGTGCAGCTCTTCAGCCACGGCTACGAACTGTCGCCACAGGCGCAGATCGATGGAAGCACTTTCGTTTCTCATACGCTGCACATATTAATACGAAGTCAAAGATATATTGGAAGAAGGTCTGGCCCAAGTGCATACTCTGCGTTCGCAGGGGTAGCAGACCAACCAGCGCCCTCCTCTTCATCGCGCTCATCAGAGGCACACCATGACACAAGACATCGACAAAGACCCGAGCATCAACCGCCGCAGCAAAAACATCACCGAAGGCGTTTCGCGCGCGCCCAACCGCTCGATGTACTACGCCATGGGCTACGAGGCTGACGACTTCAAAAAACCCATGGTTGGCGTGGCCAACGGGCACAGCACCATCACCCCCTGCAACAGCGGCCTGCAAAAACTCGCCGATGCCGCCATTGCCGGCATCGAGGAAGCCGGTGGCAACGCGCAGGTGTTTGGCACGCCCACCATCTCGGACGGTATGGCCATGGGCACCGAGGGCATGAAGTACTCGCTGGTCAGCCGCGAAGTCATCTCCGACTGCATTGAAACCTGTGTACAGGGCCAGTGGATGGACGGCGTGCTGGTGGTGGGCGGCTGCGACAAAAACATGCCCGGCGGTCTGATGGGCATGCTGCGCGCCAATGTACCCTCCATCTATGTGTACGGCGGCACCATCCTGCCGGGCCATTACAAGGGAAAAGACCTGAACATCGTCAGCGTCTTTGAAGCCGTGGGAGAGCATGCCGCGGGCCGCTTGAGCGATGAAGACCTGCTGCAGATCGAACGCCGCGCCATTCCCGGCACCGGCAGTTGCGGTGGCATGTACACCGCCAACACCATGTCCAGCGCCTTTGAGGCCTTGGGTATCTCGCTGCCGTACTCCTCGACCATGGCCAATCCGCATGACGAGAAAACGAACTCGGCCAAGGAGTCGGCCAAGGTACTGATCGAGGCCATCAAAAAGAACATCAAGCCGCGCGACATCGTCACCAAAAAAGCCATTGAAAACGCCGTGGCAGTGATCATGGCCACCGGCGGCTCGACCAACGCCGTGCTGCACTTTCTGGCCATCGCACACACCGCCGGCGTGGAATGGACGATTGACGATTTCGAACGTATCCGCCAAAAAACACCGGTGTTGTGCGACCTCAAGCCCAGTGGCAAATATCTGGCGGTGGATCTGCACCAGGCCGGCGGCATCCCGCAGGTCATGAAAACGCTGCTGGCTGCCGGCCTGCTGCACGGCGACTGCCTGACCATCACCGGCCAGACCATCGCCGAAGTGCTCAAAGATGTGCCGGATGCGCCCCGCGCCGACCAGGACGTGATCCGTCCGATCAGCAACCCGATGTACGCGCAAGGCCATCTGGCGGTGCTCAAGGGCAATCTTTCGCCCGAAGGCTGCGTGGCCAAGATCACCGGCCTGAAAAACCCGGTCATGACCGGCCCGGCACGGGTTTTTGACGACGAGCAGTCGGCCCTGGCTGCGATTTTGGCCGGCAAGATCAAGGCCGGCGACGTCATGGTGCTGCGCTACCTGGGCCCCAAGGGCGGCCCGGGCATGCCGGAAATGCTGGCGCCCACGGGTGCGCTGATTGGTGCCGGCCTGGGTGAGAGCGTGGGCCTGATCACCGACGGACGTTTTTCGGGCGGCACCTGGGGCATGGTGGTGGGCCACGTGGCGCCCGAAGCGGCAGCTGGCGGCAACATTGCCTTCATCCAGGAAGGCGACTCCATCACCATCGATGCCAAGCAGTTGCTGCTGCAGCTCAACATCAGCGACGAGACGCTAGCGGCCCGCAAGGTCGGCTGGAAGGCGCCCCTGCCGCGCTACACCCGGGGCGTGCAGGCTAAATTCGCGTTCAACGCCTCCAGCGCCAGCAAAGGCGCGGTGCTGGACGACTATTGAAATGGCACTTGCGGCGTTTAGCGCCCGCCGGTCAACGCCAGCCACAGCCGCCGCGTTGACCGGGAGCATGCGCCTAACCTGACTACCCTCACCACGAGACACCTCATGAAAAAACTGTTGCTGATCACCTCACTCCTGGCTGGCGGCGTCGTCTGCACGCCGGCCCTGGCAGACCTGCAACTGGCCACCGCCAAAAACTGCATGGCTTGCCACGGCATCGACAAAAAACTGGTGGGCCCCTCCTTCAAGGACGTGGCCGCCAAATACGCCAGCCAAAAAGACGCGCTGGACAAGTTGTCCGGCAAAGTCATCAAGGGAGGCTCGGGCGCCTGGGGTCCCGTGCCCATGCCGGCCAACCCGCAAGTCTCGGCTGACGAGGCCAAGAAACTGGTCAGCTGGATATTGACGCAAAAGTAAGCTCCGCGCTCCCGGCTCACTCCGTCAAAAAGCCCGCGTCATGCGGGCTTTTTGACGTGTGGACAGCGCTCGCTCACGCCGGCGAGCGAGGCTGCGGCTCTCATCTGCAGCCTGGCATCAGCACTTCTGCTCGGCGGATGCGGCGGCGGCGAGACCGAGACCACCTAATCGGCCAGCAACCTGGTCACCGACAGCGCCGGCAGTGGCCAGCAAAACAGCCGATGCGAACCTGATCAATCCGTGAGGTCTGGCGTTTGGCGCCACATCACAGGTGTGGACCGCCAACCAAGGCCGCAACAACTCCAAGCTGTACAAAGGTGATGGCACCGTCAATGCCCTGGTCGTCGCCAAGCCGGGCGGGCCAACAGGCATGGTGTCCAAAGCCTCGGCTGACTTCAGAGCGCCGCCGGCCACCGGTATCACCCCAGCCACGGCGCCGGTCGCGGCATTTATTTTTGCCACGGAGGACGGCTCCCTGCCCACGTCCAGGTCACTGGCCTGCGCGTGGGTAGAAACGACAAAAAAACCCGCTTTACAGCGGGCTTTTTTGCGGCAGACCTTCGCAATTGACCTGGCAACCGTGCCCGGTATCAAGGAAGATCTGCGGGATCTCCCGTCAGACTCAGCTCTTTTCGGCCAGCTGCTCCAAGATCGCCGGGTTCTCCAGCGTGGAGGTGTCTTGCGTTACCGGCTCGCCCTTGGCAATGCCGCGCAAAAGGCGCCGCATGATCTTGCCACTGCGGGTCTTGGGCAGGTTGTCGCCAAAACGAATTTCCTTAGGCTTGGCGATTGGCCCGATTTCCTTGCCGACCCAGTCACGCAGTTCCTTGGCGATGGCTTTGGCTTCGTCGCCGGTGGGGCGCGAACGTTTGAGCACCACGAAGGCCACGATGGCTTCGCCGGTCAGCTCGTCCGGACGGCCGACCACCGCCGCTTCGGCCACCAGCGCTGAGTGACCGACCAGCGCTGACTCGATTTCCATGGTGCCCATACGGTGACCCGAGACGTTGAGCACGTCGTCGATGCGACCGGTGATGCGAAAGTAGCCGCGGTCGAGGCTGCGCACGGCGCCGTCGCCGGCCAGGTAGTACGTGCCGCCCATCTCCGGGGGGAAGTAGCTCTTCTGGAAACGCTCGGGGTCGTTCCAGATGGTGCGAATCATCGATGGCCAGGGGCGTTTGATGACCAGCATGCCGCCAGAACCGTTGGGCACATCGGCGCCGACCTCGTCAACAATCGCGGCCATGATGCCGGGCAGTGGCAAGGTGCAGCTGCCGGGCACCAGCGGTGTGGCGCCGGGCAGCGGCGTGATCATGTGACCGCCCGTTTCGGTTTGCCAGAAGGTGTCGACGATCGGGCACTTTTCGTGGCCAATGTTTTTGTAGAACCACATCCAGGCTTCGGGATTGATGGGCTCGCCCACCGAACCCAGAATGCGCAGGCTGCTCAGGTCCGAGCGGTCAGGGTGAACTTTCGGGTCGGCCTCGGCGGCCTTGATCAGCGAGCGAATCGCGGTGGGGGCTGTGTAGAACACCGTCACCTTGTGACGCTCAATCATCTGCCAGAAGCGGCCCGCGTCGGGGTAGGTCGGCACGCCTTCAAAAATCACCTGCGTGGCGCCGGCGGCGAGCGGGCCGTAAGCGACGTAGGTGTGGCCGGTGATCCAGCCAATATCGGCCGTGCACCAAAACACGTCCGAAGGCTTGATATCAAAGGTCCAGTCCATCGTCAGCTTGGCCCAGAGCAAATAGCCACCGGTGCTGTGCTGCACGCCCTTGGGTTTGCCGGTCGAGCCGGAGGTGTAGAGAATGAACAGGGGATGCTCGGCGCTGACAAATTCGGGCTCGCAAGTGCTGGGCTGGCCCGCCATCTGCTCGTGCATGAAGCTGTCGCGGCCGGCCACCATGTTGCAGGCAGTGGCGGTGCGCTGGTAGACGACAACGTTCTTGATCGAGTCGCAGCCGCCCATGGCGATGCCTTCGTCAACAATCGCCTTCAAAGGCAGCTCCTTGCCGCCACGCAACTGGTAGTTGGCGGTGATCACGGCCACGGCGCCAGCGTCCTGAATCCGCTCTTGCAGGCTCTTGGCAGAAAAGCCGCCAAAAACCACCGAGTGGGTGGCGCCGATGCGGGCACAGGCCTGCATGGCAATCACGCCTTCGACCGTCATCGGCATATACACCACGACGCGGTCGCCCTTTTGGATGCCCATGGCCTTGAGCACGTTGGCGAACTGGCAGACCCTGGCGTGCAGTTCCTTGTAGCTGACATGGTTGACCTTGCCATCGTCGCTCTCAAAAATGATGGCGTCGCGGTTTTCGGTTGGCGTGCCCAGATGGCGATCCAGGCAGTTGTAGGAGGCGTTGAGCTGGCCGTCTTCAAACCACTTGTAAAAAGGCGCGTTGGACTCGTCCAGCGTCTTGGTGAAAGGCTTTTTCCAGCTCAGGTTCTCACGCGCCAGACGCGACCAGAAGCCTTCAAAGTCGGTTTCGGCTTCCTTGCACAGGGCTTCGTAGGCGGCCATGCCTGCGATGCGCGCCGACTGGGCCAGGGCGGGGACCGGAGGAAAAACCCGGTTTTCAACCAGGGTGGACTCGATGGCGGAACCGCTTGCACTCATGAGATGTCTCCTCTTCTAGGTATGAAAAATAAAGACAGACTGTCAGGCCGGCCACTTACAAGCCACTGACTTGCCCGCAACTTACAGCGACAGTGACCTACAGGTGAGCCGCCTCGTTAGCGCGCACGTCAGACCTACAATTCGCTCTAATTTTCCAAAGTAGCCCATGCCAAACCCACCACCTCAGCAGCAGCGAACGCCGGCCTCACTGAGTCCCATCCCTAGAACGATTTTTGCGAGCCGCTGGCTGCAATTGCCGCTTTACCTGGGGCTGGTCATTGCGCAAGGCGTTTACGTCTTCCACTTCCTGGTGGAACTGCTGCACCTGGTCGAGGCCGTGTTTGGTAGTCAGACCGCCCTGCAGGCGCTGGTCAGCAGCATCGGCTACAAGACCGATGTCACCATCACCGCGCTCAATGAAACGGTGATCATGCTGGTGGTGTTGGCCCTGATTGATGTGGTCATGATCTCCAACCTCCTGATCATGGTTATCGTCGGTGGCTACGAGACCTTTGTCAGCCGCATGAATCTCGAGGGGCACCCAGACCAGCCCGAATGGTTGAGCCACGTCAACGCCTCGGTGCTCAAGGTCAAGCTGGCAACGGCCATCATCGGCATCAGCTCGATTCACCTGCTCAAGACCTTCATCAACGCGGCCAATTACGATGTCAAAGTGTTGATGTGGCAGACCATCATTCACATGGTGTTCCTCTTCAGCGCGCTGGCGATCGCCTATACCGACAAGCTGATGGTGCGTAGCGGCGCAGACCACTGAGATCCCTCATGCCGCGCCTGGTGTTTGCCAGCTAAGGCAGCTGCCCGGGCGCAGCCCGGACACCCGCCATCTCGGCCGGCACCACCCAGGCGTCAAACTGCTCCGGGGTGACGTAGCCGGAGGCCAGCGCAGCCTCACGCAGGGTGCTACCTTCCTGGTGCGCCTTTCTGGCAATCAGGGCCGCCTTGTCGTACCCCAGGTGCGGGTTCAACGCTGTCACCAACATCAGCGACTGGCTCAGCAGCTGGGCAATACGCTCGCGCCTGGGCTCGATACCGACGGCGCAGTGCGCGTTGAAGCTTGTCATGCCATCGGCCAGCAGACGCACGCTCTGCAAGAAGTTGTAGGCAATCAAAGGGCGAAATACATTGAGCTCGAAATTGCCAGAAGCGCCGCCGAGGTTGATGGCCACATCGTTGCCAAACACCTGGCAGCACAGCATGGTCAGGGCTTCGCTTTGGGTCGGGTTGACTTTGCCAGGCATGGCCGAAGAACCGGGCTCGTTTTCTGGCAGCAGCAACTCGCCCAGGCCGCTGCGCGGTCCACTCGCGAGCCAGCGGACATCGTTGGCGATTTTCGTCAAGCTGGCCGCGAGCGTCTTGAGCGCGCCGTGGGCATGCACCAGCGCGTCGGCCGAGGCCAGCGCCTCGAACTTGTTGGGCGCCGAGACAAAGGGCTGCCCGGTCAGCCGGGCCAGCTCGGCTGCTGCTTTTTCGGCATAGCCTGGTGGAGCGTTGAGCCCCGTTCCAACGGCCGTTCCACCCAGCGCCAGTTCACACAAATGCGGTAACGCTGCGCGCACGTGGTCGGCAGCGTGCGCAAGTTGGGACGCGTAACCGGAAAATTCCTGACCCAGGGTCAGCGGCGCCGCATCCTGCAGATGGGTGCGCCCCATCTTGACGATGTCGGCAAACGCCAGCGACTTGGCCTTCAGGGTCGCCTCAAGCGCTGCCAGGGCAGGCAGCAAGCGGTGACTCAAGGCCTCGACGGCGGCCACATGCATGGCGCTTGGAAAGACGTCATTGGTTGACTGGCTGCGGTTGACATCGTCATTGGGATGCACGCGGCGGCGAATGCCGCGCTCACCACCGAGCAACTCGCTGGCGCGGTTGGCCAGCACCTCGTTGACGTTCATATGGGTCTGTGTGCCAGATCCGGTCTGCCAGACCACCAACGGAAACTCATGGCTCAGATGGCCCAGCCGAATCTCGTCCGCCGCCGCCATGATCGCCTGCGCCTTGTCGCCCGGCAGCAACCCAAGCGCCAGGTTGGCAGCCGCCGCTGCATGCTTGACCAGCGCCAGCGCGTCAATCAGCTCACGCGGCTGGCGCTCACCCGAAATATCAAAATGCGTCAGGGAGCGCTGGGTCTGGGCGCCCCAGAGCCTGTCGGCCGGAACCTCCAGGGTGCCGAAACTGTCGCTTTCAAGTCGGGTGCTCGCGCTGGCGGAAGTGCTCATGTCGGGGCCCTGTCGGGTTAGCTGTCAAAATGGAGGGATGCAGACACGCTAGCAGAGGCCCTTTGCCGTGCATGCAGGCATTCTTCCCTTCAGCCCCCTCGAATAACGCCCATGACAACGAATATCCAGCAAGCCGACCTGATCGAATCCGTCGCCGCCGCCCTTCAGTTCATCAGCTACTATCACCCGGCCGACTACATCGCCCACCTGGCCCGAGCCTACGAGCGCGAGCAAAGTCCAGCGGCCAAGGATGCGATTGCGCAGATCCTGACCAACAGCAAGATGAGCGCCACTGGCCACCGTCCAATCTGCCAGGACACCGGCATCGTCAACGTGTTCCTCAAAGTCGGCATGGATGTGCGCCTGAGCGGCTTCACCGGCAGCCTGGAAGACGCCATCAACGAGGGCGTGCGCCGCGGCTACAACCATCCGGACAACACCCTGCGCGCCAGCGTGGTGGCAGACCCGCAGTTCGAGCGCAAAAACACCAAGGACAACACC
>CAIMVC010000365.1 GCA_903844825.1 uncultured Burkholderiales bacterium | reverse complement strand
GCTGTTGCCATTGAGGTCGAGTGACGCGGCGCTGCTGCTACTGCTGCCCACGGTGACTGCCGCCGTGCCCAAAGCGCTGCTGCTGCCCGCTTGCAGCGTCCCGGCGCTGATGGTGGTGCCACCCGTATAGGTGTTGCTGCCACTCAAAATCAGCGTGCCTGCAGAAATGTCCTTGATAAAACTACCGGCGCCACTGATGGTTCCTGAAAGCGTCTGCAAGGCGTCGGAAGAATATTGCAGCACTGCGCCGCTGGACAGGGCGATATCACCGGCGTAACTGCCGCCCCCCAGCGAAGCGCTGCTGGCCAATTGCAGCGTTCCCGCGCTGACCGTGGTGTCACCGCTGTAGGTGTTGGCGCCCGACAGTGCCAGCGTGCCCGCACCCGCTTTGCTCAAGCCACCCGATCCGCTGACTACGCCAGAGATCGTAGAGGCCGCGGTGTTGCTCACTGCCAAGTCACCCGACAGTGCAATCGCAGGGGCTGTTATGGCCGCACCGCTCAGCGACAAGCCCCCCAAGGCATAGCTGGCGCCCACAGCATCAGAGAAAGTAATGTCGCCCGTGCCTGCAGCCACCGTCAGGGTTTGCGCCGTGGCACTGGCGCTGTTGACGGTGCTGGCAAAGGCCACCGCGTAGTCGTTGCTCGTCAGGGTGGTGGCCTGGGGCAGGCTTACCGGACTGCGGTAGGTTTGGCTGCCGTAGGTGGTGACCGCAGACGGCAGGCTTATGCCGCCGGCAGCCGTAATGTCCAAAGCGCCGAGCGCCACGCTGCCACCCACAATTCCCGCAAAACTTGCCGCACCGGTGCCCGCAGTCACCGTCAGATTGCGCCGGGTGCTGCTGGCGTCGCTGTTGACGGTGCCGCCCACGCCGGTGCTGACCTCGGCAATGGTGACTGCTGCACCGGCAGATGTGCCGCCGTTGGTGGTGTCAATCTTGACATTGGCGCCCAGGATCACGCTGTCTTGGATGTACACCGCCTGGCTGTCGGTCACGATGTCGGCGTTGAGGTAGGTGGTATGACCCGAGCCCGCTACCGTGAAGGTGCCGTTGCTCACCGTGATCTGGTTGTTGACGGTAAAGCTGCCGCCTGCGGTGATGGTCACCGTCATGGGCTTGGAGACGGTGAGCGCCGAACTCACCGTAATCGGGTTGGTGCTGGTGGAGTCGCCAATAGAGAGCGAGTCCATTGCCATGAGCTTGGTGAAGTCGCTGCTGCTAATGGCCATGGCAGTGCTGTCAGTGGTGCTGCCCAGCACAATGCTCTTGCCCGCAGTGCTGGTGGTCAGGGCAACGCTGCTGCCGCTAAGGGTTGCGCCGCTCAAGTCCAAGGCGTCGGCCTTAAGCGACAGCGCGTTGGTACCCGCAGCAAGAGTGCTGTTGAACTTGAGCGTGCCGGTGCCCGAGTTGATCGACAGGGGCGCGTCCAGGGCAATGGGCGCATCAAAAATCAGCTCTGTGTTGTTGGAGTTGACTGTGCCGCGCATCTTGACGCTGGCGCTTGCGTTGCTCTGGCGGATGTCAGAGGCGCGCAAATCCAGGACGCCGGTGCCGGTGTTGATGTGGTCCAGGCGCAGGGAGCCTGGCGTGTAGATCTTGATATCGTTGTCGCCACTGTTGATGAGCGTCAAGCGCCCCAGAGTTCCGCCAAACATATTGCCGGGCGCGCCCACCTTG
>CAIMVC010000364.1 GCA_903844825.1 uncultured Burkholderiales bacterium | reverse complement strand
GTATTGACCTTTTTCGCCGGCCACGGGTGTGTAGATAAATTCGACGGTGGTTTGCCCGTTGCCATTGGTCGCGTAAGACTTGAAGTTGGCGTACACCGTTTTGGTGGTGTTGCCATCGACCAGGCTGATGGCCAGACGTGGCGAGCCAGAGATCACCACCGGCTCGCTGAACGCCAGCATGAAGTCGATGCCACCGCTGCCGGTTTGCGCATCGTTTACCTGGATGATGTCGCTGTCTGTTTGCGCAAACCGGATGCTCGGTCCTGCGCCCACGGTTGTGCTGCCGCCCCGCCATGGCGTGTCAATGCCGGCCAGGTTTTGCAGCGCGTATAAATCGTCGCTTGCCGAATCGCTGTAGCTGACGTTGACGTTTTGCCCGATGCCCAAGGGAACGGCCAGGACGAGCGCGACGGCGTTGGGCTGGTCTGCAATGGCGGTCACACCGGCGACGGTCACGGCCACGTTGTTGACCGTGACGCTGAAGGCGCTCAGTGAGGGGAGGTGCTGCGTGTCGAGCGGCTGGTCTGAAGTCAAGACTACGGTGTTGCCGCTGGCGTAAGACACCCATACCGAGGGCGCTGAGGCGGTGCCGCTTGCCACGGTAATGGTGTTGGCCGCTTCCTGCACGTCCGCAGGCACAACGGGTCGGTTGCCGGCTGCGTCGTAGATGCCGACCCCCCGGTTCATGGCGCCCACGGTGATGCCGCCCTGGTTGTCGGCGTCACCGGCCTGCACAAGGTAGTCAAACACGAGGGTGTTGCTGCTAAAGCCAAAGGCCGTGGAGCCGTTGGCTGAGCTGGCCGCCAGGTTCAGAGCAGCTTGCCGGGTCTGGCCACCCACGTCGAGCGTGACGTAGCCTGTCGATCCACCCGAGTAATACAGGTAGACGGTTTCGCTGACGGGAATTTCGACCCGGATCAGATCGCCCTGCGCCAGCGTGTCGGTGGTGGCGCGGTAGTTGTTGCTGGCGGCATTGAACTTCATGCCTTTGACCTGCGCTTCTTGCCACACCGGGCGGGTGATGTCGGCAGGCAGCGGCAGGCTCAGATCGGCGCTGGGGCTGTTGCCAACCAAATCGGCGATGCCGGACTTGTCGATGACCAGCTTGTCGCCTGGCTGCACGTCGTTGCCGCTGCCCAAGGCCAGGGTGTAGGTGTAACTCGCACCGGTGGCCTCCAGAGTCGGCCGGGCGCTGAGCTTGGTGGCGGTGGTGGCTGCGCCCGAACGGCTGAACCAGTCGGACGCCAGCAAGACGCCCTCGCGCAGCGAGCTCGCATCGACTGTGCTGGGGCCGGTGCTGCTGCTCCACCAGGTTTGCGCTGCGCCGCTTAGCACGCTGTTAAGAGGCGTCAAGACATAGCTGGCGTTGCCGCTGGGGCGCCACAGGTACCAGGTCTGGCCGTCGCTGTCGGTGTGTTGGTAGGCCGGGTAGGCACCGTCTGGCGTCAAATTGATGCCGCTTACAAAAGCAAAGCCGCCGAAGTTGGGCAGGCCGACATTTTTGCCCTGGCTGGGGCTCCACAGCGTGGTGTAGCTGCCATTGGCTTTGGCGTTAAAGCCGGTCAGCTCGATGCTGCTGGGGTAGGTGGCTTCGACCGAAGCGCCTGCCCCCAGGTTGCGCACGACGGAACCATCGGCGCTGGTGACTTTGACCATGCCGCTGGCGAAGGCATTTTCCAGCGTGTCCACCCGTGTGAGTTCATTGAACTTGAAGGTCAGGGTGTCGGAGACTGCGCCGCTGTTGAGGATGCCACGGTCGTCGCTGCGGATGCTCGCGAGCGTGGGCGCTGTGCTGTCGGCCGAGATGGCAATGGTGTTGTTGGTTTCGGCCAGATCGGTGGGGGGCACAAAGCGGTTGCCAGCGGCATCGGTCAGGGCGGCGTTGTTGCGGTTGAATGCACCAAGCAAGATGCCCCCAGTGACATCGCTGTCGCCGTCTTGCACGGTGTAGTCAAACACCAAGGTGGTGCTGGTGCTGGCGCCGTTTTGAAAGCTCTCCGTGCGGTTGATGCTGGCTTGGCGGCTGCTGGCGTCAAACAACAGGCTCACGGAGGGGTCGGAGTTGGCGGACACGTTCACGGCTTCGGCCATGGTGAGTGTCACGCGCACCTTGTCGCCGGTGGTCAGTACCCCATTTTTGATGTTGCCACTGGCGTCCAGGCCCTGCAAGGTCGCGGGGCTGGCCGCAGCGACGGTCGGGCGCGTGATGTCGCCCGGCAGGGTGAAGCTGACATCTGCTGCCGCCGTGTTGCCGGCCAGGTCTTTGACCGCGGCCTTGTCGATGACCAGCGCATCACCTGCCTGGGCAGTATTACCCGCGCCCAGGGCCAGCAGGAAGGTGCGGCCATAGCCTTGGGTGTCGGTCACGGCGCTGTTGAGCCGGGTGACGCCGGCAAAGGGGTCTGTGCCTTCGCTGAGTGCGCCCGACTTGGCAAACCAGCCTGACGCACCCAGTGTGGCGCTGCGGCTGGCCGGGTCGGAGCTGTTGCTGGTGCCGGAAAGGAACCAAGGCAGCGCGTTGCCGTTGCCGTCAACTGGTTTGTCTTGCGAGACGATCCAGTTGGCCCAGCCGTTTTGCTGCCAGATGTACCACTGGCTGCCATCGCTGGCGGTGCGGGTGTAGATGGTCGTGTCGGTGTTGACCGTGAAACTGTTGGGACTGCTCAGACCAAAACCGTTGGCGATGTTCACGGCAGGGCTCTTGCCGGTGCTGGCGTTAAAAGTGCTGGTGTAAGTGCCATCGGCCCCTGAGCCGAAGCCGCTGATCACCATGGTGCTCGGGGTATAGGCGTCAAACTTGGCGCCGCTGCCCAGGCTGTGCAGCTGGCCATCGCTGCCTTGCAGTTTGAGCGCGCCGCTCGCCTGGGCGGCCTTGAGGTCGGCCACGCTGACGGCTTCGCTGAAGCGGACCATGAGGGTGTCGGCCGTGGCCCCTTGCACAGCCAAGCGGTCAAAGCTCCGGGGCGCCTCGCTAGCAGCACTGCTGGCTTGCGGGCCGTAGACGTCGGGCACCGTGAGTTGCGCGGTTTGCGTCACGCTAGCTCCCTGGGCATCGCGCACCTGGTAGCTCATACTGATTTCACGCGCGTTGCTACCCGTGCCGTTGAACAAAGCATGGCTCGGGTCGATGACCAGTGTTTGCCCGTCGGCGTCCAGCGAGACGCCGCCCAGGCTGCTCAAGTCCCGGCTGCCGCCTGTGACGCTGAAGCGCAGGTCTTGCACCCGTAAGGCGCTGCTGGCGTCGTCAAGGTCGCTGGCGTTTTGCAGCAAATTGACCCGCCAGGAGTCGCTGCTGCCAGTGACGCGGTGGCTGATGGCGCCGCTCACCGTGGGTGCGTCGTTGCTGCCTTGCACCTCAATGTTCAACTGGCTGCGGGCTTTTTGGCCGCTGCTATCGGTCAGCTCGTAGCTGAAGGTGTCGGTTTTTTTGTCGCTGGCCTGGAGGGCTTGAACAGCGCTCGATTCATTGCTCAGCCGGTAGGCATAGCTGCCGTCTGCACCCAGGGTCAGGGCGCCGTAAGTGCCTGCGAAGGTGGTGCCGCCTTGGGCAGCGGTGCTGCTGGCCGTGATGAGTTTTGCTGCCGTGGCCAGCACGGCACCCACATCGGCCGAGGTCACGCTAAAGCTGCTTGCGGTGCGGCTGTCGTTACTCAAGACATTGCCTTGGACCTGCTCTTTCCCCACTGCGGCGCCAGTGGCGCCAAGGCCTGCTTCGACCACCTGGTTGCTGTCGGCTGCGGCCACCGGGGCGAGAGGTTGGGCCACGGTCAGGGCGACGTCGCTGCTGGCGATGCCGCCTTGGCCGTCGCTGGCACTCAGGCGAATGGTGTAGCTGCCGCTGGCGCCCTCTGGTGGCGTGCCGCTGAGGGTGCGGGTCGTGGCGTCGAATTTGAGCCAGGCGGGCAGTGCCTCTGTGCTGCTGACGCTGACTCGCACGGCACTCAGGCTCAAGGGGTCTTGGTCAGGGTCGACGAACAGGCCGCTTGGCACGGTGTAGGAAAAGGCTTGTCCGTTTGGCAGGGTCAGGCTGGCCCCGCCGGCGCCGGCATTGACGGTGGGCGCGTCGTTGCTGCCGGTGACTTTCACGAGCAGCTGGCTTTGGGCGCTCTGACCAGTGCTGTCGGTGAGTTGGTAGTTAAAACGCTCGTTCACCACCTGTCCGGCTTTGAGGCGGTTGGCGCGGGTGTCGTCCAGGGTGTAGCGGTAGCTGCCGTCTGCGCCCAGGGCGAGCACGCCATACTCGCCGGTGAGCGTGACCGCTTGCTGGCTGGCCGTGCTGCCCACGGGTACAGCAGTCAGCGCCGCAGCGCTCGGCAGGCCCGCGCCATTCACGCGCAGCGTGACGGCTGCGGCGTGTGTGTCGTTGGTCAGCAGGTTGCCCTCAGCAGTCGGTGTACCCAGCGTTTGCCCGCTGCTGCTGAGGCCGTTTTCGACCACGCTGGCCTGATCCACATGGGCCACGGGCGCGCCGCTGGGGCTGATGGCCAGGGTCCAGGTCTGTGATGCGCTGGCACTGCCATCACTGGCGCTGACCTTGATGCTGAGCTCACTGGCGCTGGCAGCTAGCGGCACGGTGCCGCTGAAACTGCCATTGACAGGGTCAAAGCTCAGCCAGCTCGGCAGGGTGCTGCCGTCGGCCAGGCTGGCGCTGTAGCTCAGGGTGTCTGCGTCCACATCGTTGAACGTGGCAAGGTCCAAGGTCAGGCCAAAGCTGCTGCCGGCCACCGCCGTTTGATTGAGGATGGTTTGGGCGGTGTTGACCACGGGCGCGTCGTTGCTGCCGGTGATGGTGAAGGCGGCGCTTTGTTCCGCGCTGGCGCCCTGCACATCGACGACGCTATAGCGCGCCACGATGGTTTGGGTTTGACCGGCTTTGAGGCTGTCATAGGCCGGGTGACGAGGGTCCAGGCGCAGGATGTTGTCACTGCCCAGCAGCATGCCTGCAGGCAGCTCGGCACCGTCGTTTGCGGTGGCAGCGGAGTCCACCTGGTAGCGCAGGTTTCGCACTTGCAGGCTATCGCCCGTGTCCACGTCCCGGGCCTTGTCGAGCAGGTTCAGGCTCACCGATCCCGCGCCTTCAACCGCGGCCTGTGACAGGGCGGCGCTGACCGTGGGGCCGTCGTTGGTGCCGGTCAGGGTGACGGTAGCGGTTTGCCTGACGGTGGCACCCTGGGCGTCTTTGACCTGGTAGCTGACCACAATGTCTTGCATCTGACCCGCTGCCAGCGACCTGAATGCGGCATGGCCGGGGTCGACGCTGAGTGTGTTGTCGCTCCTGCTCAAGCCGGCTGGCACGGTGGTGCTGGCCGCGCCCTTGCCGACGGCGTAGCTGACGTCGCTGATGCTCAGGCTGGCCATCTCGCCGGCGTCCACGTCGCTGGCGTTGCCTAGCAAGTTGATGCTGTCGCTCGCATCGCCCTGGCGTTTGGAGGCGGTGATGGCCGCGCTGAGAGTAGGGGCGTCGTTGCTGCCCTTGATGTTGACCACGGCTTGCGATGGGCTGCTGGCCCCCGATAGCCAAAACTTCAGGGTGTCGGTCTGGAACTCGCTGGCTTTGAGCCGCTGGGTGGCAGCCAGCGTGTTGTCGAGGTAGTAGCTGTAGCTGCCGTCTGAGCCAATGCGCCAGATGCCGTAGCTGCCAGCCACACTCGCCGCGCTGCTGCTGGTGGCCACTTCCGGGTCGGTACCGAATTGGGCTTTGACGATGGTGGCGCCTTCACCCTTCTGGCCGCCGGTGAGCAGTGTTCCGCTGGCGACCGCTTTGCCTTGCGTGCTCTGGTGCGCTGCGTTCAGGCCGGCTTCGATCACGATCAGGTTCAGGTCGGCCGGGGTGTCGGTGCTCGCACCGTTGACTTTGAGCATGGCCTGCGCCGTCACGGCACTGGACGCGGTCGTTGCAGCGACGCCCGTGCTGACGGCCTTGATGGTCGCGCTGCCTAATTGCAAGGCGTCGGCCAGCAAGGCGACGCCATCGGTGTCGGTGTCGCTGCTGGTGATTTTGTAGCTAAAAATCAATTGCTTGCGGTCGGCTGAAGCGCCGCTTGACTTGGCCGCGCGCGTTTGTCCGCCGACATCGAGCTTCAGTGTTAGCGCGGCGCTGTCGCTGACGGTGACGGCTTGGTCAAAGTTGACCACCGCTGTCAGCAGGTCGCCTTGAATCAAGGTGCCGCTGCGGCTGCCACGCAAGTCAATGCCCGCGATCTTGGGGGCTGATGGGGCGGCTTCGATCGTAAAGCTGCTGCTTGCGGTGTTGGTATTGCCGGCTACATCGGTGACTTGCGCTTGCACGCTGAAAGCGCCTGTACCCAGCGCTGCCAGGTCGGCTTGACTGAGAAAAACCTGATCGGGTGCGGAGCCCGCGGCGCTGGCGACGGTTTTGCTGACCTTGCGGCTGCCGTCACTGTCTTGGAAGCTGAGGTTGACGCTGGCGCCTTTTTCGGCAACGAAGCTGTAGGCCAGATTTTTGCCGCTGTTGATGATGGACTGTTCGAGCAGGCTGATTTTGTTGTCGCCCGCCACTTGGCCGAGGGTGATGTTGGCTTGGGTGTCGACCATCAGGGCGCTGGTGGCGCTGGCTTGAACATCGCTAGCGTCGACGGTGACTTTGATCACGTAGCCGCCCTTGAGGCTGGCGGCATCTGTGGCTGCCAGCGTGGCACGCCATGTGCCCTGCGCCAGACTGCTGACGGTTGCTTGCACTGCTGCGCCACCGCCCAGTGGGTGGAGCCAGACTTGCATGTCGGCGGCGCCGAGGCCTGCGCTGCCTTCGCCGCTGAGGGTGCCAGAGTGGGTGACGTCGTTCGCTCGGTCGGCGGCATTGAGCAGGTTGTCGCCGCCGACTTTGTCGATGCCAATGGAGACGACCCCCACGGTGACGGACCAGCTCCCGTCGCTGGCCAGTGTGCTGG
>CAIMVC010000363.1 GCA_903844825.1 uncultured Burkholderiales bacterium | reverse complement strand
TACGCGCTGATCTTTGGCGACGACGAGATGTCCAGAGGCGAAGTCGCGGTCAAGCCGCTGCGCAATGCCGATGAGCCTCAACAGACCTATGTGCTTGCCGAAGTGAGCCACTGGGCGACGCGGCTGCGCAACGCATAATTCCAAGTTACCTGGACATCACCTCATTCATGGCCTCGCATCTCGATCTCGAAGAACAAGAACAGCTTGATTCAGTCAAGCGCTTCTGGAGCCAGTACGGCAACCTCGTCGTCGGCGTGTTGATAGTGGCGCTGGCGAGTTTTTCCGCCTGGAATGGCTGGAACTGGTGGCAGCGGGATCAGTCCGTGAAGGCTGCTGCGATGTTCGATGAGCTCTCCCGAGCCGCCCAGGCCGGTGACGCCGAGCGCACGGGTCGCATCTTCACCGACCTCAAGGACCGCTACGGCCGCACGGCCTTCGCCGAACAGGGCGGCTTGCTCAATGCGCGAGTCCAGGCTGACGCTGGTCAGGTGGATGCCGCCAAGGCTGCGCTCGAGTGGGTTGGCGCCAATGCCACCGAAATGGAGTACCAGACCGTTGCCCATTTGCGCCTGGCTGGTTTGCTGCTTGACGCCAAGCAGTACGACGAGGCCTTGAAGCAACTTCAGGCCGCCACAGCCCCCGGCTTTGAGGGGCTGGTGGACGACAGGCGTGGCGACGTGCTGTTTGCTCAGGGCAAGCCCGACGAGGCGAAAGCTGCCTATCAAAAATCCTGGCAGGCCATGGATCCCAAACTTGACTACCGCAGACTGGTCGAGGCCAAGCTGGTTTCATTGGGCTCGCCGCCGGCGGCGGATGGTTCGAAGTCTGCCGGTGCAGGAGATTCCAAATGAGGCGCCTTTCCGGTCTGTGGCCGTGCGTGCTGCTGGTGGGTCTGGCGGCTTGTTCATCGGGCCCCAAAAAGCCCCCGCCCACACCGCTGGCAGACATCAAACCCCAGATCACCGGACGCGTGGTCTGGACGTCTCGCATCTCGAGCATCGGCTTTCCCATGTCGGTTGCGGTCAACGCGGGCCAGTTCACCGTGGCGGCGTCTGATGGCACCGTGATGGCACTTGACGCCGAAAGTGGACGAGTCATCTGGAAGGGCAACGCGGGTGCGCAGTTGTCTGCCGGCGTGGGCAGCGATGGCCAGACCGCCGCAGTGGTCACGGAGGATGGCAACGTGGTGGCCATGGACGCGGGCAAGGTGCTTTGGTCTGTGCCACTGGCCACGCGTGTGGTGTCTGCTCCGCTGGTGGCTGGCGGCCGGGTTTTCGTGATGGGTGTCGACCGCAGCGTGGCAGCCTTCGATGCCAAGGATGGTTTGCGCCTGTGGTCGGTGCCGCGATCTGGCGATCCCTTGAACCTGTCTCAGACGGGCGTGCTCGCGCCGTTCAAGGACACCCTGCTGGCAGGTCAAAGCTCCAAGCTGGCCGGCCTGGATCCACTCAGTGGCGGCATACGCTGGGAGGTCGCGCTGGCCATGCCGCGTGGCACCAATGAAATCGAGCGTCTGGCCG
>CAIMVC010000362.1 GCA_903844825.1 uncultured Burkholderiales bacterium | reverse complement strand
CTACCAGGAGCAGGTGATGCAGACCGCGCAGATCCTGGGCGGCTACACGCTGGGCGGCGCCGACATGCTGCGCCGCGCCATGGGCAAGAAAGACGCCGACGAGATGGCCAAGCACCGCCAGATCTTTCGCGACGGCGCTGCCAAAAACGACATCGGCGATGCCAAGGCCGATGAGGTCTTTGACTTGATGGAGAAGTTCGCCGGCTACGGCTTTAACAAGTCGCATGCGGCCGCCTATTCGCTGCTGGCCTACCACACGGCCTGGCTCAAGGTGCATTACACGGCTGAATTTTTCTGCGCCAACATGACGGTGGAGATGGACAACACCGACAAGCTCAAGGTGCTGTTTATCGATGCTCAAAAAATGGGTCTGAGCTTTGAGTCACCCGATGTCAACCGAGGGCAGTACCGGTTTGAGCCGATCACGGACAAGAGCATTCGCTACGGGCTAGGCGCCGTCAAGGGCACCGGTCAGCAGGCGATTGCGGCGATTGTGGCGGCGCGTGAGTCGGGCGGCGCCTTTACCTCGCTGTTTGATTTTTGCGTGCGCGTCGATCGCTCCAAGCTCAACAAGCGCACCGTCGAGGCCCTGATCAAAGCCGGTGCTTTTGACAACCTGCAACTCAACCGCGCGGCCTTGCTGGCCTCGGTCGACCGGGCGTTTGAATTTGCCCTAGCCACCCAGGCCAATGCCAACCAGGGCGGCTTGTTTGACATGTCTGATTCGCACGCAGCGAGCACCCAGGAGCCACCGCTGGTCGAGGCCATGCCCTGGGGCGTGAAAACGCGGCTGACGCACGAAAAAGCGGCGATTGGTTTTTATCTGTCCGGGCACTTGTTTGACGAGGTCGAGCTCGAAGTGCGCAAATTCGTCAAACGCAAAATTGAAGACCTGATCGATTCGCGCGACCAGCAACTGCTGGCCGCCATCGTCACCGACCTGCGCGTCATCAACGGCCAGCGCGGCAAGCTGGCGCTTTTCAAGCTCGATGACAAGACCGCTGCGATCGAAGCCACCGCCGACGAGAACCTGCTCAACGCCAACCGCCACCTGCTCAAGGACGACGAGTTGGTGATCGTGCAGGGCACGCTGCAGCCAGACCGTTTTTCGGGCGGCTACCGGGTCAAGGTCACCCAGATCTGGGACCTCGAAGCGGCCCGCTGCCGCTTTGGCAAGTACCTGAAGGTGGCTGTCAATGGCACGCCGCCTGACATCGCCCGCATGGTGCGCGACTTTCCGCCCAAGCGCGAACAGTCCGAGCAGGGCGAGTTGGTGCGCGGCCTGATGGTCAGACTCAAGCTCCAGCGCGAGGGCGTTGCAGCAGAGCTGCAACTCGGCGAGGCCGCCCGCTTTTACCCCAGCGATGCGGCCCTGGCCAGTTGGATGGCGCAGGCCGACCGTCGGCTGGCGCAGGTGATTTACGAGTGAGTCAGGCAGGCGCTGACTTTCTATCAGCCCTGATCGACGCCTCCACTCCCGCCCGCTCCCGAAAGGGGAGGGAGAAAGCCGGGTCATTGAGCCAAGCGTGGCAAGCCGGACGCTCCTAGGCGATGCGGCGCAGTCGCTTGCAAGCGGTTCCGGGTTAAGTCCGCGTGCCGGCCGCCGCGCAGGCGCTGGCCAGTGCCTCCAGGTCTGGGGTCACGCCGATGCCAGGCGTTTCAGCAAGCGTGATGCAGCCGTCCACCACATGCTGCAGAGGCGGTGCGAGCAGGCTGCGCAGGAGATTGTCATTGGCGTCGACTTCGAGCATGCCATCACCCCCAGCGGCTGCCAGCACGTGGGCGGAGGCCATCAGGCCAATGCCGGCGCCCAGGTAGTGCGGACAAAACCGGAGATGGCCCCCACGCTCCCCACTTCGTGTGGTTCGCTGCCCCCCGAGGGGGCGCTCCCCAGCTTGGGGCTGCCCTGCGCTGGGGATGTGGCCCCCACGCTCGTCACTGCGTGTACTTCGCTGCCCCCCGAGGGGGCGCTCCCCAGCTTGGGGCGGCCCGTCGGATAACGGAGGGCCCCCGCGCTCGGCGCTGCGGATGCGCCGGATCACCGGCCAGCAGCCGGAAATGCCGCCCCATTTGGCAATGTCGGGTTGCAGTACACCAAAGATCTGGCTGGCGATGGCGCGCTCGAAACTCTCGGCGCCTAGCAGGTTTTCGCCGGCGGCCAGCGGTATGTCTGTGCGCGACTGAAGTTGCTGCCACTGCGCCAGGCTGCTGTCGGCACGCAATGGCTCCTCTAGCCAGGCCAGGCCGTAGGGCGCCAGCCGTGCCAGCATGGGCAGGGCATGCTCGACTTGCCAGCCTTGGTTGACGTCGGCCATCAAGCTGGCCTCGGGCCCCAGCCAGTGGCGCACGCTGGCGAGGTTGTCGCAGTCTTGCTGGTCGTCAAAACCGATCTTGAGCTTGAAGGCGCGGTAACCCTGGGCGTGCTTGCGCTGGACCACCGCCAGCGGGGCGTCCGGGTTGATGCCGCTGGCGTACACCGGCACGCGCGTTTGTGCGCCGCCCAGGAAGCGAAAAAGCGGCAGTCCGGCACGCCGCGCGCACAGGTCCCAGAGCGCCAGATCCACCCCAGAAATGACCTGGGCGATCGGCCCGTGCTCGCCACTTTGCAGGGCCAGCACCTCGGTCTTGTGGCTGGCCTGGGCGTAGGCCAGCGCCGGGTCGGCAAAGTCCTTGCCCAGCAGCAGGGGTGCCACCACGGTCTCGAGCAGGCGGGCGCGATGCTCGGCCCCGCAAGCGGGGAAATTGCACCAGATTTCGCCCCAGCCGACGGTGCCGTCTGCGTCTTGCGCACGTACAAAGACCGCGGGTCGGTCGTGCATGATGCCAAACGAGGTGCGTACCGGCACCGGGCTGGGGCAGCGCAGCACAAAGGCCTGCAGGCTGACGAGGCGCAGGGCCAGTGCGGCAGATTCCGCAGCGGTCGACGCGGTGGATGAAGAGGGCAGGATTGGTAGTGTCATGGTTAAAAGTCTAAACGTATGGCATATAATACCTTTAACGTGCCAGGCATCGACCTTTGTTTTTTGATGTGTGACCCTGCCGGCGCTGCCCCGGGCGCTGGCCTGTCGGAAACAACATGAACACCACCAAGATAGACCAGGGTTTTGACTACATCATTGTCGGTGCCGGGTCGGCCGGTTGCGTGCTGGCCAACCGGCTCAGCGCCGACCCCGCCTGCCGCGTCCTGTTGCTCGAAGCGGGTGGGCCTTCGCAGGGGTTTTGGCTGCGTTTGCCGGTGGGCTACTTTCGCACCATCAACGACAAGCGCTTTTCCTGGCAGTTCCCTGTCGAGCCGCAGGCCGAGACCGCTCACCGCGCCATGGTCTGGCCGCGTGGCAAGGTGCTGGGGGGCTCCAGCGCCATCAATGGCTTGCTCTATATTCGTGGCCAGCGTGCGGACTACGACGACTGGGTCGCGCTGGGGGCGGCTGGCTGGGGCTACCACGACGTGCTCCCGTATTTCAAGCGCTCGGAGCGCTACGCGGGGGGTGCCAGCGAGTTTCATGGTGCGGCGGGCGAACTCTGTGTGTCTGATCTGCGCAATGACCACCCTTATTGCCAAGCCTGGCTCGACGCTGCCGCCCAGGCCGGTCACCCGCTCACGCCCGACTTCAACGGGGCCCAGACCGATGGCATGGGCCGTTACCAGCTGACCTTGCGCGGCCACTGGCGCTGTGATGCGGCCACCGCTTTTTTGCAACCGGCGCGCAGGCGCGCCAATTTGACCGTGGTCACGGGTGCGCACGTCAGCCAGGTGCTGCAGGCCAGGGGGCGTGCCGTGGGCGTGCAATGGTTGCAAGGCGGCAGCGTGCAGGCGGCGCGTGCCGAGGGCGAGGTGATTCTGGCGGCGGGCGCCTTGCAGTCGCCCCAGTTGTTGCAGCTCTCGGGCATTGGCCCGGCGCAGCGGCTGCGTCAACATGGCCTGGCCGTGACTGTCGATGCGCCCGAGGTCGGCGAGAACTTGCAGGACCATTACCAGGCGCGTGTCATCGTCAAGCTGCGCCAGCCGCACTCGCTCAACGACCATATCCGCAACCCGCTGCGCCTGGCGCAGATGGGCGCGCAATGGCTGTTTCAGCAGCGCGGCCCCTTGACCGTGGGCGCCGGTCAGGTCGGCGGGCTGGCCTGCACCGAATACGCCGAAGGAGGGCGCGCCGATGTGTTGTTTAACGTGATGCCTTTGTCGGTGGATAAGCCCGGCGACGCCCTGCACCGCTTTTCGGGGTTTTCGGCGTCGGCCACGCAGTGCCGGCCGCTGTCGCGCGGCAGCGTGCATCTGCGCTCGGGTGATCCCTTGGCATCGCCACGCATCGTCGCCAATTATTTGCAGCATCCGCAGGACGCGCGCGTGCTGGTCGCCGGGCTGCGCCAGTTGCGCGAGATTTACGCTCAGCCGGCGTTTCGTGACCTGGTCACCGGGCAAGAGCATTTCCCCGGCAACGCGGTGACCAGCGCTGCCGCGCTGGAAGCCTTCGCCCGGGAAAAAGGCGGCACGGTCTACCACCCCGTGGGGACCTGCCGCATGGGTGCCGACAGCGCGGCCGTGGTGGACGAGCGACTGCGGGTGCGCGGCGTCGAAGGTCTGCGCGTGATCGATGCCTCTGTCATGCCACGCATGGTCTCCACCAACACCAACGCAGCGGCCATCATGATTGGCGAAAAAGGGGCAGCGATGCTGCTCGAAGATGCCGCCTGAGCGGCCGTTTATCATCCCCCCTTCGCTGCGCCTGGCGTTGTGCCCCATCTCACCTCCAACAACCGGACTCCAACTATGACCGACTACCCCCACATCCAGCTTTACATCGACGGCCATTGGCGCGACGGCGCAGCCGCCCGCAGCCTGCCCGTGCACAACCCGGCCACCGGCGAGGTCATGGGCCAGGTGGCTTGCGCCGAGACCGCCGACCTTGACGAGGTGGCCGCTGCCGCAGAGCGGGGCTTTGCCGTGTGGCGGCGCGTCAGCGCTTTTGACCGCTACAAGATCATGCGCAAGGCCGCGCAGTTGCTGCGTGATCGGGTTGAAGGGGTGGCCCGTCTGATGACGCTGGAGCAAGGCAAGCCGTTGGCTGAGTCGCGCATGGAAATTCTGGCCGGCGCCGACACCATCGACTGGTTTGCAGAAGAAGGTCGGCGAGCCTACGGCCGCGTGATTCCGGCGCGCCAGCAGGACGTCTACCAACTGGTGATCAAGGAGCCGGTGGGGCCGGTGGCGGCTTTCACGCCCTGGAACTTTCCGATCAACCAGATCGTGCGCAAGCTGTCGGCGGCCCTGGCGGCCGGCTGCTCGATCATCGTCAAGGCGCCCGAAGAAACCCCGGCTTCGCCGGCCGAGCTGATCCGCGCCTTCATTGACGCGGGCGTGCCTGCCGGTGCGGTCAACCTGGTCTATGGCGACCCGGCGCAGATTTCTTCGTATCTGATCGCACATCCGGCCATTCGCAAAATATCTTTCACCGGCTCGACCCCGGTGGGCAAGCAACTCGCCGCCATGGCCGGGCTGCACATGAAGCGCATGACCATGGAGCTCGGCGGCCATGCCCCGGTGGTGATCTTTGACGACGCCGATGTGGCGCTGGCCGCCAAGACGATGGTCGCCAGCAAGTTTCGCAACGCCGGGCAGGTCTGCGTGTCACCCACCCGGTTTCTGGTGCAGGAAGGGGTCTACAAGGACTTTGTCGAGCAGTTCGTAATGCACGCCGAAAAACTGCAGCTTGGCAGCGGTCTGGAGGCGGGCACGAGCATGGGCCCGCTGGCCAATCCGCGTCGCATGGCAGCCATGCACAACCTGGTCGCCGACGCCGAGCAGCACAAGGCGCAAATCAGGACCGGTGGCAAGCCGGTGGGCAGTGCCGGCAATTTCTGGGCCCCGACGGTGATCACCGAGTTGCCGACGACGGCACGCGCCATGACCGAAGAGCCCTTCGGCCCGATGGCGCTGATCAACCCCTTTGCGAGCTTTGACGACGCCGTGCGCGAAGCCAATCGCCTGCCTTTCGGTCTGGCGGCCTACGCCTGGACACGTTCGGCGCGCACGGCGCAGCAAATTGCTGCAGCCATCGAAACCGGCATGATCAGCATCAACCACCTGGGATTGGGCATGCCCGAGACTCCGTTTGGCGGCGTCAAGGACTCCGGCTACGGCTCCGAAGGCGGCACCGAAGCGCTGGAAGCCTATATGAATCCGAAGTTCGTCTCACAGGCCGGACTCGTCTGAGCTGCCGGCCGGGCAGGGGCTCTGGCCTCGCGCGCACCGTGTGCCAGCGGCCGAGGTTGAGGCGCCAGGGCGCAGGGCCCGGGCTGCTTGCAACGCGCCGCCGGCGCTTTTTATGATGCGGATGATGCAGAGGCTGCCGATGATCCGCTGGCCTGGCCTGCTGGCTGGTCCGGCTGCACCGGCGCCACAAAAGGAAAGCGCGCGCGCGCCTTGACGCTGGTGGGCCCGGCGCTGCCCGAGCCGCGGATAAAGCGCTGGGTTTCGTCCACAAAGGGCTGGTAGGCCCAGTTCGGGCTGCTGCTCGTGCCCTGGGCGACTTCGGCCAAAAACAGGCGCTCGCGCTGGCTGGCCAGAATGCGGGCGTGCATCTCGGCGGGCTCCCAGTCCTGTACCAGACGCGCATGCAGGCGCTGCTCGGTCTGGGCATGCGCGCTCTGGCCGGCCAGGTTGCTGAGCTCGTCCGGGTCTGTCGCCAGGTTAAAGAGCATGGGCGCCAGGCCGTGGGTAAAGATGTATTTCCAGGGGCCGTGGCGCACCATGCGTGAGGCCGCACACACGCCCTCGGAGCTGTACTCGGAGACCACGCAGCGCTCTGCGCCCTGGTCGGCACCGGTGAGCAAGGGCAGCAGGCTGCTGCCGTGCAGCGGCCCCACCGGCTCGGGCGCCCGGCCATTTGAGGCCAGGTCCATGAAGGTCGGCAGCAGGTCCACCAGCGAGACGTGCGCCGCCACGCGCGCCGGTGCAAAGCGCCCGGGGTTTGAGACGATGAGTGGCACGCGCACCGACGACTCGTAAAAGCTTTGCTTGAACCACATGCCGCGCTCGCCGAGCATCTCGCCGTGGTCGCCGCAGAAGACCACCACGGTGTTGTCGTCCAGCCCGGTTTCCTTCAGGACCTCAAGGATGCGGCCGATTTTTTCGTCGACATAGCTGACCATGCCGTAGTAGGCGTGGCGAGCGCGCTGCACCTGTTCGGGCGAGACGCTGTAGAGGTCTTGCGCGTGGGCGATGTACAGCCACTGACTGTGTTCGTCGAGCGCGTCAAAGGCGATGGGGCGCACGCGCGGCGGGTCAATGTCCTGGCTGCGGTACAGGTCCCAGTGACGCTGCGGTGCCACAAAGGGGGGGTGCGGATGGGTGTAGGAGACGGTGAGAAAAAAAGGCTTTTCTTGCGGCGCCCGCGCCAGGTCATACAGGCATTGCGCGCCCTTGTATTCGACTTCATCGTCGTAGTCGATCTGCATGCTGCGCACGCAGGGCCCCGCTTCGAGCACCGGACGCATGCTCACGCCAGTGGGCCGGTAGGCCGGGCCCTTGAGCCAGTCGGGTGTCCAGGAGAAGTCGGCCGGGTAGATGTCGGTGGTCAGCCGTTCCTCGTAGCCGTGCAGCTGATCGGGGCCGATGAAATGCATCTTGCCGCACAAGATGGTGCGGTAGCCGGCGTGGCGCAGGTAGTGCGCCATGGTCGGCATCGCGGCCGGGAATTCCGAGGCGTTGTCGTAGGCGCCAATCGAGTGCGGCAGGCGGCCAGACAACATCGAAAAGCGCGAAGGCGCGCAGATCGGGAAGTTGCAGTACGCGCTGTCAAACACCACGCCGTTTTGCGCCAGCCGGCTCAGGTGGGGCGCCTGGACCAGGGGGTGGCCATGAAAAGGCAAAGTGGGTACGGCCAGTTGGTCGGCCATGACCAGCAAGATGTTGGGTTTGGAGGGCTTCATGGACATTGGTTTCGGCGAGGGGCTTATTCAGGCTTGATGTTGGCGGTGTTGACCACGTTGGACCATTGCGTCAGGTCTTGCTTGAAGTACGCGTCAAAGCTTTCGGCCTTGCCCGGCCTGGCGCTGCTCATGCCGGCATTGGCCAGCGCCTGGCCGAAGTCATCGAGCAGCAGCACCTTGTTGACCTCGCTGACCAGCTTGTCGATGACTGCGGGTGGCGTGCCTTTGGGGGCCAGCAGGCCGAGCCATTGATCGGCCTCGAATTTGTCCAAGCCGGCCTCGGCCATGGTCGGCACCTGCGGCAGGCCTGGCATGCGCTGGGCGCTGGTCACGGCCAGCGCGCGCACCTTGCCCGCCCTGATTTGGGGCAGCACCACGGCGGCATTGGCAAAGTGGTAATCGATGCGCCCGGCAATCTGGTCGGTCATGGCAGCAGGCGCGCCGGTGTAGGGAATGTGCAGGACAAAAAGATTCTGGCGCGACTTCAACAGCTCGCCCGTCAGGTGGGCGGGTGAGCCAACGCCGGCCGACGCGTAACTGAGCTTGCCGGGCTGCGCGCGCGCGGCCTTGAGCAGATCCTGCAGCGACATGATGTTGCTGTTTTGATGAACCACCAGCACCGAGGGCGCATAGGCCACCAGCGCTACGCGCTCGAGGTCCTTGAGCGCGTCAAAGGGCGTCTTGGCGCGCAGTGCGGCGTTGATGCTCAGGGCACTGGACGTGAACAGCAGCGTGTGCCCATCGGCAGGCGATTTGGCCACTATGTCCGCACCGATGCTACCCGCTGCGCCCAGCTTGTTGTCAATCACCAGCGGCTGGCCGAGCGCTGCTTGCAAGCGGTTACTGAGCTGGCGTGCAGCCACGTCAACCAGGCCGCCGGCCGGCCAGGGCACGACCACGCGCACCGGCTTGGATGGGTAGGCAGGACTCTGGGCCAGCGTGGCGGCGGGGGCGGCAGCCAGCAAGAGGATGGTCAATGCGAGCGTCGAATGAAGTGCGCGCCGGGTGGTGTCTACAAGTGCTTTTCTCATGCGTGTCTTTCTGGAAAATGAGGTGCCAGGCTCACAAGGTGAGCTGCATCTCGAACTGGATGAAGTCGCCGCGGTAGGTAATCTGTCCCAGGTACAGCACGGTCCCGTCGGGCGACAGGCAGATGCGCCGCACTTCCGCCACCGGCGAGCTGACCGGGACGTTGAGCAGGCGGGCGATTTCCACATCGGCAGTCGAGATGCGCAGTGTCTGGCGGGCCGATGCGATCTCCACCTCGGGCAGGTCCATCAGCACCGGCACCACTGTCTCCTGGCGAAAACGCTTGGGTGCTAGGCGAAAGGCGCGCTGGTCGATAAAGATCGACGCGGTGCAGTAGGCCTGTTCATCCCGCGAGTGGACGCGGCGCATGAAGTGGTAGGCGGGCGCGGCCAGCCCGTCGATCGCGGTCAGCACGGGCTGCACGCCAGATTCTTCGAGCAGCGTGAGTTTGGGCTTGTCGTTGCGGTAGGCGTCCGCCAGGCCGTGCAGCGAAGTCTCCAGCGTCAGCGAACGCTCGGGTCGCACCTGGTCGGTGACGAAGGTGCCGCGGCCGCGTTGCGGCAGCAACAGGCCTTCACGCGTGAGGATGTCGATGGCCTGGCGCACGGTGACGCGGGCGACCTGAAATTCGGCCGTCAGCGCTTCGAGCGATGGCACCTTGGCGCCCGGCCCCCAGACGCCACGCAGCACCCGCTGACGCAGCAAATCGGCCAGCTGCGAATACAGCGGCACGGGACTGTCGGAAAAAATGGGGTGAGGCGTGACTTGCATTTTTTAAAATCTGATAGTTCTATCTATAGTAACATAAATCTGATTTTTCACCTGATCGTATCTTGCCTGCGACTTGCCCTGTCAGAGACTCGGTCGCGCCCAACTCAACGCGGGTTCAGCTTGAATTCTCACTCCCTGCCTGGGCGGGGGCGGGGGCAGGGGCTGGGGCTGCTGTCAGGGCGAGCGGAAAGTCGGCGCCGGCCGCCTCAGTCCTTGGGACTCCATGGAATGATGAGGTAGGTGTGCACCCGACCGTCCACATCCCGGGGCAGCGTTTCGGTTTTAATGATGGCGTTGACCACCGCATCGTCCCAGGCCTTGTTGCCGCTGGACTTGACCAGGCGCTGGCTGATGATGGTGCCGTCCAGGGTGGTGCGGACCTCCACCTCGGCGGCACGGATGCCCGTGGCGTCAGCCAGAAAAGTCAAGTTGGGTTTGAGCCGGGCTTTGAGCCTGGCGCCGTAGCTGACCGAAGGGCCGCTGCTGGCTTGTGCTGTCCCCCTGGCGCCGGCAGCGCCGGTGGCGCCCGTGACGCCGGTGGCGCCAGCCTGCCCCATCAGGCGGTCCAGGTTTTCTTTGCGCGCCTTGGCTTCAGCGGCGTCGGCGGCCTGTTTGGCTTCCTGTTCTTTCCGGGTCTGAAGCTTTTGCGCTTCGGCTTTGGCCTGCTTTTGAGCGGCCAGTTTTTTGGCCTCGGCTGCTTCTTGTTCGACTTGTTTGGCCTTTCGGGCTTTCTCGGCTTTCTCGGCTTTCTCGGCTTTCTCGGCTTTCTCTGCCTTGGCGATTTTCTCGGCTTTCTCTGCCTTTTCGGCTAGAGCCAGGGCCTTCTTGCGGTCCTCGGCTTCTTTGAGCTTGCGCTTTTTCTCACGTTCCAGCGCGATGTCCGCCTCGGGCGCCAGGGCTGCCTGCCGGCTGGCCGCCACAGGGGGGGGCACTGCGATGGCGCGGGGCGGCGGCGGTGCAGGTTTGGGACGTGGCGGCTCGGCAGGTGGGGGCGCGCTGGGCGCGGCGGCCGGCGCCGCTTCTTGCGCCGTGGCCGACCAGAGTTCGGCGCTGAAGTTCACCTGGGGGTCGCTCTGCGTCCAGCTCACCCCCCACGTCAGGGCCAGACCCAGCAGCAGGTGCGCCAGCACGGCCAGGCCCAAGGCGTGCAGGGAGCCCGGTTCGGCCTGCGGGGCAAATTCTGGTCGCTCGCCAGCGCTGGACATGGTCGGCTTCAGTGGCCGGTCTGCACGGACAGGGCGATGCGCTGAACGCCGGCGCGCTGCAGTGCGTCCATCACCTTGACCACGGTTTCGTACTTGATGCTTTTGTCGGCGCTGATGACCACGGGCGCACTGGGCTCGCCGGCTGGTACCGCCGGTTGCAGTCGCTTGACGCTCTGACCGACGTCGCCGAGCTTGGCGGCAAGGGGCGTTTTGCTGTCGCCGCCGCTGATTTGAATGACTTCGTTCTTGTCGATCAGCACCTGGATCGGCTTGACGGGTTGTGCTTGCGCCTTGCCGACCCGCGGCAGGGCGATCATGCTGGGCGTGATCAGCGGTGCGGTCACCATGAAGATGATGAGCAGCACCAGCATCACGTCGATGAAGGGCACCATGTTGATTTCGCTGATGGTGCGGCGGCCTCGGCGGCGCGAGCTGACTGCTGGCATGTCGGTGGGCTCCCGGGGTCCGTAGGCTCAGTGGCCCGAAGCCGACTGCGCGCCCAGATTGCGTTGCAGGATGTTGGAGAACTCTTCGATGAAGGTCTCGAGCTTGTTGGCGACACGGTCGATGTCGTGCGCAAAGCGGTTGTAGGCAACCACCGCCGGGATGGCGGCAAACAGGCCAATGGCGGTGGCGACCAGGGCTTCGGCAATGCCCGGGGCCACGGTGGCCAGCGTGACTTGCTCCAGTGCAGCCAGGCCGGTGAAGGCGTGCATGATGCCCCAGACCGTACCGAACAGGCCGACGTAGGGCGAGACCGAGCCGACGGTGGCCAGAAACGACAGCCGGGACTCGACCACGTCGAGCTCTCTTTGGTAGCCGGCGCGCATGGCGCGGCGGGCGCCGTCGAGCAGGGTGCCGGCATCGCTGACGCGGCGTTCGCGCAGTTTTTGGTACTCGCGCATGCCGCTGGCAAAGATGCGCTCCATCGGGCCGGTACTGCGGGCGTTTTGCGTGGCGGCGGCGTACAGGTCGTTGAGGCTGGTACCGGACCAGAAGTCACGGTCAAACTCGTCATTGAGCGAGGCCACCCGGCGCAAGGAGATGATCTTTTGCACGATGGCCGTCCAGCTGGCCACCGAAATGCCCAGCAGCAGCGCCACGACCGCCTGCACTACCCAGCTGGCGTTGAGGATCAGGTGAACGATGGACAGGTCTTGGTTCATGGCTTGTTTTCCAGGCGTTGCAGGAGGGAGTCGGGAATTCGCGCGGGTTTGAGGCTCAAAGCGTCAACCCAGCCAATGCGAATGCTGGCCTCGCACAGCAGGGCGCTGGCCGGCTCGGATCGAAGAAATGTCTGTTGACGGATGATCAAGCTGGCGCGCCCCTTGTGTTGCAGCCACGCCGTCACCGTCAGTGCATCGTCCAGACGCGCCGGGCGCAGGTAGCGCACGTCAGTCTGGCTGACGATGAACATGCCGCCAGTCTGCTCGCGCAAGCTGTGCTGCTCAATCCCCAGCGAGCGCAGCCATTCGGTGCGGGCGCGCTCGAAGAACTTGAGGTAATTGGCATAAAAAACGATGCCGCCGGCGTCGGTGTCTTCCCAGTAAATCCGCACCGGCCACTCAAAAGCGGTCCCGCCCGGCATCGGCTCAGCGGCGTGCCGATGGGGGGGCAGTGCCATGGTCTCAGCCAAGAACAGACTCCAGCCGGGCGACAGCTTGCTGCAACTGGGCCATTGAATTTGCCGTCGAAAACCGGATGAAGCGGGACGGCTCTGCCTGGCCGAAATCCCGCCCCGGCGTGACCGCCAGGTGGGCGCGCTTCATGAGCTCAAAGGCCAGGTCCCAACTGCCGCCGGTGCCGTCCGGTTTACCTGCGGCCAGCCCCAGTTGTTGCACGGCCTGGCTGCAGTCGGCGTAAGCGTAAAACGCACCGTCGGGCATGACCGGCACCTGCAGGCCCAGGCGGTTGAGCTCGGGGATGAAGTAGTCGCGCCGCGCCTTGAACTGGTGGCGCCGGCGTTCGTATTCAGCCAGGCTCTCGGGCTCAAAGCAGGCCAGCGCCGCATGTTGGGCCACGCTGCTAGCGCAGATAAAGAGGTTTTGCGCCATGCGCTCGACCACCGGCACCAGCGCTTCGGGCACCACCAGCCAGCCTAAGCGCCAGCCGGTCATGTTGAAGTATTTGCTAAAGCTGTTGATGCTGATGATGCTTTGGCCGAGTTCGCCGGGCATGGTCAGGGCGCTACGGCCATACAGCGCGTCGTAGCTCAGGCCGAGGTAAATCTCGTCGATCAGAGTCACGCCGCCACGGCTGTGCACCAGGCTGTGCAGACGCTGCAATTCGTCAGGCGCGATCGAGGTCCCGGTCGGGTTCGATGGCGAGGCCAGCAGCACGCCGCGAGTGTTCGCGCCCCAAGCCTGCGCGACCTTCTCGGCGGTGAGCTGAAAGCGTTCTTGCGCGGTGGTGGGAATCAGCACCGCGCGGCCCTCGGCAGCGCCAACAAAATGCCGGTTGCAAGGGTAGCTGGGGTCGGGCATGAGGATCTCGTCACCGGCTTCAATCAGGGCCAGGCAGGCCAGTTGCAGCGCGGCCGAGGCGCCGGCGGTGATGATGATGCGGCTCGGCGCCACGTCTGCGGCAAAACGCTGGGCGTACCACCGGCTGATTTTCTCGCGCAGCGCCGGCAGGCCGGTGGCCTGGGTGTACTGGGTGGCGCCGTCGGCAATGGCCCGGGCGGCAGCGGCCTGCACCAGCGGCGGGGCGGTGAAGTCCGGCTCGCCGATGTTCAAAAAGATCATCGGTGCGTCGCTGCCCGCACACTCCTGGGCCATGGCCGACGCGGCCTTGGCCACCTCCATTACGTAAAACGGCTCGATGCGTTGGGCGCGCTGGGCGATTCGCATGCTGGCCTGGGTCAGACGGCGCGCGCTTTGTCGTTGGCGACTTCGGCCGTGCGCAGGGTGGGCGCGAGGTGGTTGAGCACGCCGTTGACGTACTTGTGGCCATCGGTGCCGCCAAAGGCTTTGGCCAGTTCAATGCATTCGTTGATGACCACGCGCCAGGGCACGTCGGGGCAATGCATGAATTCGTAAGCGCCAATCCAGAGCACGGCATGCTCGACGGGCGATATTTCATTCATCTTGCGGTCCAGCAGGGGCAAGATGCACGCGTCGAGTTGTTCGGCCCCTTCAATGCAGCCGTGCAGCAGGGCGTCGAAGTGCGCTGCGTCGGCCTTGTGAAAGCCGACCAGATCGCGCGTGAAGGTGTCGATGGCTGTTGCCTCGTTGCGACCGACCAGATGCTGGTAGAGCGCCTGCAGCGCGAATTCGCGGGCGCGGGTGCGGGCTGACTTGTCGGCTGCTTTTTTAACGCCGGTGTCGGTCAGGCCGGTGCGGCTTTGGGGCGGGCGTTTTTTGGGGGCGGTGGTCATGGAGTTCGGTTCAGTCCAGCGCTGCGAGCAGGTGGGCCATTTCAATGGCTACGCGCGCGGCGTCGCGGCCTTTTTCTTCCTGACGGGCAATCGCCTGGGCCTCGTTTTCGGTCGTCAAGATAGCGTTGGCGATCGGTATTTGATAGTCCAGCGCCAGCCGCGTGACAGCCGAGCCGCTTTCGTTGGCGACCAGCTCGAAGTGGTAGGTCTCCCCGCGAATGATGCAGCCCAGTGCAATCAGCGCGTCGTGCTGGTCTTGCTCGGCCAGCGCCTGCAGGGCCACCGGCACCTCGAGTGCGCCGGGGACCAGGACGTACTGGATATTTTTTTCTTCAACGCCCAGCGCTCGCAACTCGGCGATACAGGCTGCGGCCAGTGCGTTGGTGATGTCTTCGTTAAAGCGCGCCTGAACGATGCCAATGGACAGGGGGCTGCCGTCAAGACGGTTGGCCTGGCCTTTTTTTGCTGCAAACATGTGGGTAATCCTTCGGTCGTTCTGGCGTTATGAGGCGCTGGCGTTATGAGGCTCTGGCAGGGTGGGCGCTTGTATCTTTTGACGCTCCCCCCCTGGCTTCTTACTTTTTTACGTTTTGGTGAGGTAGCCGGTCGTCTCCAGCCCGAAGCCGGCCATGCTCGGCATGCGGCGCGGGTTGCCCATCAGGCGCATCTTGCGCACGCCGCACTGCAGCAAAATTTGCGTGCCGATGCCGTAGCTGCGCAGGTCCATGCGGCCGCGTGCCGGTGCATGGCTGGGCTTGGCTGTGCCTTCGAACTGGGCCAGCAGTTGCTCTGCGCTTTCGCCGCAATTGAGCAGCACGGCAACCCCGCGACCTTCGCCGGCAATGTATTTGAGGCTCTCGTCAAGGCTCCAGGAGTGCATGGCCCGACCAACTTCCAGGGCGTCGAGCAGCGACAAGGGTTCATGCACGCGGGTGGCCACCGATTCGTCTGGTGTCCAGTTGCCCTTGACCAGGGCCAGGTGCAGGCCCTGGCTGGGCTTGTCACGGTAGGCATGGGCCGTGAATTCGCCAAAAGCGGTTTGCATGGGGCGTGAGCCCAGGTGTTCAATCAGCGACTCACTGCGGCTGCGGTGCTCGATCAGGTCGGCAATGGTGCCGATTTTGAGATGGTGTTCGGCGGCAAACACCAGCAGGTCCGGCAGCCGGGCCATGGTGCCATCGTCTTTCATGATCTCGCAGATCACCGAGGACGGCGAGCAGCCGGCCATGGCGGCGAGGTCGCAGCCGGCTTCGGTGTGGCCGGCGCGCATCAGCACGCCGCCGTCAACGGCCTGCAGCGGGAAGATGTGGCCGGGTTGCACGAGGTCATTGACTTTGGCGTTTTTGGCAACTGCAGCCTGGACGGTGCGGGCGCGGTCTGCCGCAGAAATACCGGTGGTGACGCCTTCAGCCGCTTCAATCGACACCGTGAACGCGGTGGAGTGTTTGGTGCCGTTGCGGCTGGCCATGGGCTGCAGCTTCAGGTGTTCGCAGCGCTCCCGCGTCAGCGTCAGGCAAATCAGGCCACGGCCAAAGCGCGCCATGAAATTGATGGCGTCGGGCGTGACGTGGTCGGCCGCCAGCACCAGGTCGCCTTCGTTTTCGCGGTCTTCCTCGTCAATGAGGATGACCATACGACCGGCCGCCATGTCGGCGACGATGTCTTGAACGGGGGAAATAGTCACGGTCATGGGTCAGGGCTTTCTGCTGTCCTGGAGCATGCGCTCCACGTAGCGGGCAATCAGGTCGATTTCGAGGTTGACCTGTGAGAGCGGTTTGAGGTGTCCCAGGGCGGTGTTTTCGACCGTGTGGGGAATGAGGTTGATACTGATCTCGCAACCGCCTTCAGGCTGATCGACCACCCGGTTGACGGTCAGGCTCACGCCGTTGATGGTGATCGAGCCCTTGTAGGCCAGGTACTTGCTGATACCCGCTGGCGCCAGGATGCGTAGCTCCCAGCTTTCGCCAATCTGGGCGAAGTGCGTGACGCTGCCCAGCCCGTCCACGTGGCCCGACACGATATGGCCGCCCAGGCGATCGTTGGCACGCAAGGCTTTTTCGAGGTTGATGGGGCCGGTCTCCGTCAGGCCGCAGGTCTTGTCCAGGGACTCGGCGGAGACGTCGACGCAAAATTGCCGCGCCGCCTTGTCGATGGCGGTAGCCGTCATGCAGGCGCCGTTCAAGGCAATGCTATCGCCCAGGCCCACATCGTCAAGATAATCCACAGGCGTTTCGATGGTGAGTCGCTTGCCATGGTCCAAAGAGCTGCCCAGGCTATGGATGGCGACGATGCGCCCCACGCCGGTGATGATTCCGGTAAACATGCGGGTATTTTCGCAGGGAATTGGCGTCTCGACCGGGCTGCGGCCGAGAAATCCAAAAACAGGGACAGCCGCAGTCCCGATCCAGCGCTAAAAGTTCTCGCGGCCGTCGACGCGGGCGACGATGCGCAAGTCGGGCCCCACGCCTTGGCATGAGACGAAGTTCAGCGCCAGGCCGTGTTGCAAATCTTGCAAGGCGGGCAGGGCCGCCATGCCCATGCCGGGTCCGAGCAGGCGCGGCGCCAGGTAGACCAGAAATTCGTCGATCAGGCCTTCGCGCAGCAAGGAGCCGTTGAGCTTGTAGCCCGCCTCCACATGCAACTCATTGATCTCGCGCTGGCCCAGGTCACGCATGAGGGCGGGCAGATCGACCTTGCCACCGGGGCCGGGCAGGCAGCGGATGATCGCGCCCCGCGCACGCAAGGCGGCTGCCCTGTCGGGGTCTTCCAGGGCGCTGTAAATCCAGACCGGACTGTCGGCCTCAAACAGGCGCGCCTGGGGCGGCGTTTGCAACTGGCTGTCGACCACGATGCGAATGGGCTGGCGCGGCGTATCGACCAGGCGCACGTCCAGCCGGGCGTTGTCTTGCAGCAGCGTGCCGATACCGGTCAGCACCGCCGAAGCCTGGGCGCGCCAGGCGTGGCCGTCGGCGCGCGCCGCCTCTGAGGTGATCCACTGGCTTTGCCCGTTAGCCAGCGCCGTGGTGCCGTCCAGTGAGGCGGCGATTTTCAGGCGCACCCAGGGCGTGCCGCGAAGCATCCGGCTGAAAAACCCGAGGTTCAACTCGCGCGCCGCCTGGGCACCCGGTCCGACTTCGACAGCGATGCCAGCGGCGCGCAGGCGCGCGAAGCCCTGGCCTGCCACCAGCGGGTTGGGGTCGGCCAGGCTGGCGACCACTTTGCTGATGCCCGCCGTGATCAGGGCGTCACAGCAGGGGCCGGTGCGGCCGTGGTGCGAGCAAGGCTCCAGCGTGACGTAGGCGGTCGCGCCGGCCGTCGGGTGGCCGTGCGCCTGGGCGTCGCGCAAGGCCATGACCTCGGCGTGCGCTTGGCCAGTGCGCTGGGTGTGGCCGCTGCCAATGATGGCGCCTGTGGGCGATACCAACACGCAGCCCACGGCTGGATTGGGCGGCGCCAGCAGGCGGGCCTGGGCGGCGAGTTCGAGAGCACGTTCGATCACGGTGAGAGGGGCTCGCTGCTGAGGAGGAAATTGGCAGGTGCCAGCTGGCCGCTGGGTGGGGCGGCGCCTGGGTCGAGTTTAGCGCTGACTGAACCTCAATGCGGCCGTGCAGCGCTCTGACCCAGGAGGTGAGCTGCGTCGTGTGTGCAACGCCTTGATTCCTTTGATGTTTCATGCGGGTGCTAGCGGCCAACTGCCGGATTTAGGCTGAGAGCTCGTTCGCCAGGGTCGTCCGCGCTGCGGCTTATTGGGCCGAAACCAAAAATTGACGCTTGCGTTTGTAGTTAAAAGTAGTTAAGTTAAAGACTTGCTCAGAGCTTGAAAAAAGGAGTCGCATGCGTCCGATCACCGATCAAGCTGGCCTGCCTTCAGCCAGACGCCTGGCTGTCTGCCAGGGATTTACCTTGACGGAGCTGGTCATGGTGCTGGCTCTGATGGTTATTTTGGCGGGTCTGGCGGCGCCCGGTTTTCGCTCCTTGCTGGTCAAGCGCGCGGTCAGGGCAACGGCTGATGCGTTGGTTAGCGACCTGCGCTTTGCGCGTGCCGAGGCCGTCAAACGGGCGGTGACGGTGGCGGTGTGCGCCTCCGCCGATGGCCAGGCTTGCGCTGGCGCCGGCCCCAACTGGGCTGCGGGCTGGATCGTCTTCGTGGACCGCAATGCCAACCGGCTGGTGGACAGTGGCGAAGAAATCATGCGGGCACAGGCGCGGCCTGAATTCATTGGCTCCATCGCCAGCTTGAAACCGGAAAGTGACCGCAGCATCTTTAGCTACCAGCCCACCGGTTGGGCCAAGGTAGCGACGCAGACCTTTTATATCGCACCTTCAGCGCTGCAGTCATCGGCCTACACGCGGCTGGTCTGCGTTTCCAACCAGGGCCGGCCCAGCCTGCGCCCGGAAGGGACCGACGCATGCAGCTGAGACCTGTTCGCGTAGCGTGTAGTCCGGCGCGGTCTTCGGTGGCAGGCTTCATGCTCATCGAGGTGCTCGTGTCGATGCTGATTTCGGCGCTGGCGGTGCTGGCGCTGGCCAGTGTGCATGCCGCCTCCATGCGCTACAGCAAGATGAGTCAACACCGGGCGCTGGCCACACACCTGGCCCTGGATATCGGCGAGCGCATGCGTGCCAACAAGGGCAGCGCCGCCACCCTCGATGGCGCCGAAGGCTTTTTGGCCGGGGCCTATGACTATGCGGTCAGTTTCGCCGGCCAGGCCGACGATGTGGCGCCAGCGCCGCAAACCTGCAGCACCCTCGCCAGCGTGTGCAGTCGGGCTCAACTGGCGCAGGCGGATCTGGCGCAGTGGCGCCAACTGGTGCGCCGTCAGCTTCCGCAGGGCTCGGTCTTCGTGCTGCGCCAGCCGGCGGTGGATGCTGCTGACGTGTGGATTGCCTGGCGCGATCCCTTGGTTCTTGCCGCCGACGAGGCGCCTGTGCTTGCCGCGCCATGCCCCGCCGGCCTGCAGGCTGGCAGCACCCCAGGCCTTCGCTGCGCCTATTTCAGGATCAATTTGTGAAGCAGGCTTTTTTTCTGAGGCCGCGGCAACGCGGTTTTTCCTTGATGGAGGTGCTGGTGGCCATGGCCATCGGCTTGGCCGTTGTCGGCGCTGTGCTGGCCAGCTTCGTGGCGACCGGCCAGTCGGGCCGGCTGCAATCGGCCTACGCGCAAATGGATGAAGACGCACAGATTGGCCTGCAGCTCTTGTCGGCCGAACTGATGATGGCCGGCTACGCGCAAGCCATTGGTACCGTCGCTGAAGAACCCGGCAAGCCCAGACTGCTGAAGGCTTTCGAGAGCTGGCCGGTGTGGGGCTGTGACCGCGGCTTTGTCTCAGCGTCGACCAAGGGCAATGTTGTGTGCGCCGCGACGGGCCAGGCCGCAGCCCTTGAGGTGCGCTACCAGGCCGACTATTTCAACACCATCCCGACGGTGAGCAGCAAAGTGCCCGGCGACTGCCTGGGCAACGGCCTGAAGCCGCAGGTCGATGGTGGGTCCAGCTACGTCACCTTCAACCGTTACTACCTGGGCAGCAGCCTGCCGGGCCGCTCGGAGTTGCATTGCGCCAGCCAACTGGGCAACGGCGGGCAGCCCCTGGTCGACGATGTGGAGGGCCTGAAGTTCTGGTTTGGCGAAGCGCTGGCCGGTGACCCGCGCCAGGTGGTGCGCTACGTCAGCGCCAGCGAGGTGCAGGATTTTTCTAACGTCATCAGTGTGCGCATCTGCCTGCTGATGCGAAGTGCCGAGGCGGTGCTGCTGATCGGGGAGGGCACCACCTATCTGGACTGCGACCAGAGCCTGCAGGTGGCTCAGGACAGGCGTGCGCGGCGAAGCTATTTTTCGACGGTCGCCCTGCGCAACAAGATGCCGTTTTAGCCATGCAGCCCACCAGCTCTTGCGTTGTCAAAGCGCCCCTCATCAGCGTCAGACCCGCCGGGCGTGGCGTCTCCCTGATCGTTGTGCTGATCATGCTGGGCGCGCTGTCGCTGAGCTCTGCGGCTATCTTGCGCAGTGCAACGTCCAATGAACGGATCAGCAACGGTTTTCGGCTGCAGGCGCTGGCCCTGCAGTACGCGCAAGCCAGTCTGCGCTATTGTGAGATGCAGTTGCTGCTGGCTGCCGCTGACCCGGGGCGGGTGGCGACGCTCTTGCCGGATTCGCTGCCGCTGACCAGCGCCGACGCGCCCGCCTGGAACGTGAGCGCCAACTGGCTCGGTGCAGGATCCTCGGGTGGCTCGCTGACGTCAGTGCCCGAGTCGCAGATCAGCTCGGCGCAAAGCGCCTTCTTGCCAGCCCGCTTACCGCAGTGTCTGGTGGAGGTGCAGGCGCTGGGCACTGCGCAGGTCCATGTGGTGACCGCCCGCGGTTTTAGCCCGGACTACAGCGCTGATGGCAGCAGCGGTCAAACGGTTCGCGGTTCTGTGGTCTGGCTGCAGACGGTTCTGCTCATTGACAGCCTGGTTGCCCCGCCGGCACTCAGGGACCGCAGCTGGCGCCGCATCATCAACCCGCCCATTCGTTAAGGGGCCCTTCTTTTTAGGACGAACATCATGCGCGCCAGCCCTTTTTCCTTTCAGCGCAGCCGTTCATACGGCTTGGGTTTCAGCCTGATCGAGCTGCTCACGGTGCTGGTCATCATCGGCATCCTGGCGGCCGTGGCGCTGCCGTCGTACACCTCGCACCTGCAGCGCAGCCACCGGGTGGAAGCGGCTGCGGCCTTGCTGGAGGCGCAGCAGTTCATGGAGCGCTACTACAGCGCCTATGGCCGTTACGCCACCGCTGACAACGCAGCACCAGCACTGCCCGTGCGGCTGCAAAGCCTGCCGCCTGGGACCACAGCGCGCTACCGGCTCAGCGTGACGCAGGCGGCGGTGAACAGCTATGTGCTCAAGGCCGAGCCGGTGGGGGGCATGAGCGGTGACAAATGCGGTGCCCTGACGCTGGCCAGCACGGGTGTCAAAGGGCGCAGCAACAACGCGGTGACGGTGGCGGAATGCTGGAATTGACGGCGCTCAAGCAAGCAGGCTCTCAAGTACTTGCCCCATGAGTTGCACAGGTAGCCGCTCTGGCTGGCTGGCCGGGCGCAGTCGCGCTATTTGCGGACTTCGTCGACCAGGTTTTTGAAGTCATCAAGGTCTTCAAAGCTGCGATAAACGCTGGCAAACCGGACGTAGGCGACCTTGTCGAGTTTTTTGAGCTCACGCATGACCAGCTCGCCCAGCCGGGTCGAGGGGACTTCGCGGGCGCCCAGGCTGAGCAATTTTTCTTCAATGCGTTCAATGGCGG
>CAIMVC010000361.1 GCA_903844825.1 uncultured Burkholderiales bacterium | reverse complement strand
TGTCATTGCCCATGCCGCCACGCATGTCCTGGTTACCCGAGCCGCTGGCAGTGATCAGGTCGCCAAACATGGTGGCGGTGTTGCCCAGCACGACCAACTGCTCGGTGACGTTGTCATTGAACTGCAGACGCTCCACGTTGAAAACGGTGTCGGTCCCCAGACCGCCCATGTCATCAGCAATCAGGTGACGGACCGTGTAGTAGACCTGGCCGGCATGGCCGGTAGCGTTGCCGCTGGCGTCAAGTTGGCGGGTGATGGTGAACTCGGAGCGAGTCGCTTTGTAGACGGCCGAGTCAGCCTCGGCCACGTTACCCACGCCGCCGTCCAGCGTGTCGTCGCCCGAGCTCCCTTCGAGCCAATCGGACAGGGCGCCACCGACCAGCAGGTCGTTACCGCCGTTGCCGGTGAAATTGTTATGCGCCTGATCCAGGCCGATGAAACGGTTGCCGAGTCGGTTGCCCCAGCCGTTGATCTGCCAGGTTTCGTTCCCGTCCAGCAGGCCATTGTTGTTGCTGTCACCGGACAACTGTGGCGTGACGGTCAGCGGCATGTACTCGCCATAAAAACTCAGTGCCTCGACGTTGCGAACCACATCGCGCCCTTCGCCACCCTGGCTGTCGGCGTAGCGGTCCTGGACCACCAAAAAGCTGCTGGCATCGACAAAGGGCGAAGGCAGGTACAGAGCCGTAGAGCCCGTGGCGGCGTGTCCCAAGCTATCGAAAGCCCCGGTATCGCCGGTGCCAGCGAGCCGGAAGGCCGCGATGTCATAGCGGCTGCCGGCTTGGCTGAAGGAGGCCACGTCGTTGTCAGAGTTAGACGTGCCGCCATCGAGCAGGTCGTCGCCTTTACCACCCCAAAGCTCGTCATTGCCGGCGCCACCAAGCAAAGTGTCGTTGCTGGCGCCGCCGTCCATGCGGTCTGAGGTCAACAACCAGGTCCCCTGCTTTTGAAGTGCGTCGGCATCAATCAGGTCACCCAGCAAACCGCCACGCAGGTCATTGCGACCGTTGACCTGGTCGGCTCGGTACTCGGTGATACCCAGCTGAAGCTGGGTGTCGCTGAACTGCAGCTGCTCGACATTGATCACGTAGTTCACGCCGTCACCGCCCGAGGCGTCTGATAAACGGTCGGTGATGCGAACGATGTCATGCGGCCGGTCGGCGACCTGCGTGTAACGCGCGTCAATCGCGTCTTTGACCTTGCGCTGCAAACTGCCCGCGCTCAGTTCGGCCTGCGCCGCGAGTTGCTCGTAGCTCAAGGTGTCTACGGTGTAACGCGAGCGAGCGCCACGGAACTCGACAAAGTCCAGGTTATCCCAGTTGTTGAGCGAAGTGCCGTTGGCACCGCCGTCGTAAAAGTCGTTCCCGCCCGCGTCGAGCATGCGGTCGCCACCGGCGCCACCGAAGACGGTGTCATTGCCGCCCTGGGCGTCAATGCGATCGTTGGCGTTGACGGCCTTGGCCGCCGTGCCCAGCGCCTGCGCGTCAATGCGGTCCGCAAAGTCGGTGCCCTGCACATCGTTTTGCCCCTGATCACGCATGCCCAGGCGCACGCCCAGGCGCATCGACTGACCTTCGGAGAAGTCAATGCGCTCCATATTTTTCAGGGTATCCACGCCAAAGCCGCCAAATTCGGCAGACAGCTTGTCGGCCACGGTCACCACACCGGTCTGCTCGTTGCGCGTGATTGTGAAGCGGCTGCGGCTGGCCTCGACGCGCAACACGTCCTCGTCAGCGCCGGGGTTGCTTTTAGACCCCACATTGGCGCCGCCGTCGATCAGGTCATTGCCCTCACCCGCGTCGATGTAGTCGGCGCCCGAGCCCCCTTTGATGCTGTCATCGCCGGCGCCCGCCCGGATGTCGGACTGGTTGCTCGCATACGCGCTGGAGGACACATCAATGCTGTCGGCAAAGTCACTGCCGCGCCAGTTCACACCCTCGATCTCGCCTTGCGGGTTGGTCCAGGGCGAGGCGGTCACGGCCAGGTTCTTCTCGCCATCGGCAAAACGCAGCGACTCGACACCGATCAAGGTGTCAGTGCCCTCGCCCGCATCGCCCTTGCTGTCGACCACGGTGAAGTAAATTTTCCCAGCCACGCCGACCGGACCCTTGCCGTCGTCAACCTGCCTTAGCACGCTGTAGCGGCTGGCGTTGCCGGCGTATTCGGCCACGTCGGCACCATTGGAGCCATTCGGGTCCCAGGTCTGCGTTGCCCCCGCAGGGCGGTCAGTCCCACCGATCAGCAGATCGTTGCCCTTGTCGCCACGCAGGGTGTCGGCACCGGCGCCGCCGTACAAGGTGTCGTTGCCGCTGCGGCCTTCGAGGCGGTCGGAGCCGGCAAACAAAGTGTCCGCGCCTGTGACGGCCAGGTCAGCGCCCAGGCGTTCATCGTAGGCAGTGCCGGCGACCTGAATGCCGCGAATCGGCCCGGGCGTCGAGGTCTGTGTCTGCGGATCAAACGTCCAGTCGCGGTTGGCCCAAATTTCGGCTGTGAGGCGGACCTGCTTGTCAGAAAACTGCAGCGCGTCGATGTTGAACACCACATCGGTGCCGTCGGGCGAGCCACTGCGTTTGTCCTTGACCTCAAAATAAACCTGGTCGGCCTGGCCGGTAACGGCGCCCGTGGCACTGTCGACGTAGCGCGTGATCTCGTAGCGCGACGACAGGCCCGAGTACTGGGCCCGGTTTTCCAGGTTCCAGACGTTGTTGGTGGCGATGCGCTCGCTCACCGCTGCGAGTTGCCCGCCGTCAATCGTGTCGTTGCCGGCGCCGCCGTCAATCCAGTCGCCGCCCTTGCCGGCCTTGACCACGTCATTGCCCTGGCCGGCGTTGATGCCGTCGCGGTAAGTCAGCGCACCGGCCTGGTCCGCCAGCCGGTCGCTGTCGATCACATCGTTGGTGTCAGTGCCCTGGGTCCAGTTCTGCGCCCATTCGCTGCGGTCTTCAGCGGCCCTGAAGTTGACGACCAGGCTGATCCAGCGCCTGTCACCGTCAAAGTTGACGGACTCGACCTGGGTGTAGACGTCAGTCGAGCCGTCGATCAGGCTCTTGACCGTCACAGCGCCGTCGGCGCGGTTGCCAATGACGTAATCGGCCGAGATGCCGCCGTAATTAACCTGGTCATTGCCAGCACCGCCATCCACGGTGTCGCTGCCTTCGCCATCACGGATCGAGTCGTCGCCTGCACCGGCCAGAATGCTGTCGTCGCCCGCGCCCGCCTCAATGTTGTCACGAGCCGTCGTGGCACCATTGGCCAGACCCAGGGCGCTGGCATCAATCACATCGTCGGTGAAGGTGCCCCTGATGTAGTTTTGCCCGTTCGCGCTCGGATCGTTAGACTTGTTGAAGACGACCTGCAGGTCCAGTTGCTGGTCATCGAACTGCAGCTTCTCAATGTCATACAGTCTGTCCGTGCTGCCATCTTGTTTGTCAACCACGATCAGGCTGCCGTCGGCCTTGTCTCGGCTCAGGGTATAGCCGCTTTGCTTGCCTTGGAAAGCGGCCTGATCGTTGCCATTGCCACCGCGCAGGATATCGTCGCCCTGGCCGCCTTCCAACTCATCGTCGCCGTCGCCGCCAAGCAAGGCATCATTGCCCTTGCCGCCTTGCAAGATGTCGCTGCCCGCGCCGCCGTTGAGCGTGTCGTTGCCGGAGCCGCCAAACAGCATGTCGCTGCCGCCGCCGCCCGCCAGGCTGTCGGCCTGCGCGGTGCCAGCAACAATGTCGTCCGTATCGCCGCCGGTAGCACCGATCGTCAGCTTGAACTGGTATTGGTCGCCGTCCGTGCCGCGGAACACCAGCGACTCAATGGCGCCCAGGCCAGCGCTGACGGTGCCCGTGCTGCTGACCGCGTATTGATTTTTGACCACGATTTGGCTGAGCACTGTCCCGTCCGGCTTCATGCTTTGAATCACCAGATCCGTCGGCGAGGAACTGCTGACAGTCATCTGAATCTGGTTGTCACGCGAGTCGATGAAGATCTTGTCGTAGCCGCCGTAGTCGCCCGCTAGGTTGTCCTTGCCCGAATCGGTGATGACGTCAAAGCCGTCTTCCCCATCGACAAAGGTGTAGGTGTCGCTACCCCCCATGCCCGCTAGCGAGTCGCTGCCGCGGCCGCCAGTCAGGGTGTCGGCGTCGCCCTGGCCGTCCAGGTAGTTGTTGGCGGCATCGCCAATCAGCGCGTCAGCAAAACCGGAGCCACGCACCGCGTCGACCCCGATCAGCACGTCAAAGCCACCAAAGCCGTCAGAGGCCGAGCCGGTGGACAAGTCAACGCTCACGCCCTTGGGGCTGCTGGTGAACTCAACCCGGGTCACGGCGCCGGCACTGCCGTCAATCGTGTCGTCGCCTTCGAGGCCTTCAAATGACTCGAAATA
>CAIMVC010000360.1 GCA_903844825.1 uncultured Burkholderiales bacterium | reverse complement strand
ATCACGGTCTACACCTGTGCCAGCGTGGTCGAGCTCATCACGCAGGAGGGCGGTGACCGGGTGATTGGCGCTCGTGTGGCCCGACCCGGCAGGGCGTCCTTCGTGGTGTCGGCCAGGGTGTTCATTGTGGCGGCAGGCGGTTTTGAAAATGCACGCTTGCTGCTGGCGTCGAACCAGCAACAAGCCAATGGGCTGGGCAACCAGCATGACCTGGTGGGTCGTTACTACCATGACCACCTGCAAGGGCGCAGCGGCTACTTCACGCCGACCGACCCCGAGCTCTTTAACCGTACCGCTTTGTACGACCGTCGCCGGGTCAATGACTGTCCGGTGATGGCCTACCTCCGGCCGACCCGCGCCCTGATGGAGCAGGAGCAACTGCTCAACATCAATTGCTTTTTATTTCCCAAGCCAGATCAGCGGCAGACGCTGGCGATCGATTCGTTCAACGCCTTGCGCTGGCGTCACCTCAACCCGGATGCCCTGGTCGCCGCCAATCCCCCGCCGCGCGACGGCACGCTCGGCCATGTGCTCAACGTGGTTCGCGGCTTGGACTATGTCCTCAAGATGGCGTATCTGGCCAGCATCGGCGAGCAGTCCACGGCCTATGGGCTCGGTCACGGCGGCTGGTCGGAGCTGAGCGACATTCCCGGCCGCTTCACGCGCTACGAGATCTGGCACAGCATGGAACAGTCGCCCGAGCGCGACAACCGGGTGACGCTGAGCCGCGAGCGCGACATGTTTGGCAGCCCCAAGCTGGAAGTGCACTGGCGCTGGTCCGATGAAGACAGGCAGCGCACCGTGCGCGCGCAGGACCTGATGGCCAGGGAGTTGGCGCGGGCCGGCTTGGGCGACGTGGCCTTCGAGCGCGATGCCTGCGGCATGCCCCACCTGGACCGACCGGTCGGCTCGCACCACCTCATGGGCACCACGCGCATGCACACCGACCCCAAGCAAGGGGTGGTCGACGCCGACTGCCGCGTTCACGGCATCGACAACCTGTTCATTGCCGGCAGCTCCACCTTTCCTACCGGCGGCTACGCCAACCCCACCATGACCCTGATGGCGCTGGCGCTTCGCCTCGCTGACCTGCTCAAGCAGGAGCTGGCTCTGGACGCGCCGCCGGCGTTCAACAGTGGCAGCAGTGGCAGCAGTGGCAGCAGTGGGAGCAATTCGAGCAACCAGGCTTACGTCTGAGGCCACTGTCAGCTGCCCAGCTGGCGCCTGTGCCTGCGACTACTTGCACCTGAGTCAAGAAAAAAGCGCAGAGACTTCTGCGCTTTTTTCTGGCCAGGTGCCAGCCGCTGTGTTTGCAGAGCGGCTGGTTTTTTTGGCGTTGTTGACGTGTCAATAGTTCCAGTAGAAGCGGTCGTCGATCTGTCCCGACGCGCTCAGGTGTTTGAGTTGTTTGAGGCGGGTGAAGGGGCGGGCGGTAAAGGTGGATGTGTCCATGTCGATGCGATCGAAAATGTCGTGCAGCTGCTGGGCCCCGCGTTTGGCGTTCCAGGCGCATTGAAAGCCTGGCAACTGCGCATGGATCTTGGCAAAGCTCACGCGGTAGCTGCGGTTGTCGCTGCCACCATCGCCGAGCTGAACTTCGCAGCCGGTGTATTCATCGGCCACGATCTGCGCGATCTCGCGCACCTGGTAGTTGTCCTCGTCATGACCCACATTGAAAATCTGGCCGCGCACCGTCTCTGCCGGCGCTTGCAGTGTGCAGGCCACAGCTTCGCAAATGTCCAGCGTGTGCACCAGCGGACGCCAGGGCGTGCCGTCGCTGGTCATGACGATTTTGCCCAGGGTCGCGGCAATCCCGCACAGGTTGTTCAGGACGATGTCAAAGCGCATGCGCGGCGACGCGCCATAGGCCGTGGCGTTGCGCAGAAAAGTCGGGGAAAAGTCCTCCGACGCCAGGGCTGCGACGTCGCGCTCGACCAGCAGCTTGCACTTGGCGTAGGCTGTTTGCGGCTGGGTTGGGGAGTCTTCGGTCATGGGTTCATCCCCGTTGCCGATGCCGTAGACGCTGCACGACGAGGTATAGACAAAGCGCTTGACGCCAGCTGCCTTGGCCATGGCCGCCAGGCGAACCGAGGCCTGGTGGTTGATCTGGTAGGTCAGCTCGGGGACGTTCTCGCCCAGCGGGTCATTGGACAACTCGGCCAGATGCACCACGGCGTCAAAGCCTGCCAGCTCTTCAGGCTGGATGCTGCGAATGTCGCGGTTGATGGTGGACGGAAAGCCGGGCACCAGGGAGCGGTCGCTGAAAAGCCAGCCGTCCCGGTAGTAGCCGGTGTCCAGACCGACAAGCTCGTGGCCGCGTGCCTGCAGGTAAGGCGCCAGCAGGCAGCCGATATAGCCCTCAACGCCAGTGAGCAGTATTTTCATGGGAGGCACTTTCTTGGTTGGGTAGGGAGTGAAGCGGAAAAAATCGGGCCATCTGTTCGCGCCAGAGCTGGTCGCACAGCCGCCCGGGTGGCAGCAGCACGTCGGCAAAGCTCAGCAGGGTGTCCTTGGCCACATCGTGCAGCAGCGTGCAGCCTTCGGCCAGGCCGATTGGCAGCAGGTTTTGCGCGCGGGCGGTGTCGGCGTTGTCGGCCAGTCCATAGGTCATGTAGCCGCCCAAGCCGTCGATCTTTTGACCGGCTTTGAGGTCGACCTTGGCGCTGGCCAACACTTCCACGCAGGGCGCGCCGGCGGGTGTCAGCGTCGCATCACCAAACAGCACGGCGCGGGCCACTGTGTTGGGCACTTCAAAGTGGCACAGGTGATAGGGCGTGTAAAAGCAGTAAAGCGGCCCCTCGCCCATTTTGTAGAGCGACAAATAGTGACGCTGCTGCGGGTGCTCGTGGGTGCCCAGCACAAACACACCAGGCCCCGGCATGGCGCCGACCACATAGTCCACCAGACCCGGCCCGTCGAGCATGGCTTGCAGCGGAAAGAGCTCGCTGGTGTTCTGGATCGGCGTGCCGGCGGCCACCGTCGGCCCGAACATGCCACGCTGGCCTACCCGCATGCCGGTGCCGTTGGCCACGATCGCGTTTTCAAACGAAATCTTGGTGCCGTCCGCAAAGGAGGTCACCATCGCCGGGTTCTGGCCCCACTGATGCGCGAAACCGGCTTGCGTGGTCGGGTTGCGGTACGGGTCGTGCAGTCCCTTGATGTTGCCGCACATCACCGGTCGCACCCCGATGCCTTTGACGAACCGGTACAAGTTCATCATCACACCGGGCTGGTCGCCGTCGGCGCTGGTCAACACCACGCCGGCGCGGTCGGCGTAGGTTTTGAGAATCGGGCCAATCGTGCCGTCGACCTCGGCATTCATCAGCACCACATGCTTGCTGTGGGCGATGGCTTCGAGCGTCACGCGTGCGGCATGCTCGATCGTGCCAGTGACCTCCACAATCACGTCGATGCCGTCGGCCTGGCACAGCAGCATTGCGTCCTCGGTGATGGCGGGGGCGCCGCTGTCAATCGCATCCTCGAGTTGGGTCAGTGTCGTGACTTCCCGGATGCTCGCCACGCTGTCCGGCCAGCCCGCCTCAATCCAGGCACGTCGGGCGCTGTCTAGCGTGCGGTTGGCAATCGCGGCCACGCGCATGCCGGGCACCGACCGGGTGATTTGCAGCGCCACCCCGCGCGCCATGAAACCGGCGCCCACCAGGCCGACGCGGATCGGCCGGCCTTCGCTGGCGCGCTTTTGTAAGGCTGTATCGACGATGATCATGCGCTGACTCCTTCGGCCACAAAATCGGGCCAGCTGCGGTCCTTGTCGGACAGGTCCGTGATGGGCACGGGCCAGTCGATGGCAAAGGCCGGGTCGTCAAAGCGCAGACCACGTTCGGACGCCGGGCTGTAAAAGGCCGACACCTGGTAGCTGACTGCGGTGTCATCGGTCAGCGTGACAAAGCCATGTGCAAAGCCCTTGGGCACCAGCAGCATGCGGCCATTGCTTTCGCTGAGTTCCACGCCCAGCCATTGGCGGAAGGTGGGCGACTCAGGGCGCAGGTCGACGATCGCGTCCCAGATCGCGCCGTGCTCGCAGCGCACCAGCTTGTCTTCGGCGTTGGGCGCGCTCTGGTAGTGCATGCCGCGCAGCGTGCCGGCCTGGCGTGTGAGTGAGCGGTTGGTCTGCACCATCTGCGTCGGCAGCCCGTGCGCAGCAAACTCTTGCGCACAAAAGGTGCGGGCAAAGTAGCCGCGCGCATCTTCGCGGCGCTGCAGCTCAATGAGCATGGCGCCGGCTAACTTGCTTGTCTTGAAAATCATGAAGCCTCCTTCGGGGTTGATGGCCGTGCGTGTGGCGCGGTGGTGGGTCGTCAGCAGATGGCGTGGTTCTATGGCAAACAGTTGGGTTAGCGCCTCAGCTCAGTGCCAGTTCTTCCAAGGTGCCTTGCCGCTTTGCCATAGCGCTTCAAGGACCTGCTTGTCGCGCAAGGTGTCCATGGGTTGCCAAAAACCGTGATGCCGGTAAGCGGCCAGCTCACCGTCGTTGGCCAATGCTTCCATGGGCTCGCGCTCCCAAATGGTGTCTTCGCCGTCGATCAGGTCCACCACCGAGCGGTCCATGACAAAAAATCCGCCATTGATGTAGGCGCCATCACCTTGCGGCTTTTCCTTGAAGCCGCCGACGCGCGTGGCATCCGCTGGCAGGGTGAAGGCGCCAAAGCGGCCGGGCGGTTGCACCGCCGTGACGGTGGCCCGGGCACCCTGGGTGCGGTGAAAGTCAATCAGCCCGGTGATGTCAACATCGCTGAGCCCGTCGCCATAAGTGCAACAAAACGGGCCGTCTTCGAGGTACTGCGCGGCGCGCTTGATGCGCCCGCCGGTCATGGTGTCGAGCCCGGTGTCGACCAGCGTGACCTTCCACGGCTCGCTTTGGCTGCGCAACCAGGCGGTGCTGTTGTCACGCATGTCAAAGCGCACATCGGCGCCGTCCATTCCGTAGTCGCGGAAGAACTGCTTGATCATGTGGCCCTTGTAGCCGCAGCAAATCACAAAGTCCTGCAGACCGTGTGACATATACATCTTCATGATGTGCCAGAGAATCGGCCGTCCGCCGATTTCAACCATGGGTTTGGGCCGCGCCGAGCTTTCTTCGCTGATGCGTGTGCCCAATCCCCCCGCCAGTAGCATGACCTGCATGTGTGAGTCTTTCTTTGGTTGAACGATGGTCTGGATGTGTGTGCTGAAAAATTTTCAAAAACCGAACTGAGCGCAGCCGCCCTTCAGGCAAGGCAAGGCAGGCCAGCCAAGCAGGCGCCTTCTGGCTCATGTGGGCATGGCCTCCTCGGCCGGCCGCGTGCTGACGGATAAAGGCAGGGGCGGGCGCACCGGCGCCCCCGCCGCCGGGCTGCGCGGTGGGCTGCCGGGTGCCCTCTGCAGCGTGCTGTGTTGTCGACCGTCAGCCGAGGCGGCGCCCTGGGTTATACCGACCAGCTCACTGAGAACCTGCAGGCGAACGGGTGCGTCGGGATCGTCAGCAAACTTGCGTGCAAACCATGCGGGCGTACGGCGCAGGCGATTCATGTCCTGCAAACCGAAGGTGCCGGGGTGGGCCTCATGAAAGGTTTGAATGCAATGGTTCAAGGGGCCTTTTCGCGGCCTGAGCTGCATGATCAGGCTGGGGATCAAAAACTCTTCGGCAATGCGCACGCGGCTGAAGTGCTCGTACATGCCGGGGCGTTGCATGGCTTGCAACATGCCTTCAGCGATGTGCCGCCGGGCGCCAAACCAGGTGCTGCCGTAGTACGGTCGTAGCGCTTGTCCCGGCAGCTGGCGGCCCAGCGGCGTGCGGCTTAGCGCTTGCAACGCCGTCGCTGCCAGGGCAGGTAGCAGCCCCTGGCCGCCCCCGCTGCGCAGCCATACCCCCGCCTCGTCGCGGCGGGCGGTGGAATTGCCAAAGTACATCGCCGGCAGGCGGCGGGCCGCCCGATGCAGCAGCGAGTTTTCTGCCGTGAAGGCCCGGTAGCCTACCGACATCAGGGCGTCGCGGTCTTGCAGCAAGTCAATGCAATCGAAATGCGCGTCTTCGGTGCCGCTGACATGGCGCTCGAAATCTGCCATGGGCTTGATCGGCAGGCAAGCCGGGCTGAGCAGTTGCACGTAGTCAAAATCAAGATGGGTCAGCGCATGCGCAAGCGAATGAAAGATGGCCTCCACAAAACCGAAGACCGCCCAGCCGGTGCGTTTGGGTTGCGGCACAAAAAGAACGTTGGGCGCGTGCAGTTCAAAGTCGGGCGTCTGCGACACGTCGTGATGCACCAGCACCTGATGCGGCGCCAGCGCGTGCGCCAGTTGGTCAACCGTGCCGGCCTTGCTCACGGCCGACATCACAAGAAACAGAATTCGGGGACGCCGACCCGATTCTGTGCAGCGGGAAATCCCACCGCTGCTGTGCGCCGCTGTTGCCCTGCCGGCGCTGGCCGGCGTGACTTCGTTTGCCGGCGCAGGTGACGTCTGACCGCCGTGGCTGAGCGTTGAAGCACCAGTCCAACTGCGTAAGCTGGAAGGCATTTTCGTTTGCATTGTTGGCCCCATTCCCTGTGTCCTTGGGCCATTGTGTTGGTCCTCCACGGGTTTGAAACGACTCAGCCGGTCGCTTGCGAGGGGGGCTGACGAGGGCTCGGTGCGCTGTCCTACGCAGACGCATCCCGGTGCCTCAGATGGGTGCGGTCAGAGGCCGCGGGTCGGAGTCTTTTCCCTGTTCATTGGGAGCGAAGCGCAGCAATCCAGTGGCTCCGAGTTTATGGATTGCTGCGGCCCATTGGGCCTCGCAATGACCGGGCTTTTTAAGCCGTTCATTGCGACCGAAGCGCGGCAACCCAGTGGCCCGAACTCATGGATTGCCACGGCCCTTTGCTCGTCGTAATGACGGCAGCAGGCGGGGTCTGCCGCTGGCTTTACGTCAACGCAGGTGATGCACGGCCGCTTGTGCGTAGACAGGGGTGTCGAGCCCTTCGTAGCGGGCCTTGAGTTGCAGCGACAGGAACTGCGAGTAGTGGCGACTCTGGTGCAGATTGCCACCATGAATCCACAGCTGCACCTGCTGGGTGGGCTTCCACATGTTGCGCAACTCGCCTTCCCAAGGACCAGGGTCTTTGGTGGTGCCGGAACCCAGGCCCCAGACTTTGCCAACCCGGTTGGCGACCTCGGGCGAAACGATATCGGCGAGGAATTGGTTCATGGAGCCGTAGCCGGTGGCGTACACGATCAGGTCTGCGGGCAACTCGGTCCCATCGCTGAGCGTGACCGATCGGGCATTGATCTTGTCAATGTTCACGCGGCTCTTGAGTTGGATGCTGCCGTTGGCCACCAATTCTGATGCACCTACGTCGATGTAGTAGCCCGAGCCGCGCCGCAGGTACTTCATGAACAAGCCGGAACCGTCGTCGCCAAAGTCCAGCATGAAGCCGGCTTTTTCGAGCCGCGCGTAAAGGTCGGCGTCGCGCTTTTTCATCTCGTCATACACCGGGATGTGAAAGGTGTGCATGATCTTGTAGGGCACGCTGGCAAACACCATATCGCCGGTGTGGTGGTCGATGCCGTTTTTGATCGCCTGCTCGCTGTAGAGGCCACCCAGCGCCAGTTCCATCAGTGAGTGCGAAGGGGCGATGTGGGTGCTGCTGCGCTGGAGCATGGTCACGTCTACGCCACTTTCCCAGAGCGCGGCACAAATGTCATGTGCCGAGTTGTTGGAGCCCAGAACCACGGCTTTTTTCCCTGTGTATTTCTCTGGTCCGGGGTGCTGGCTGGAGTGGTGCTGATCGCCCTCAAAAGTCTCTGCGCCGGCAATTTTTGGCACGTTGGCATAGCCGGAGACACCGAGCGCAAACACCAGTTGCTTGGGCCGCAGCGTGACGGCCTGACCGGCGCGTTCGACCTGCACTTCCCATTCACCCAGCGCTTCATTGAAATGCGCTTTTTTAGCCACCGTGGAGCCCCAGTAGTTCAGCTCCATGACCTTGGTGTACATCTCCAGCCAGTCGCCCACCTTGTCCTTGGGGGCGAACACCGGCCAGTCATCCGGGAACGGAAGGTAGGGCAGGTGGTCGTACCACACCGGGTCGTGAAGGCACAGGCTTTTGTAGCGTTTGCGCCAGCTGTCGCCCGGCTTTTCGTTCTTCTCAACAATGATGGCTGGCACACCCAGGCGGCGCAGCCTGGCAGCGAGCATGATGCCACCCTGACCGCCGCCGATGATCACCACGTAGGGCTGTTCGGTGTAGCCTAAATTGGCTTGCTCGTCGTGGCGGTTTTCCAGCCAGGTTTTGCGGCCGGGATGTATCCCGTGCTCGGCACCTTTGACGCGGCGGTCCCCGGTTTTTTCTTCGAAGCCCTTGAGCTCCGTCATGGTCGTGAGCAGCGTCCAGGCCTTGTCGTCTTGTCCGGCGCTTTTAAGCCGCACATGGCCCCGGCCGCGGGCGACGCGGGTTTCAAAAGTGAACCAGGCATCGGTCACGCCGTCGGCTTCAGTCGCGCTGCCGTCCAGGGCGAAGTCCGAGGGCGCGGTGTCGCCCAGTTGCTGGCTCAGCATGGCAGCAATCGCGGGTTTGCCCTCCTGGGTGCAGATGTTCCAGGTGAAGCTGACGAGGTCGCGCCAGTAACACTCGTCGTCAAAAAGAGCCGTGGCAGCGTCCAGATCATTGCGGGCCAGCGCAGCGCCAAACTTGTCGAGCCAGGCGCTGGCCCGCTGAGACGGGCTAGGATTTGTCATTGAATGTGCCTCCAGTGTTAGGTCAACCGCAAGCCGGGTTGACGTCCTCCACTGACTCAACTTTCATGTCGATGAGGTCTCCCCGGCGGGGCTTCTTGTAAACTTATTCACAATTCCTGCCCGAAGCAGGTGGCACCTGTTCGATGTCGAGGTGCCGGCTGCCCTGAACCTCCTCTAGACAAAAACATGAAAAAAAATATTTATCTTTTGATCTGTCTGGCGGGTCTGGCCGGTTGCGCCAGCCTGGACGATTTCAAGAAAATGAGCCCGGCTGACCGAGCCCGAAAAGTGTGCGACAGCAAGGCCGCAGGTACGAATAAAACGATTGAGTCCTACATCTCCCAGACCAAAGAAATCAACGCTGCTCTGGCACGCGGCTACCGCATTCACAAGGTGTGTGTCGAGGTTGAAAAGAAGGGCCCGCCCAGTGTCATCTGTTCTAAGTCTGCGAACGGGGCGGTGAACTGCGAACAGTCAACGCCTAGGCGCCACGAGACAGTCTGCACCGAGTCACCCGTGGCCTTGAGTTACGAGCTGGAAAAAGACAAGCTCAATTCACTCAAAGCCCTGATCGCCGAGACCGACAGCCGGCGCGTTCGTGACTGGCAAGCCTGTTACGAGCGAGTTTTGGTGATGAGCCCCGAGCAGGCCTACGAGGAGTACTGACTTGCTGACTCGCTTTGATGGGGTCGCTGTGACCAATTCGGTATGGGCGCAGGCGATGTTCCTTATGCTTTTTCATCCCCAAAAGGCGTTGGATAACAGCGCCGAGTTCTCGCCCCTGATCGTGGCCAAGCTTCTGACCGATCTGCTGCGTCAGATGGACCCGGCCTGCGGTTTGGCGGCGATCACCCTGCCTGCACCGAAGCCGGCATAGCCGTAACGCAAGGCCAGTTTCTGTTGGGGCTGCCCGCACAACCGCTCCACCATGGCCGGTATTGGCTGCTACACCATTGCCATGCTGATGGACCCCATCAAGACCGGCACCGTCTCGCACATGGGCGGCGAAGACGTGATGTGGTTGGGCCAGTCGCCTTTCACCGACGAGTCGCAGGTGTTCGCTAACATGGGCGACGGAACCTAATTCCACCGCGGCTTTCTAGCCATTCGCCAGGCCATTGCCGGCAAGGTCAACATGACCTACAAGTTGCTGGTCAATGGTTTTGTGTCGATGACCGGGGGGGCAGCCCATCAACGGCGACCTAGGTATCCCGCAGACCATTAACTTGCTGGGCCACCACTTACAGGCCAGCGGACTTTTGACCAAGGCAGTGGCGCTCAGCTATTTCAAACTGCTGGCCATCAAGGACGAATGGGAAGTCGCGCGTCTCTGCTCCTCAGATAGCTTCGCGCAGCAGTTGCAAAGCGTCTTCGAGGGAGACTTCACGCTCCACTTCCATTTAGGTGTCTGGCCTTTTGAGAAGAAGAATTCGGTCACCGGGAAGATCCGCAAGACAGAGCAAGGCCCTTGGACTGCTCGCGCCAGAAGTTGGCCTCAGCCTCTGCAGGCGGGATGTAGCCAATGCTTTCCAGCAGGCGGTGGTGGTTGAACCACGAAACCCACTCCAGCGTTTCCAATTCGAGCGCCTCGCGCGTCTTCCACGGCCCGCGTCGATGGATGGAGGAGCCCGTAGCGGATTTCCCTGCGTGTGAGCGCCTTCAGAACGGCTCGTCTACACCGAACAATTGGCAGGCGCAGTTGGACGCCAAGCTGATGAAAGCGCTGTGCATGGTCCTGTACTCTTGTACTGGCAAGAACAGTTCGACAGCGGCGCCGTGGGCTGCATTGCCGAAATCGCCGAGCGCGAGGGCATGGCGAAGATGCTTGCGCACAAGTTCATGAAGTTGGCACGACTGACACCACAGTTTGTGGAGGCCATTGACAGAGGTCAGGGGCCGATCGGCCTGTCCTTCGAGTTCTTTGTGCGCAAGATCCTGCCTCACGACTGGGGCCAGCAGGAGGATGTGATGGAAGCGTTGTCGCGTTGATCAGGCGCCCAGCAAGCGCCGGGCGAGCAGTGCTTGCATGTCACGACGGCCGTCGGCAATCACGAACACCACAACGTCGCGCCCGATCACCTGATAGATGAGGCGATACGGCTTGAAGAACACCTGTTGGTAGTCCTTGATCCCGAGATCGAGCAATTCTCTCGGGTAGCTGCCGCGCTCCGGCATGATGGCCAGTTGTTCGGCCGTGGCCATCAACCGATCCAGAACATGATCGGCGTTCGTGGGGTCATCAAACTCGGCGATGTAATCGTAGATCGCCTCCAAATCCTGCTCTGCACCCTCTGTGAGCAGGACGCTGTACTTGGATGCCATCAGGCCATAGATTTCTTGGCCTTGAGCCGGGCCACCACAGTAGACAGCGGCTTGACCTTGCCGGCGGCCACTTCCTGTCGGCCCAAAGCCAGTACTTTCAGTAGAGCCAAGGCTTCCTGCGTGGCCTCGTAGCTGGCAACATCCTGCAAGACTGCCTTGGCTTCACCATTCTGAGTGATCACCAGGGGCTCGCGTTGTTCGCCGAGCGTGGCCAAAATCTCCGCCGCATTGGCCTTGAGGTAGCTGATAGGTTTAACTTGTGTTGAGTAGCGCATGGAACCTCCTTGCGGACTGAATATAGTCTATAAAAGGTCCGGCAGCAAGACTATCCCACGGGCTGAGGGACAACTTCAAACTGCTGGCTGCATGGCTGCATGGCTGCATGGCAGCTTTGCACACGACCTGGACCAACAAGAGGACGTGGCGAAGTCCTTGGCGGCTTGAACCGGTGTTTGGCAGGTGTGGTTCCATTGCAAACCAGCAGCGTGCAAACCCGCATGACTACGGGGCTCTTGGCCGATGACGCCCCACACATTCGCAGAGAACAGAGAGCGTTTCTGGACCGAAAAACGGCTTCCGTCGCAGAAAACCTGGAGGGCCAGCACACGCACCGCCGCGCTAACCCTTGTGTTTTTTTGGGGGGAGTCCAGAAAGACAAACGCCCAGAGAGTTCTGGGCGGTGTCAATTGGTGCCGGAGAGATGAATCGAACACCCGACCTTCTCATTACGAATGAGCTGACACCGGTATTTACATTTGTTGAGCGGTATGGATAAAATATTATAAATCAATAGGTTGGGCGATTTTTGCCCTGACGAGCTGTTGATTTATACACGGCTGGATTTGCCGAATTTGCCTACAGATTGCCTACAGATGCCGGGGTGCCCGTGAACAAGCAAGTGAACCGCGTGAGGCTGACTGCTGGCCGAGTCGACGCTTTCGTCTGTCCGGCGGATAAATCCCAGGCTTTCCTCTGGGACACAGAAGCCCCCGCGCTGGCGCTGCGCGTGACGCCGACGGGCCGCAAGACCTATGTGTTTGAAGCCCGCCTCAACGGGGCCACCATGCGCCTGAGCATTGGCACCGCCGCAGATTGGCCGATTGGAAAAGCCCGAGACGAGGCTCAGCGCTTGAAGATGATGGTTGACTGTGGCACTGACCCGCGAGAGGTCGAGCGCCAAAAAAAGGCCGACAAAGCCGCCGTTATCGCCGCCGCCGCTGCCCAAACCCTGACCGTGGGCGAGGTTTGGCCGCTGTATCTGGAGAATGGACGACCCAAGCGCCGGGACGCGTGGAAGCCGCGCTATCGGGACGACCTGGAGGCCATGGCCGCGCCCGGTGGCGTGAAGAAAAAACGGGGGGAGGGTGTGACGAGGCCCGGGCCGCTGTTCCCGCTGCTGGGGCTGGCTTTGCCGGACGTGAACGAGGACACCCTCAAAAACTGGTTTGACCAGGAAGCCATCAGCGGCCAGCACCAAGCCGCCCGCGCCCTGATGATGTTTCGGGGCTTCATGCGCTGGTGCTCATCCAAGCCCGAATATCGCAGTTTGATTAACCGGGACGCTGGCCGCGCCGCCGCAATTTTGGAGAGCTTACCAGGCAACATCCGCCGCACCGACGCGCTGGAGTTGGCGCAGGTGCCCGGATGGTGGCAGGGCGTCGAGCAATTGAACAACCGCACTGCGTCCGTTTACCTGCGCGCCTTGCTGCTAACCGGCGCGCGACGTGAAGAAATAGCCGCCCTGAAGTGGGCTGACGTGGATTTCCAATGGCGCAAGCTGACCATTGCCGACAAGGTAGAGGCGACCCGCGTTGTCCCGTTGACGCCTTACCTTGCGCAACAGCTCTCAACCCTGCCGCGCATCAATGAATTTGTGTTTGCCAGCACGGGTAAGGCGGGTCGCATTGCCGATACCCGCGCCAGTCATGCCAAAGCCCTGCAAAGCGCCGGAATCGAAGGCCTGACCATTCACGGCCTACGACGTTCGTTTTCGCTGTTGGGTGAGGCTGCGGGGGCTCCCGCTGGTGCCATCGCGCAGGTCATGGGCCATAAGCCGAGCGCGACGGCTGAAGGCTACCGCCCGCGAAGTGTTGACGCCTTGAGACCCTACCTTGCACAGATTGAAGCGCACATTCTGGAAAAGGCCGGTATCGAGTTCGACGCCAAGGCCATGCCAACCGCGCTGCGAGCAGTTCAAACCGGCTAAGACAGTTTTTAGCCCTTGTCTAGCCTGCGACTAATTACCGCAGGCGAAAAGTCGTAACCTTCACCGACCGGCTGGGGCTTTTTTTTGAAGCGACACCTTAAAGATGTGCTGATGACAACGCTACTTGATTCTCGACTTTCTGACCGTGACTTTGCTAGTCGCCTGCTGAATGTGGCCGAACTGCTTGCGTGGGCGACTTCAAAGCGCCTGCACCTACGAACTCAACCCCAAATTGATGGCTATGAGTTCGTTCAAGTTGAGGCCCTACTGGCTGCCATACAGCGGCAAGCAAACGACTTGACTCTAGAACAAGCCCTTGCAGTTGTTCTGAATGATCCCGTTCTTAAAAACGACTCCGTGTTTGAAAAATATCCCGATCACATAGACCCTTCAACGTGCCGCTGGTTACTCGGCGCCGAGGCGCACCGTAAATGGCGTGAACTTCTATCCGAAGCGATTGCTGCTCAAGAATTGACGCTGCTGGATTTTGGCTCGAAGCTGCCAACAGACAACGCATCTGCGCCCGTGAACACCACGACCAAAAGACGTGAAGTTTGTGATTGGAAAAATGCGGTCAGAGCCGAAGCGTGGGAGCAGTGGGTGAAAATACTTGCGGAAAATGGCACACCAACGCTGCAAAATGTGTCGGAGTATTTAGCCGCATGGTGTGCGCAAATGAACATAAGGACTGACACAGTTAGAACTCCCCAAGCAAGCTACATCAAGACTCACGTCATTTGCGCAAAGTATTGGGTACCTCCACGCGCCATGAGTCGTGAGGCGGCCAAAAAACAGTTGGCAGAAAAAAAACACGAAAAACAAGGCGATTAAAAACAACTTGTTCCGGTTGAAAATCAGCGGCAAGCCATACCCCATGCGGGTTACAGCGTTTTCTCATGCTCTGAATTAGATGTAGCGAACAACTTGGTGTTCGTTCAAGGATTGGTTTCCAAGCCCTACCAAGTTGAGTAGTGGTGATTAAGGAAATCAACCAATGGAAACCACATCACTGAGCATCCACGAGATGCGCGAGTCAAACACCAGGCAACAGTTCACCGCGCAATACCAGCCGCTTGAACAAGTCAACCGACCTAATCTCACAACCGCCGAGGCGGCTTATTACCTGAACCGCCGCCCGCAAACCTTGAGGGTTTGGGCTTGCCTTGAAAGTGGCCCACTTCGTCCTACGCGCATCGGAGGCCTTTTGGCTTGGAGTACTGCGAGCGTCAAGGCCTTGACGGGGGTGGATCTGTAATGATCGCCAATGAAAAAGCCGCACAGGGTGTTTCCAGCACCCCGGCGGCCTCAAAAATACACTACATGTGCATTGTCGCTTCTGCCGCGATTAACGACAAGACCTTTACAGCCTTGCAAGCGAAATTCGCTTTGCTGGGCCACGCTCTAAATCGCAGCCACAGTGCCGATGATGGCCGCTGCACATTCATTGTTGCGCGCTGGGGCCAAGCCCTGTACTTCACACAATTAAATGATGTGGCAGCGCTCCTAACGCAGATCGGCGGACCGAATGCGTAACGACATTGCACGCGCCACTGATGCGCTTTACGCGATACCGCCTGACTTGCCCCGTGATGAGTGGGTGAAAGTTGGCATGGCTTTTCACGCCGCTGATGGTGACTTTTCAACATTCGACAATTGGAGCGCCCAAGCCGATAACTACAACGCCGCCGACTGCCTCAGCACGTGGAACAGCTTTAAAAAAGATGGTGGGATCGGTGCTGGAACGTTGTACCAAATGGCACGCCAGCACGGCTGGTCAGAGGGCAAAGCAAGCCAAGCACCAAGCAGCCCAATTGAGCGGCCACGCAAACCCGCCCAAGGCATGGCTGCTGCTGACATTTGGAGCCGCTGCGAACCGGCAACCAACGAGCATGGGTACATCGTGGCAAAGCGTGCTGCTGGAGTGCCTTTGGACGCCCTGCGTGTCGTGCCTGCCGGTGACGCCTTGGTGATTGCTGGACAGAGCATGGCAGGGTATTTGATGATTCCAGCATATGCGGCAGACGGTGAAATGCAGAGCGCCCAATTTATCCCGCCGAATGGTGCTGGCAAAAAATTAAACCTCCCCGGTGCCAGCATGGCTGGTGCAACTTTCACCGTCGGCTTTACTGATGGTCCTGCTAATTTGTGCGAAGGCATAGGCGCGGCGTGGGCTGTTTGGCAAGCGACGGGGCAGCGTGCCGTTGTTTGCTTTGGCTGGGGCAATGTTCGACGAGTTGCCGAGGCCATGAGAAAACGAGACCCCACCGCCAAGCTGATTTTGTGGCCCGACTCTGGCAAGGAATCGGAAGCGGAAAAAATTGCTGCGGATGTGCGCGCAGCCATTGCCTTCATGCCCCTAGGTGAGGCCGATAACTTCGACGCCAACGACCTTGGTCAGCGTGACGGACTAGAAGTACTGGCTGCGATTTTTGACGGAGCGAATGAACCGCCAATTGCCTACCCTTTGAGCGTGTTATTTGCTGAGGAACTGCCAGAAAACTACGAGCCGCCGGATGAATTGGTGCAAGGTGTTTTGACGGCTGGCGATAGCTCTGTGGTGTTCGGGGACAGCAACAGCGGCAAGACTTTTCTTGTCATTGATAAGGGCTGCGCCGTGGCCCGTGGTACTGAGTGGATGGGCCGAAAGACAGAACAGGGGCTGGTGGTGTATCTGGCTGCCGAATCGCCCGCTTCTGTGCGTGGACGCCTTCAGGCATATCAAAAGTACCACGGGGTGAAAGTGCCGAACTTTGCCATTGTGCAAAGCCCGATTGACTTGTTTGATGGTGAAGCCGATACGGAAAAGGTTATCAAGCTGGTGCGAATGCTGGAGGCCAAGTATGGACAAACCGTCCGCTTGATTATTGGTGACACACTGGCCCGTCTTTCTGCGGGTGCGAATGAGAATGCTGGGCAAGACATGGGGCTAGTGGTTTGCCGCTGCGATCGAATTCGCACCGAGTGCAAAGCTCATTTTTTGTTAATTCACCACTCGGGCAAAAACGCCGCCGCTGGTTCGCGTGGCTGGAGTGGCATACGTGCCGCAGTTGACACCGAAATCGAGGTCACTGATTCGCCTGCTGGCAGATGCTGTGAAATCACCAAGCAGCGCGACCTACCAACCAAGGGTGAACGTATCGGCTTCAAGCTCGAAGTGGTGACGCTGGGACAAACCAAGTGGGGAGCGCCCGCTACATCGTGCGTTGTGACGCCTTCAGACGCACCAGCAAAGAAAACAGGCAAACGATTAGGCGAATGTGAAGGGGCTGTACTTGAGTTTTTAGCCGCACACAAAATCGGCATTAAAAAAGCCGCACTGGCAAAGCACTTTGCTAGCCGTTACAACAGCGCCAACGTTTACCGCGCTATGAGAACGCTGGTGGCAGCACAAGCCATCCATGAAGCCGCTGGCATGGTTTCCATTGCGGAGGTGGCTAAGTGAGTACCAGTAAGAAACCGCTTTTGGGTTTGTATCGTCTGTGTCGTCTTGTGTCGTTTGGACTTCGCGACACACGCCTTATTTTGTGTCGTTTGTGTCACCACCCTTTAGGGGTGACACACGCGACACAAGGCCGGGCTGCCCTAATGTGCTGGGGCAGTAATGCGCTGACAGGTCTTTAGCCGTGGAAGTGAAAAAACCGACCGGACGACTGCCACCAGAGCAGACAGTATTCCTTGAACGCATCAATCGAGCCGGTAGCCTGACATTCGTGGCCTAAGACCTGCACGATGAGCTTGGTGATCTAAATGGAATAAAAGGATAGACCCAATGAACGACTTAAAAATTCTCGCCGCGGCACTTCGCTGGCACACGGCCCGTGTTCGGCGTCTTGAAATCGGTGCAGAACAACGCCACTATCAACTAATTAGAAAACAGCGCACGGGCTTTGGTGGCTCTTCCTATGAGATAGGGCTGCGTCTGACTGCCGCCAAGCGCCTAGAACAGGCCGCGCTGCGCGAGCTTGCGAAGTTGTGCGCCAACGTGCGAGGCCACCAAGTTGATGATGCCGATGTGATTGATGTACCCATGCGGCTCACCACAACGTTTAAGTGATTGAACTGGAAAAATCAACATTTCTGAATTGATGAAAAAGGGGGGCTCATGGACTTTGGGGCCAAGTGGTGACGCATCCCAGACGGCCTTTTTGGGCTTGTTTTCAGTCCAACTGGAAATGAAAAAAGCAAAGTCGCAAAAATTGTCACTAAAGCGCCTCTTAAATTACAATTGATCATCGCGCGCGCGCACGAAAAAATGTCGGGCTAGGGATGAATCGAAACGAACCGGCGGTCTGAAAGGACAAAAGCTTCAGACTTTGACCACCCCCTAGGGGCAGTGGGGGGTCAAGGGCCAGGCAAAGAAGACCAGTCTTCATGGCGCACTTTGTGTCGCATCAGCGGGACATCCGGACTACCCCTCTAGGGGGTTGTCCCGTGTCCGTCCCGCCTCAGGGGCATGCGAGGCGTGACTTTGTCCCGCAAATGTCCCGCCTATGTCCTTGTCCCGCTCGATTTCGCGGTTTTCAATGGCTCGCACAATCGTGCCTGCATAGCTCCAGCCAACGCCCAGCTCGACCTCAAGGGTTCGGCAGTGGCCAGCGACGCCTTCTTCCCCTTCCGCGACGGATTGGATGTGGTGGTGGATGTAGGCGCGAGCTGCGTTATCCAGCCCGGCGGCAGCATGCGCGACGCCGAGGTGATTGCCGCCGCTGACGAGCGCGGCGTGGTGATGGTGACCACCGGCGTGCGCCACTTCAGGCATTGAGGTCTGCCGCCCTTTCTGACTTTTTTCGACTTCACCTACCACTCTGCCATGCCCCTGCCCACTCCGCAGCCCCGCAAGCCCATGCACACGCGCCACGTCACCTACCGCGGCTTCCGGCGCGACGACGGTCTGTGGGACATCGAAGGCGAGATGCTGGACACCAAGCCGCATGCGTTTGAAATCCAGGGCGAGCGCGAGTGGGCGGCCGAGGAGCCCATTCACCACATGCTCCTGCGCGTCACCATCGACGACGACATGGTGGTGCGCGACATCGCGGTGGCCATGGACGCCTTTCCGCACGACCCCTGCCCGCAAGCGCGAGCGCCCATGCAGCGCATGATTGGCTCCGTGCTGGGGCGCGGGTGGCGCACCACCATCGATCGGCACCTGGGTGGTGTGCAAGGCTGCACACATCTGCGCGAGCTGCTGTTCAACCTGGCCACGGTCGCGTTTCAGGCGCGATCTTTTGCCCCGACCGCTGACGGCCAAGCGCCCATGCATCTGGGCAAGTGCCTGGCCTGGGACTTCAGTGGCCCCGTGGTTGAAAAGGTTTACCCCATGTTTTTTCGCCCGCCCGGCGCAGCCACGTAGCCTGCATTCGTTTTTTTCTGTAACAATCCCGCGATGCAATTCCTTCGCCAATCCAGCCTGATCGCCCGCCTTGTGCTGGTGTGGTTTGCGCTGTTTGTCGGTGTGGCAGCGGCGTCGCCGCTGATCAAGCCGCAGGCGATGCAATTGATTT
>CAIMVC010000359.1 GCA_903844825.1 uncultured Burkholderiales bacterium | reverse complement strand
TCATTGCTGGGACAACATTCAGAGCATCCCCGACTTGACCATCGTGGCACGCAGGCTGGCAAAGTCGTCGTCGACGAATTTGTCGAACGCGGCGCCACTGAGGACAGCCGGCGTCCAGCTGTTCTTGTCGCAAGCCTCGGCCCAGCTCTTGGATCGGGCAGCCTTGAGCACCAGTTCGGTCAGGACCTGCCGCTGAGCCGCACTGATGCCTGGCGCGCCATACACACCGCGCCAGTTGCCAATGGCCACGGCGATGCCCAACTCCTTGAGCGTGGGAATGTCCACGCCTTTGAGACGCACGTCCGACGTCACCGCCAGCGCCTTCATCTTGCCGCTGGCGATGTACTCAGAAAACTCGCTGTAGCCGCTGCCGCCGACCGTGACATTGCCGCCCAAGATGGCGGCCGTCGCCTCACCACCGCCGCGAAAAGCCACATAGTTGATCTTGGCCGGGTCGACGCCGACCTCACGCGCGATCATCGCTGCGGCAATGTGTTCGGTGGAGCCACGCGAACCACCGCCCCATTTGACGCTGCCAGGATCTTTTTTGAGCTGCTCGACCACGTCCTTCATGGTTTTGAAGGGCGAGTTCGCCGGCAGCACGAAGACGTTGTATTCACTGGTCAAACGGGCGATTGGCGTGGCTTGCGACAGGCTCACCGGCGGTTTGCCCGTGATCAGACCGCCCAGCATCACGGCGCCCATCACCATCAGCGCGTTAGGGTCCCCCTTGCTGCCGTTGACAAACTGCGCCAGCCCGAGCGCGCCGGCAGCACCTCCCTTGTTTTCAAAATTCACCGTCGCCGCTGCACCTGAATCGATCAGCGCCTTGCCCAGGGCACGGCCCGTGGCGTCCCAGCCGCCACCCGGGTTGGCGGGGATCATCATCTTGATGTTGGTCGCGGCCAGGGCGGTCAAGGGCAAGGCGCCAGCGGCGGCCAGACCCATCATGGATTTGAGAAAACGATCGCGACGCATGAAAGGTCTCCTGAAACAAAAGTTAAGCCCGACATCATGCACCGGGAAGTGGCCAAAACCAGACCGACGTCATAAGGGAAAGTGCTTATGCCCCCCCACGCCAGGCATCACTGGGCTCAGGGCAGCGCCTGAGCCTTATTTCAGAAATAATGAGCCATGGACAAAATGCGTATCGACAAATGGCTGTGGGCGGCCCGGTTTTTCAAAACCAGGGCGCTGGCAACCGACGAGTTGGACCGGGGCCGGGTGCAGATCAACGGCCAGGACGTCAAGCCCGCGCGCGACGTCAAACCCGGCGACATGGTGCGGCTCAGGCAAGGCACGCTGGTGCGAACTGTCGAGGTCAAGGGCCTGTCCATGCAACGCGGATCGGCACCGGTGGCCCAGCTGCTGTACGCGGAGACCGCAGAAAGCCTGCAACTCAAGGCCCGAACGATTGAGCATCAGCGCCTGAACGCCGAGCCGGCCGGCGCCCTGATCCATGGCAGACCGACCAAGCGCGACCGCCGCGACATCGACAAGGTCTCGGACACCGGCTGGAACCAGCGCTGGAGCGCTTCCGTCGACTGAGCCGGGCGCTACGGTGCCGACCTACTTCAGGAAGTGCGTGCGGTAGTGTTCGAGCTCGTCAATCGACTCGTTCACGTCGGCCAGCGCGGTGTGGCTCTGGCGCTTTTTAAACGAGCTGTAAACCTCCGGTGACCAACGTTTGGCCAGTTCCTTGAAGGTGCTCACATCAACATTGCGGTAGTGAAAAAACGCTTCGAGCCGGGGCATGTACTTGACCAAAAAGCGCCGGTCCTGGCTGATGGTGTTGCCGCACAGGGGTGACGTGCCTTTGGGCAGGTAGGCGGCCAAAAAGGCTAGGATCACCCGCTCGGCCTCCTCTTCACTCACGGTGCTGGCCTTGACCTTGTCAATCAGGCCGCTGCGCCCGTGGGTGCCCTTGTTCCAGTTGTCCATCTTGTCGAGCAACTCGTCGCTTTGATGAATCACCAGCACCGGGCCCTCGATACGGGGCAGCAACTGCGGGCCGGTGACGATCACGGCAATTTCCAGCAAACGCTCCTTTTCAGGGTCGAGGCCGGTCATTTCGCAGTCAATCCAGACCAGATTCTGGTCCGACTTTTTCAGGGGGGCTTGGGTTTCAGACATGCTGCAATTCTCGCTGATCGCCTAAACTCGCCCGCATGACCGACTACTCGCTGGCCTTTACCCTTGTTTTTTCAGCCGCACTGGTGCTTGGCGTGATGGTCAGGTTTTACCTGAGCTCACGCCAGATCCGCCATGTGGCCCGGCACCGGGACGCCGTGCCCGCCGCCTTTGCCAACACCATTTCGCTGGCCGCACACCAGAAAGCGGCTGACTACACCATCGCCAAATCGCGCCTGGGCCTGCTCGAAATGGCTTTCGGCACCGCCGTGCTGTTGGGCTGGACGCTGCTCGACGGCCTGGACCTTCTCAATCAGTGGGTGCAATCCGGCACGCTGGCCAGTTGGGGGCCGCTGGCGCCGCAACTGGCCCTGGTCGCAGGTTTTGCGCTGATCAGTGGCGCGCTGGATCTGCCTTTTACGCTCTACAGCACGTTTCGCGTGGAAGAGCGCTTTGGCTTCAACAAGATGAGCTTTTCACTGTGGCTGGGCGACCTGCTCAAGTCCACGCTGGTCGGGGCCTTGATTGGCCTGCCCATTCTGGCGCTGATTCTTTGGCTGATGGGCAGCGCTGGCAGCCTGTGGTGGCTCTGGGCCTGGACCGCCTGGATGGGCTTTAACCTGCTGATCCTGGTGCTCTACCCGACCTTCATCGCACCGCTGTTCAACAAGTTCCAGCCACTGGAAGACGAGCAGCTCAAAGCCCGCGTGACCGCGCTCATGCAGCGTTGCGGTTTTGCGGCCAAGGGGCTGTTCGTGATGGACGGCAGCAAGCGCTCGGCCCATGCCAACGCCTACTTCACCGGCTTTGGCGCGGCCAAACGGGTGGTGTTTTATGACACGCTGCTCAAGCAACTGAGCCCACCCGAGGTCGATGCCGTGCTGGCGCACGAGCTGGGCCACTTCAAGCACAAGCACATCATTCAGCGCATCGTCATGATGTTTGCCATCAGTCTGGCCGGTTTTGCCTTGCTGGGCTGGTTGTCGCAGCAGATCTGGTTTTACACCGCGCTCGGCGTGCGCCCCAATCTGGGCGCACCGAACGACGCCATGGCCCTGCTGCTGTTCATGCTGGTGGTGCCGCTGCTGAGTTTTTTCATCTCGCCGCTGTTCGCGCGGCTGTCGCGTCAGCATGAATTCCAGGCCGACGCCTACGCAGCCAGGCAGACCGATGGCCACGACCTGTCCAGCGCCCTGCTCAAGCTCTACCAAGACAACGCCAGCACGCTCACGCCCGACCCGGTGTTTGCCAGCTTTTACTACTCGCACCCGCCGGCCTCCGAACGACTCGGGCGCATGGGCCAGCGCGCGGCGCCAGACGTGAAAGGAGCCAGCGCATGAACAAGGCCGTTCAGCAGACCCGGCGCGCCCTGAGCGCAACCGAGATCGTCACGCAGCTCAGCAAACTCAATGGCGAAAACGCCATAGGCTGGCGGCTGATCGACGGCTCGCTTGAAAAAACCTTCAAATTTGCCGACTTTCACCGCACCATGGGCTTTGCCAACGCCGTGGCCTATATTGCCAACCGCGAAGACCATCACCCCGACCTGGCCCTGAGCTACGGCCACTGCACCGTGCGCTTTAACACCCACGACGTGGGCGGCATTTCAGTCAGCGACTTTGACTGCGCGACCCAGGTCGACGCTTTGCTCGTTTGAAATCCCGCCAACACGCAGCCCGACCGGCAGGCGCTCCGCGTCCCACCGTGTCTGGCACGCTGTCGGGTCTGGTGGTGGCCGGTTTTGGCCGGCATGTGCTGGTGGAGACCGACACCGGCGAGCGACTGATCTGCCACCCACGCGGCAAGAAAAGCCAGGCCGTGGTCGGCGACCGGATTCGCTGGCTACCTTCCGAAGACGAGGGCACGATCGAAAAAGTCGAGTCCCGGGAGAACCTGTTTTACCGGCAGGACGAGATGCGCACCAAGTCCTTCGCCGCGAACCTGGACCAGGTGCTGATCCTGATCGCGGCCGAGCCGGAATTTTCGGAAAGCCAGCTCACGCGCGCCCTGATCGCCGCCGAGGCCGAACGCATCAAACCAATCATTGCCCTGAACAAAAGCGATCTGGCCGAGCCCTTTGGCCGCGCCTGGACCAAGCTTGCACCCTACCGCGCCATGGGCTACCAGATGCTGCCCCTGGCCATCAAACCGCACGACGGCAGCCAACCCAACGGCGACAGCGTGGCGAGCGCAGCAGGCCTGCAAGAACTCCAGGCGCTGCTAGAGAATAAAAAAACACTGGTGCTGGGCCCATCCGGCGCGGGCAAGAGCAGCCTGACCAACGCGCTGGTGCCCGACGCCCGGGTGCTGACGGCCGAAATCTCGCAGGCGCTGAACTCGGGCAAGCACACCACCACCAGCACCACGCTGTACTGGATGGACGCGGCTCGCAGCAGCGCCCTGATCGACTCGCCCGGCTTTCAGGAGTTTGGCTTGCACCATATCGAGCCCATGCATCTGGCTGGCCACATGCCCGATCTGAAGGCCCACGCGCAGCACTGCAAGTTCTACAACTGCACGCACCTGCACGAACCCGGTTGCGGTGTGATCACCGAACTCCAGGCCAGCGGCCGGGTCAGCGACATCAGCGCCAGCCGTTATCGCCTGTACGGCGAGTTGTTCGAAGAGCTGTCACAAACACGCTATTGAGCTCCGCGCCAGCTGGAGGCCATGCGAGGGCTGCCAGCGGGCCGCTGCCTAACACTCTGCTAAGTCCCGCGCATCTGAGCACACACCTGCGCCCCAGGCCGACATGCCGATTTCTGCAAGTCAGCTGTTCGCTCGCCGCTGTAGGCCCGCCGCCCCGGGCCTCCTAAACTCCCGATCTCTAAGCTTCGCCACTCGCTTAGCAGGAAGCTGCAGCCCGAACAGCTTACGCGTCTGGGCTTCGGCGGCAGGCCATCTGAAACAACCCAGGAGACACGCATGAAACTCAAACAGATCACCACCCTTGCGGTCGCCACGCTGACCCTCGCAGCGGCCTCGGCGGCGCCTGTCAAGGTCGCCTTCATGACCCCCATGACAGGCCCACTGGCCGGGATTGGCGCCATGTACAAGCCAACCATTGATTACGTTATGAGCCGCTTTGCTGCCTCGGGCGGCTGGAAAGGCGAAACCGTCGAAGTCAGCACCTACGACGATGGCGGAACCACCCAGGGCGCAGCGGACCGTTTCAAGCAGGCCATGGCCGACGGCGTGCAGGTGATCGTCGCTGGTGGCACGTCGCCACTGGGCGCTCAAAATCTGGCTGACGTCAAACGCTGGAATGAGCGCAACCCTGACAACCCGGTGATGTTGCTCATCGTGGGCGCTGAAGGCACGTCCTTCACGGGCAAGGACTGCTATTTTTATTCGTACCGCTTCACCACCACCCCGATCATTCGCGCCAATGCCCTGGCCAAAGTGATGAAGAGCAAGAATGAACTAGGCAAACGGGTTTTCTCGCTGCAGCCTGACTACACAATGGGCCGCGAGATGGAGGCTGCGGTCGTGGGCGGCGCCGCCAATTACGGCTACGAGGTGGTCGGTCAGGTCCGCCACGACGTGTTCAAGATTCGCGACTTCAGCCCTTTCATTGAAAAGGTTCGCGAAGCTAAACCCGACACGGTATTCACGGCCAGCTCGGCCAACGACCTCCTGATGATCCTGCAGGCGGCCTCGACAAGTGGCCTGAAGACCAAGTTCGCCGGCATGTTCCTGGACGAGCCCGGCAACATCGCCAGCGCCGGCACAGCCGCCCTGGGCAGCTACGACGCGCAGATCTTCAATGCCGAGGCCGGTGGTGCCGACGCCGAGGCTTACCGCGCAGCCTTTCACAAAGTGGCTGGTAAGGATCCCGTTGCTTTCTCGAACAACGGCGTGATTGCGTTGAGCATGTTGACCGAAGCCATTCGTACCCTCGACAAAGCGACCAGGCTTGATGTCAAAAAGCTGGCGGTTGCCCTTGAGAAAAATCGTATTCAGTGGTCCATGGGCGACTTGTCGATGCGCGCAGCCGACCACCAACTGCAACTGCCATTGGTGATTTCCCAGGTCAGTAAGTCGGCACGGCACAAGGTTGACGGCACCGACATGGGCTTCAAGCCAGTGGCCGTTCTGAGCGCTGCAGACACCAGCATGCCGGTCAGCAATGAATGCAAGATGGAGCGACCCGCAGGCCTTTGATCGGCTCCCCACCCGAACAACGCTGACGCAGCACAGACACGGAGATCGACCGTTTTGGATGTCTTTTTGGTAACGCTGCTCAACGGCGTGGTCTACGGCTTGCTGCTGTTCATGGTGTCGGCCGGTCTGACACTGGTCTTTGGCATGATGGGCGTGCTCAATTTTGCGCACGCCTCTTTTTACATGCTCGGCGCCTACGCCGGCTTCGCTGTCAGCCGCTACGTCGGCTTTTGGCCTGGCATTGTGGTGGGGGCAGTCACGGCGGCGCTGGTAGGGGTGCTGGTCGAGCGCGGGCTCTTGCAGCGTGTGCGGCGCTTTGGCCACACCCAGGAACTGCTGCTGACCTTTGGCGTCGCCTTCGTGATTGAGGAAGTCATCAAGACCTTGTTCGGACCCTACCCAGTGGCCTACTCGATCCCCCAGGCCCTGCGCTTCACGGCATTTTCGGTGGGGCAATCGCAAGTTCCCTTCTTCCGACTTTTGATCGGCCTGACGGCGCTGAGCATGTTTACCCTGATCTTCGCGCTGTTGCGTTTTAGCCGGGTCGGCATGGTGGTGCGTGCCGCTGTGCTGAGGCCTCAGATGGTGTCGATGCTCGGGCACAACGTGCCGGCCGTCTTCACGGCACTGTTTGCGCTCGGCGCCGCCATGGCGGGCATCGCCGGTGCGGTGGGCGGGGCCTTTTACTCAACCTCGCCCAACATGGCAGCGGAACTCGGTGTGCTGGTCTTTGTAGTGGTGGTCGTCGGCGGGCTGGGCTCACTGGGCGGGGCCCTGGCCTCGTCCCTGCTGATTGGCTTGGCGGTGAGTTTTGTGGTGTCTATCGACGCGTCGCTGGGGGATCTGCTGCGCCGTTCAGGCTGGACCATCGCCAAGTCCTCGAGTGGATTGCTGGAGGTGCCGCTATCGGCCACGGCCGGCATGTTGCCCTACGCTCTGATGCTGCTGGTGCTGCTGGTCCGGCCATCGGGCCTGGCGGGAGACAGAAGTTGATCGCGCAATTTTCCCGGAGCACCCGGTGGTTGACGGCCGCCGTCCTGCTGGCACTGCTCGTGGCCATGCCCTGGCTGGCCAGTTTGGGGATGCTCAATTTTCTGATCAAGGTAGCGATTGCCAGCCTGTTCGCGCTGGGTTTTAACTTGCTATGGGGTCAGGCCGGGCTGCTGTCTTTTGGCCATGCTGCGTACTTTGGGCTGGGGACTTTTGCCTCGATTTACGCCATGCAGGCCATCGAAGCGGGCTTCTGGCTGCCCACGCCGCTGGTACCTTTGGTGGGCGCCACGGTCGGTTTTTTCGCCGGCTTGGTAGCGGGCTGGTTCGCGACGCTGCGCACCGGGGTTTACTTTGCCATGATCACGGTAGCGCTGGCCGAATTGCTGGCATCCATTGCAGTCAAATGGGAAGCCGTTTTTGGCGGCGAAGGTGGCTTACGCTCCGTACGCACAGGCTGGGGTCCTTGGAAACTGCAGCAAGTCAGTGATGTGTACTGGCTTACGCTGATCTGGCTGCTGATCGCGCTGGGACTGCTGGTATGGCTGCAGCGCAGCCCCTTGGGAACCGTGGTGCGCGGCATCCGCGAGCGCGAGCTGCGCGTGTCTTTCATGGGCTACAACACGCACGCCGTCAAGACGCTGGTGTTTGCCGCGTCGGCCGGCATCGCCGGCATGGCCGGCGGCCTGCTGGCCTTGTCTGACGAGGCGGCCAACATGGTGTTGTTTCAAGGTTCCGGCTCGGCGTTCGTGGTGGTCAACACCGTCATTGGCGGGGCCGGCGTGTTGCTCGGCCCGCTGGTGGGCGCTGCGCTGACCACTTTGTTTGCCTACTACATTGCCAGCGCCACGCACTTCTGGATGCTGTACCTGGGCCTGCTCTTTATTGCCGTGGTGGTCTATGCCCCGATGGGTCTGGCCGGTGTGGCCGCTCAGCGGGTTAGGGAGGCGTCGGCCGGTCGCAGCGCCTGGCTGCGTCCCGCCGAGGCGCGTATCTCGCTGGGTGTGGTCGTGCTCAGCGCAGGCGTGGTACTGCTGGTGGAAATCGTGGGCCGTCTGTGTGCTCCCGAGTACGCCGCAGCGATCGCTGCTAAGGGGGGCTGGCCTGCCGTGAAAGTGATCGGCATCGCGTGGGCGCCTACTTCCTGGCTGACATGGGGTACGCTGGGGCTGCTGCTCGGCAGCGGATTCTGGCTGTTGCGCGCATCAGGCTTGAAGTCACGGCTGATGGCACGCATCCAGGGGAGCCAGACATGAGCACTAGCGCGGATCCAGAGATCGCGCTATCGCTTGAGGGCGTCTGCAAGCGGTTCGGACCCATTCGCGTGCTCGAAGGGGTAGACCTCGCATTTCACCGGGGCGAACGACACGCGCTGATCGGCCCCAACGGTGCGGGCAAGTCAACGCTGTTTAACTTGATGTCAGGACATTTGCAGGTCACGTCTGGCCACATCAAGCTGGGCACCCAATCGATCGCTGGTGTGGCGCCTCACCGGCTCAACCGCGCCGGTCTGTCGCGCTCCTTTCAGATCACTGCCATTTTTGAGCACCTCAGCGTCAGGGATAACATCCGGCTGGCGGTGATGAGCCAGCTCGGCGAACGCTGGGCCTTGTGGCGCAGGGCCAGTGCCTGGCGCGACATTGAACAAAAGACAGACGCCATCATGGCCGGTGCGCACTTGTATGACAGCGCCGAGCTAGAAGCCTGCACGCTAGCCTATTCAGACCAGCGTGCACTCGAGATTTGCATGACCATTGCCACCGGCGCGCAGGTGATTTTGCTGGACGAACCCACGGCCGGCATGTCGCGCGACGAAACGGCGCGCATGGTGAGCTTCATTCGGCGCGTCAGCGAAGGCCGCACCCTGTTGATGGTGGAACATGACATGGACGTGGTGTTCGGTCTGGCAGACCGAATTTCAGTGCTGGCCGGTGGCAAGATCATCGCAACCGGAACACCCGATCAGATTCGCCATGACGAGCGCGTCCAGCAAGCCTATCTCGGGCCTTCGACGGAGGACGCAGCATGAAGCTGGTGGTGCGCGAGCTCGAAGGCGGCTATGGCAATGTGCAGGTACTGCGCGGCGTGAATTTCGAGGTCAACACAGGCGAAGTTGTCACGCTGCTGGGGCGCAACGGTACCGGGCGGTCGACGACCTGCAAGGCCATCATGAATGCCTTGCCGGGTCAGCGCGGTCAGACCCGTTGGGGCACGACGGATCTGAGCGGCTTGAGCAGCCACGAGGTGGCACGCGCTGGCGTGGGCTATGTCCCCGAAGAGCGGCTGATCTTCACCAATTTGAGCGTCGATGAGAACCTGCAGATCGGACGCAAGGCGCCCGCAAACACGAGCACGCCGACCTGGACGCAAGATGAGCTGTACGCACTGTTTCCCCGCTTGCATGAGCGCCGCAAGATCAAGGCCGGCTTTTTATCCGGCGGCGAGCAGCAGATGCTGACTATTTTCAGAACCCTGATGGGCAACCCGGGCGCCATCCTGATCGACGAACCTACGGAAGGCCTGGCCCCGAAGATCGTCGAGGTGGTGGCTAAAACCATTGCCCAGATGCGCAAGCGGGGCCTCGCGGTCTTGTTGGTCGAGCAAAAACTGGCCATGTCCCTGTCCATCAGCGACCGCGTTCTGGTGATGGGACATGGACACATTGTTTTTTCGGGTAGCGTGGCCGATTTTCGCGCAGACGATCAGATACGCCGCCAATGGCTGGAGGTGAATTGATGAACACCATGCGTTGCCTGACCCTGCATGAATACGGCGGCAAGCTGGACCTGCAAGTGCAGCCGCGACCGGTTCCCACTGGCACACAGGTGCTCGTCAAGGTGCAACGCTGCGGCATCTGCCACACCGATGTGCATTTGCGGCATGGTTATTACGAACTCAACGATGGGCGACGCTGGAATTTTGCAGACCGTGGGCTTAAGCCGCCGATCCGCATGGGCCATGAAGTCTTTGGGGAGATCATCAGCGTCGGGCCGCAAGGTCGCGGTCTGGGTCGCAAAGGCGTGGTCTTTCCGTGGATTGGCTGCGGCACCTGCAAGGTCTGCATCAGCGGCGATGAGCACCTTTGCCCCAACAGCAACTTTCTAGGCATGCGCGCGCCCGGCGGCTATGGCGACTGCGTGGTTCTGCCGGACGCCCGTTACCTGATCGACACGGGCACGCTCGACCCTACGCAGGCTGCAACGCTTTCATGCGCCGGTTTGACAGCTTACTCGGCACTGCGCAAGGTGCAGGGTGCACCAGGCTGGCTCGGTGTGATCGGGGCCGGCGGCATTGGCCTGACGGCCATCGCACTCGCCCGCGCACTGGGTCATGAGCAGGTACTGGCGTTCGAGCCGAACAGCCAGCGCCGCGAGGCTGCACTGGCGGCCGGCGCCTCCATGGCCGTGGACCCGGCTAGCCCGCAAGCGGTTCAGAATGCGGTCCGCACCCTGGGGGGGCCGGCCGGCGCGATGATCGACTTTGTGGGCCGGCCCGAAACCTTCACGCTCGGCACCGAAGGCGTTCAGCGCGGCGGGCGTTACGTCATCGTAGGCCTGTTTGGTGGCGAGATTACCCTGGCGCTACCCTCGCTGGCCCTGCGCGCCGTGTCCATCTCCGGCTCGGCGGTCGGGAGTTTTTCTGAGATGGTCGAGCTGGTGGCACTGGCCAGGAATGGGAGACTGCCCGATTTGCCGGTTCAACTGCGTTCTCTGGAAGACGCGGATGCCGCACTCGATGAACTCGAGGCGGGGCGGGTCACCGGCCGCATCGTGCTACAGCCGTGACAGAGCCGGTGCGGTCGGCTCGGGGACAATCAGCCAACGGATGGTGATCGGCTCCCGACGCTGGCGTTCGGCGGTTCAGCCTAACGCTTGTGATAATTGATGCCGTGGTATTGAACATATTCGGCCAGACCCACTTCGGAGCTTTCGCGGCCAATGCCGCTTTGCTTGACACCGCCAAACGGAATGTTCTTTTGTCCCAGGCGCGAGGTACCGCTCTGGTTGATGAAGGTCATGCCTGCCTCCAGTTCGCGGGCCAGCGCAAGCGCCCGGTCGAAATCAGCTGACCAGACGCTGGAGCCGAGTCCGAGCTCGGTCTGGTTGGCCATTCGGATCACATCGGCTTCGCTGCGGTACGCCACCACGGGAATAAGCGGGCCAAATTGCTCGGTAGTCACGACCTCCAGATCGGGATCGGCCCGTTTGACGACGGCAGGCCGCAAGTAGTAGCCCTGGTCCCAACTCGCTGGGTCAAGTTGTTGCCCGAGTTCAATCACGTCTGCGCCGGCAGCGCGGGTGCGTTCATGCAGGTCCTTGATGAACTGCCACTGGTGACGGTTGTTCATCGGGCCCAGTGTGGCGCGGGGGTCCAGCGGATGCCCGACCTTGAACTGATCGACCTCACGGCACATGGCCTCAAAAAAGGTATCGTAAATACTTTCGGGCACGTACACGCGCTTGACCGCAAAACAGAACTGGCCGGAGCGGCGAAAAATACCGCCCACCAACTTGGGCATCAGGTCCTCAATGCGGGCGTCTTCCAAAATAATGGCCGGATCGTTGCCCCCGAGCTCGAATTGCACATCCTTGATGGCGCGCGCAGCATCCTTCATGATGGCTTGAGCAACCTCACCGCCGCCGGTAAATGATATTTTTCTGACCAGCGCGTGCGTGCTCAGCGCATGTCCGACCTCGGCACCACCATGCACCACGTTGATCACCCCCGGCGGGAACAGCGCTGCCATGTGCTTGAGCAGCGTCGAAATGCCCATGGCGCCTGTGGGAGAGGGCTTGATGACGATGGTGTTGCCGCATATCAGCGCCGGCGCCAGCTTGCGCATGGTCAGGATGACGGGCGCATTCCACGAAACAATGCCGGCAATCACGCCAATCGGGCGCTTCTCCACGCTGACCCAGCTAGCGTCGTCCTCTACCTGTCGGGGCTTGAGAAAATCGGCAGCTAGTTCAACGTTGTCCCGAATGATGTTGGCGGCCATGCCGATTTCGGCCTTGTTGGTCCCTACCAACATGCCCGACTCGCGCGCCATCAACTCCAGCACGCTGCCCGCCTGTGCTTCGATCAGGTCAGCCGCCTTGAGCAGCAAAGCCGAGCGCTCGGCCAGGCTGGTGCGACGCCAGCTGCCAAAGGCCTTGTGCGCGGCCAGAACAGCCTGGTCCACATGCGAGGCATCGGCTTGTGCCACCAGACCCACCACCTCGGCAAATCGGCCCGGATCGCGGACCTCCAGGTAGTTTTTTACGGCAACGTCTTGGTTGTCGATGAGCAAATGGAGCGTAAAGAGGTCAGGGCTGGTCATATTTTCTCAGTCGACCGTGCGTTCGACGCCATAGTCATAGTTGAGTGACAGCGCGGTGATTTCGTCACGCAGCGCAGGGGACATATCCATGTTGGCCGCCTCGACATAAGCAGCCAGCTGCTCCAGGTTGTCGGGGCCAATAATGGGTGCAGTGACGGCCGGGTGCGACATGGCCCAGGCGACAGCCAGCACGGCGGGGGCCACGCCCTTAGCGCGGGCCAGTTCGGTGAAACGATCGGCAATTTCGTAGTTGGCTGAGTCCGAGTAGCGCTTGGAATAGCGGGGCTCGAGCAGGCGACCGTTTTCGGGGCTGCGGTTGACCCCGTACAGCCCAGTGAGCAAGCCGCTGCCCAGCGGGCTGTACACGATGACCCCCAGCTGCTCGGCTTCGGCCAGCGGAAACAGCTCGTGCTCCGCCTGGCGTTTGACAAGGTTGTACATGGGCTGCATCAGCTCAAAGCGGGCAAGCGATTCTTTCTCCGATATCCCCAGCGCTTTGGCGATTCGCCAGGCCGACCAGTTGCTGACGGCTGGATACAAAATTTTGCCCTGCGTTTGCAAATCATCCAGGGCCCGGAGCGTTTCTTCAAGCGGCGTCAGCGGGTCGTAATGATGGGCGAAATAAAAATCAATGCGATCGGTCTGCAGACGGCGCAAGCTGTTTTCCACCTGCTGCATGATGTGCCGGCGCGACAAGCCTCGGGCATTGACACCCTCGCCCATGGGCCGGCAGACCTTGGATACCAGCACCACATCATTGCGGCAGCCGTGATCGGCCATGCACTGGCCCAAGGTTTCTTCGGCTTTGCCGCCCGCGTAAGAGTTGGCGCAATCAAAGAAATTGATGCCTTCGTCAAGACTGCGCGAAAAGATTGACCGGGAGGTACTGTCTTGCGAATAGGACTTGAAGAACATGGTGCCCAAGCACAGGGAGGACACCTGAACGCCCGTTCGTCCAATCGTCTTGTATTTCATGGCGCTGGCCTGGCTGGTGTGGTTTGTCTGGCGGGTTACGGCTTAATCGAACTTCAGGCCCTGGGCCACCTGACCCCAGCGCTCGTAGTCAGACCGGACCTTCGCGGCCAATTCCTCGGGCGTAGAAGGGCTGATTTCATAGCCGGCTTCAACCAGGCGCCTGACCACCTCCGGCTCCTGCAAAGACTCGCGCACGGCGGCGTTGAGGCGCTGCACGATGCCTGCCGGCAGTCCCGGGGGGCCTTCGAGAGCATAAAAGCTGCCGATCACAAAATTCGGCATGCCGGCTTCCGCCATCGTCGGCACATCGGGCAGCAAGGCATGCCGGGTGGCGGAAGTGACCGCAAGAGGTATTACGCGCTTGCCCGCCGCCGCAGCTGCGCCGGTACTGATGGCATCAAACATGAAGGTGATCACGCCGCCCGAAAGATCGGCCAGGGCCGGCGCGTTACCCTTGTAGGGGACGTGAAGCATGGGCGCATCGCTGGCTTTTTTCAGCAGTTCGCCAGACATGTGGTTGGAAGCACCCAGACCGGCAGAGCCGAAGGTCACCTGATTGGGCTTGCTCCTGGCATAAGCGACCAGCTCGGTGATGTTTTTGACCGGGACGTCCTTGTTGACCAGGAGCACGTTGGGTGCATTGACCACCAGCGAGATCGGTGTGTAGTCTTTGAGCGGGTCATACGGCATGTTCTTTTGAACATGCGGCGCGATGGTCTGGGTGGCGCTGGCGGCAAAAAACAGGGTGTAGCCGTCAGGCAGCGACTTGGCCACCTGGTTAGCGGCAACAGCACCCGAGGCGCCGCCCCTGTTGTCGATCACAACCGGCTGGCCAAGCCGCTTTTGCAGCGACGGCGCGAGGATTCTCGCCGCAATATCCACCGGACCTCCCGGGGCGTAGCCAACCACGACGTGGACTGCGCGACTCGGGTAAGTTTGAGCATGGCTCAAAGACGTCTGGATGCAAGCAGCCAGACCCACCGCGGTTGTCACGACGCCAAAAACGGCATTTTTGATGGCAAATGACATGGCATCTCCAGGGTATGGCATCAGGTGCTAATGCAGCAAGATCGGATCGGTAGACGAGAAAAGTCAGCCGAGATCCCCGCGAGACGCTGGGGAGCCTGCTAGCGTTTCCGCTCGAAAATTAAGTATAGGTTCGCCCATCCATCCCACACGATCGAAGGCAACAAGGCAGCTATGCCTGAGCCGATATGGCGCTTGCCCGGCCCGCCCGATGCACCGGGACAAGCCGCCGCGCAGCCGCGTGAAGGTCAACCCAGCAAACGCGCCAGCGTGAGCAGGGCCAGCAGCAGCATCCACAGCACCACCGAGCGCCAGACCAGACCCACCACGCTGCGCAGGTGGCCGACTTCAGGCTCACGCCCTGGCGTCGCCTGCGTCGGCTGGGGTCCAACACCGTCTGAGCCCAACCGGTCAGCAGCCTTGAGCGCACTGCCGCCCAGTCGCACATTGACCGCACCTGCCGTGGCGGCGAGCACCACGCCGTCGTTGCGGTTTTGGGACGCGGCATGTGCCCCGCCCGCAAAGCCTTGCGTGTAGTGGCGCCAGCTGTCAATCGCGTCCTCAAAGCTGCCGACCACCGCAAAAGCCACGGCGGTCATGCGTGCCGGCAAAAAGTCGATCACGCCCCAGGCGGTCCGGGCCGCATGCTGCAGGGCGGGACTGACGCCCTCGCCCGCCTTCGGGTCGCTGCCGGCCCAGTAGCGAGAAACAAATTCACTCATGCGGTAGAGCACCGCACCGGCCGGTCCCAGCCCCAGCGCCGCCAAAATCGAGTACCAGCTCAGCACACCAAACACGTGGCGGTGCGCGGCCAGCACCGAATGCTCGATCACATGGCGCACGATCTCGCTGCGGGGCAATGCACTGGCATCGACCTGCTGCCACTCGGCGAGCAACTCCCTGGCCCGATCCTCGTCACCAACGTCCAGCGCATCGCGGATGTCGGTGAAGTGATGGCTGAACTGCCGAAAGCCCAGGGTCATGTAGAGCACCAGAACATTCCAGACGAAAGCCAGCGCAGGGTGCGCGCTCCAGAGCAACAGATGAACGAGCAGGGCCAGCAATGCGGGCACGGCCGCCGTCACCGCCCAGGCAAGCCAGCCGTGGTGAGGCCGGCCCGCGTCCATGTTGCGGCTGGACCAGCGGGCCCAGGCCCGCAGACCGGCGTGAATGGCGTTACCGCTACCGAGCGGCCGGGCTTGCTCGAGGATAAAGGCCAGCAGGACTGCAAAAAAGCTCATGCGCCAAATCATAACGGGCGGCAGCGGCTGTGGGCGCCGCCGGGCTCCATCTAGCCTCAGGGGACGAGGAAGGCAGCGCTATCGAGCTGGCTGCGCGGGGACGGCAGACTGCTGGCGCCGGCTGCAGCCGGAGGGCGGCACAGCATCACTCTGGTTTGAAGCCCGCCTCCTTGAGCAGCTCGGCGCTACGCGATACGTCGGCCGCGATGTACTTGCGGAACTGATCGGAACTCTCGATCACCGGCAGGATGCCCAGGCTGGTGAAGGCACCCGTTCTGGCCAGTTCGGCCCCGGCCTTGTTGAAGGCCTTATTCAGGAACAGCACCCTGTCCTTCGGCGTTCCCTTGGGCGCCCACACACCGTACCAGGAGTTGTAGACCAAGCCCGGGTAGCCGCTCTCGGTGGCGGTAGGCACGTCGGGCGCCACGCTGCTGCGCTGAGCCGAGGTGGTGGCGATGGCTTTGACCTTGCCGCTTCGTGCCATACCCTGCAGCGAGATGATGGAGTCCATGAGCAACTGCACATGGCCCCCCGCCACATCCGCCAGCGCAGGCGCTGTGCCGCGGTAAGGGGCCACGGTCAGCTTGAAGTTGCCTTGTTTGGCCAGCAGCAGTGTGGCCAGGTGACTGGGGGCGCCCAGCGCCGGCAGGGCCGCCGTCCATTTCTCGGGGTTTTGGCGGGCTGCTTCCAGCACCTCCTTCAAGGTTTTCTGCGGTGCGTTGGGCGGGATTACCAGCAGCAGTGGCGCTTCACCCACGCGCGCGATGGGCTCGAAATCGGTCTGCGGCTCGTAAGGCGGATTGGCCAGCACCTGCTGGGCCAGCACATGGGTGGCGGCGGAGAACAGCAAGGTCATGCCGTCGGCAGGTGAGCTCTGTACCGCTTTGCCGCCAATGGTGCCGCTACCGCCCCCCTTGTTTTCAACGATGACCGGCACGCCCAAGTCGGCCTGCAATTGCCGACCGAGCAAACGGGCAGCCTGATCCACCCCACCGCCGGCGGCAAAAGGGACAACCAGCTTGAGCGTGCCGTCGGGGAATTTGCTTTGCGCCAGCGCGTGCGAGAGGCTGCACGCACCGAGCACGGCCAATGCGATCAGTTTTTTCATCATGATGTTGTCTCCTTTTGATTTCAAATAGTTTGGGCCGGGGGGGTGCCGCGCTTGCGGCGTCTTTCAAAAATACTCAGCGTCGCCTCGATCTCTTCGGCGTCCATGTTCCGGGTGATGAGCACGATGCGGGTGCGTCGGTCGTCGCTAGGCCAGCGTGCCAGGGTTTCGGGTGGATGAAACAGGTGCTGCACACCGTGAATCACCATCGGGTGATCCGGGTCGTCGGCCAGATGCACGATGCCTTTGACACGCAACAGGTCATCACCGCGCATGGCCGCGATCATGTCCAGCCAAGCCATGAAGCCTTCACGCGAGAGCGGCTGGTCACGCACGATCACATGCGAGCGGATATGGTCATCGTGCCGGTTGGAGTCGGACGGCGCCGGCGGGCTCGCGGCAAAAAAGTACGACCGCTCCGTGTCTGCGGACGCCGGCAGCCACACCGCAGCGCTTGGTCGGTCCAGCAGACCTTGCAAGGCCTGCAGCGCGTCTTCGGGGGCTGCTGTCACGCTCGCCAGCGGGTTGATGCCGCGCAGCCGCTCCAGCAAGGCAGGCAGGTGCTCGGGGGACACCAGGTCGGACTTGGTGAGCAGCAAGCGGTCGGCGACCGCGGCCTGTTTCACGGCCTCGGTGTGCTGGTCCAGGGTGGTCATGGCGTTGAAGGCGTCCACGGTACAGGCCACACCGGCCAGGCGCCAGCGATTCGCCACGCGCGGCTCGCCCATGAGCGTGTGCAGGATAGGCGCCGGATCGGCCAGGCCGGTGGTCTCAACCACCACGTGGCGCAGTGCACCGCGCTGTGCCTCGGGGCTTTGCGCCAGGCGCTCGAAGGCCTCGACCAGATCGCCGCGCACGGTGCAGCAGATGCAGCCGTTGGCGAGCAGCACCATATTTTCTTCGGTGTGGTCGACCAACTCGTGGTCCAGCCCCACCGAGCCGAACTCGTTGATGACTACCGCCGTGCCGTGCATGTCGGGCTGTCGTAGCAGACGGTTGAGCAGCGTGGTCTTGCCGCTGCCCAGGAAGCCGGTGAGCACTGTGATGGGGATGCGCTCAGCCTGATCGGTGCTGTCGCCGGTTTTTGCTTGGGGAAGGAGGAAGGCCATGCGCAGTTGCTCAGAGGCCAGATGGGCCGTGCAGCTTGGCGAACGAGTCGAGCGTGCGCGCCAGTCGCGTGAGCAACCAGTCGGCCACAAGCTCATCAGCCTGGCCCTCTTCCAGACGGGTCAGCAAGGTCATCCCGGTTTGACCTGCTGCTCGATCGGACCTGGCTGCAGCAGCCAGGCCACCACCGCGGTCTGGCCCTGGCGCTCGCCCTCGGCCCACAAGTAGTCGGCGATGTCGAGCTCGAAGTCTTCCAGCGAAACGCTCACGCCGCCCACCATGCAACCGCAGCCCGCGCCGAGCGTCACGTGCTGGGCCGAAAGCCGGCTCCACAGGTTGGCGAGGCGCTCGGCGCGTGGGTCGGCCACGACGGCGCTCACTGACCGTCCCAGGCCACGTCTTCTGCCGCAGCCGGTGCCTTGCCACTGCGCAGCGCTTGCGTCGCAGCATGGTCCACCTGTCCATGACCGTCCAGCGCCACCTTGTAGACCTCGCGCGCCACATGGGCACTGACATACCCCTCGCGCACGTCTTCGGCCACCTTGTCGAGCTCCCGGTCCAGCGGGCTGCCGAAGCCGCCCCCTCCGCCCGACAGCATCTTGTAGGCGTCCCCGCGATCGAGTCGCACATTGAAGATCTTGGCGTTGAGGTGGTCGGTCTTCCACTCGCCCTTGTGGCGCACGGCCAGGCCATTGCCCATGGCATCACCGCCGCCGTCCAGTCCCCAGGGTTTGCAGTGCACGCGGTCAATGCGGGTGGTCACGGTGAAGGGGCTGAGCGCCTGCACCACCATCTCGGCCCCCAGGCCGCCACGGTAGCGACCGGCGCCGGCGCTGTCCCTGCGGATCTCGTACTTTTCGACCAGCACCGGGTACTTGGCTTCAAGCTGCTCGGTCGGACTGTTATGGGTGTCGCCGTCGTTGATGCAGACGGTGACCGAGACTCCATCTTCGGTGCTCTTGGCGCCCCAGCCACCGCCCAGCGGGCCGATGCCCACGATGAACAGGCGGCCGTCCTCCGGCGATATGCCGTGGATGTTGGGAAACACCAGATCGGCGTGGTGGCCGGCGATGGAGCGGTCGGGGATCGCGGGCGCCAGCGCCTTGAAGATGGTGTCGATCACTGTCATCGGGAAGGTCATCCACACGCGCATCGGGTAAGGGCGCTCGGCGCTGATCACCGTGCCCATGGGCATGATGACTTTCAGCGAACGGAAGCTGCCGTCGTTGACGGGATAGTCAGTCGGCGTGGTCAGGCACTTGTAGGCCACCTGCGCGCAGGCAATGCCGGTGGTGAAGCCGGAGTTGTAGAACCCGCGTACCTGCTTGCTCACATCCGACAGGTCCACCGTCATCTCGTCATCCTTGACTGTGATCTTCACGCGGATCGGAATGCGCTTGCCGATGTCCAGGCCGTCATCGTCCATGAACGATTCGGCCTCGTACACGCCATCGGGGATCGACAGCGTGTTCTTGCGCGCCACGGCCTCGCTGGAGTCCATGATCTGACAAATCGACGCGTTCACCGCGTCGGCGCCGTAGCGCTGGAGCAGTTCCACGTAGCGGCGTTCCCCGGTGGTGATGGCGGTGATCTGCGCACGCAGGTCGCCCAGGGCGCGCTCGGCCAGCCGCACGTTCATGGCGATGATGTCAATCAGGTCCTGGTTGACCACGCCTTCGCGCTGGTACTTCAGGATCGGTATCTGAATGCCCTCGCTAAAGATGTCGGTGGTCACATTGCCCAGCGTGCCGCCCACGTCCAGCCAGTGCGCCATGCAACAGGTGAAACCTTCGAGCCGGCCCTCGTGGAAAATCGGCATCGTGAACGTAAAGTGGTTCAAGTGGCTGCCGGTGGTGTAAGCGTCGTTGGTCACCAGGATGTCGCCCGGCAGGATGTTCTCGTAACCGAAATGGCGGATTTTCGCTTTGACGGTTTCGGACATGCCGCGGATGAACATCGGCAGGCCCAGGCCGATGGAGACGGTGTCACCCTCCTTGGTAAACAGGCCTACCGTGAAGTCCAGCGCCTCGTAAATGATGAGGTTGTAGGCGGTTCGGGTGAGGTTGGTTTTCATCTCCTCCGTCACGGCGTACAAGCCATTGCGGATGATCTCGACAGTGACCGCATCGACG
>CAIMVC010000358.1 GCA_903844825.1 uncultured Burkholderiales bacterium | reverse complement strand
GGTAGCTCGCGCCCGCAGCCACACTGACGGCCGTGGTGTCGCCCAGGTAGCCGCTGACGCGCAAGGTGCCCGCTGTTACGGTGGTGGCGCCTTGGTAGCTGTTGGTGCCCGAGAGCGTGAGCGCGCCAGTGCCCGACTTGGCTAGTGCACCGCTGCCCGAGATGGCGCCAGACAGGGTCAAGGCGCTGGCGTTGACCACGTTTAAGGTGCCCTCATTGGCAATGGCGCTGGTGGGGGCCAGGGCGCTGAGGTTGGCGTGGTCGTACACCACGGTGGTGGCCGATGGGATCACCACCGAAGCCACGTTGCCCTTGGTGGGCAGGGCGCCGTCGGTCCAGTTCGCAGCAGTCGACCAGTTGCCGCCAGACGCACCGGTGTAGGTGACCGATGCGCGTTGGTTCACCGTGGCTGCCACCGTGCCACCGTCCAGCGTGTAGTTGCCGCTCGATAGTGCAAAGCTGTTGCTGGCAAAGCTGGTGTAGGTGCCCACATCGGTGCCGGACACGGTGGCCGTGCCCGAGGAGATGGTGGGCGCCGTCTCGCTGTTGACCATGCCGGTGAGTGTGTAGGTGTTGGCCGTACCAAAGCTGGTGTTGGCGTTGTAGCTCTTGGCAATAGCCAGGTTCAAGACCGCCGGGGTGACGGTGTGCGTGCTGGGCGCATAAGTCAGGCTGTAGTTGGCCGCCCTGCCCGTTCCAAAAACGGCTGCACTGGGCGTGACGGTAAATGCGCCGGCCTGCGCCAGGCCACTGATGCTGGGCGTTTGGGTGACTGAGGCAATGGCGTCGCTGCCCACCAGTGCCGTGTTGGTAAATGCCGCGCCGCTGGCCAAACTGGCATAGGTGCTGGTGCCGTCGTAGCTGGTGCTGCGCGCGGTGTTGGTTAGGGTGATGGGTTTGGCGCTGACGGTGTAGGTGACCGCGTTGCCCGCCGCAAACACATAGCCGCTCAGCGTCAGGTTGGGCGTGAGCGTGAGTGCGTAGCTGGCTGCATTGGTCGTAGCCACCAGGCCGGCGCTGGCAATGCTGGGCGTGCCGCTGAGCGCCAAGGTGCCACCCACGCCACCGGACACACTCACCGTGTCGGACACCGACCCGCCCGTCAGGCTAAAGCTCTGCGCCGTGCTGGGTATGCCGGTGTAGGACACCGGGACTACGCTGCTGGCGCTGCTGGAATACCAGTAGCTCAAGCTCGGTGCTGTGCCATAGACGCTGGTCTGGCCATCAGCCAGCACCAGGTAAATCGCCGCTCCGTTGTAGCGGTACAGCGCGTAGTACCCCGCGCCTGATGAGGGCAGGCTGGCGCTGCTTTGGCCAAACAGGCTGTAGTTGCTGGCCTTGGCAGCCAGCGTGCTGGCCAAGCCCGTGCTGTTGGCGCTGCTGCCCGTGTAGACGGCGGCAATGCCGCCCGTGCCCACCGACAGGCCCGGCGAGCCGCTCAAGATGACGTCACCACCGGTGGTGGTGCCCGCCGCCGTGGCGCTGCCCGCGCCAAGGAGCAGTGCAGGGCTTGCGCTGTTGCTCGAGGTGCTGCTGGTGGCCACGCTTTGCGAGACCGTCAGGTTGCCGCTGGTGGTGGTGACTGACACCGTGCCCGTGGCGTCGATGCCGCTGTAGGTGACGCCTCCAGTGCTCACCTGGCCGATCTCCAGCGCGGCGCTATTGACCACGCGCAGCGCCCCCACACCGGCGTCCGTGGCTACGGTGGCCAAGGTGTTGCTGCTGTTGCCCAGCGTTTTAGCGCCTGCGCCCAGCACAGCCAATCCGTAGCCGTTGGCGCTGATGGCGCCACTGAGCGTGAGGCTGCCCGTGCCGCCCAGGCTGCTGGGCGCGCTGAGTGTTACCGCGCCCGAGGCGGTGGCATCCGTCCCACTGCTGTTGGCCACAGCGCCCAGGGCGCCGCCTGCGCCCAGCGTGAGCGTGTTGGCCAGCGTTTGGCCGTTGAGCTCGAGCGTGCCGCCGCCCACAGTGACCCGTGCTGTTCCAAACGGGCCATTGGTGACCGAGCCGCTGCTGCTGGTGCCCGCTCTGAGCGTGCCTGCGCTCACGGTGGTGCCGCCGCTGTAGGTGTTGGCGCCACTGAGGGTCCAGGTGCCGGCGTCTTGCTTGGTCAGCGTGCCAGTGGTGGTGCCGATGATGCTGGTGATGCTGCCCCCGGCAGCACCACCCAGGCTAAGCCCGTAGGTGGCACCCGTGATGTTGCCCGTCAATGCGATGGTGCCACTGCCGCCAGCGACCAAGCTTGCGCTTCCCAGGGTCAGCAGACCCGAATACGTGGCCGCTGCACCGCTATTGACCAGGGCTCCAGCGCCACTGGGGCCTGTGCCGTTGAGCGTTAAGGCCTCGGCCGTGGCCAAGGTGTAGCCGCCCAGGTCCAAGGCCGCTAAATTGCTGACCGTGGTGCCCGCGCCCGCCGTGCCCAAAGGGCTATTGGCGCCGCTGCCCGCAGCGCCCAGCTTCAACACACCGGCACCCACCGTGGTCAAACCGGTGTAGGAGCTATTGCCCGAGAGCGTCAGGGTGCCGCTGCCCGACTTGGTCAGCGCGCCAGTGCCTGAGGCCACACCCGAGAAGGTGGTCGACGTGTTGTCGCCCCCGCTGGTCAGCGTGAACCCGCCGCCCAGCACGATACTGCCCGCCCCGGTAATCGACCCCACAGTGTCCGAGGCGCCCACTGAGTAAGCACCAGTCACGCTGACCGCCGAGGTATCGGCCAAGCTGCCGATAACCGAGAGGGTGCCCAAAGTGACCGTAGTGGCGCCGGTGTAGGTGTTCGCGCCACTGAGCGTTAGGGTGCCGTTGCCTGACTTGGTCAGCGCGCCAGCACCAGACGCCACACCAGAGAAGGTGGTCGACGTGCCATCGCCCCCGCTGGTCAACGTAGAGCCTGTCCCCAGCACGATGCTGCCCGCGCCCGCAATAGAGCCCACGGTGTCCGTAGAACCCACCGCGTATGTACCGTTTACGCTGACGCTGACTGGGGAGGTGTCGGCCAAACTGCCCGTGACCGATAAGGTGCCCGTGCTAACCGTGGTGGCGCCGGTGTAGGTGTTGGCGCCGCTAAGGGTCAGGGTGCCGGTTCCCGACTTGGTCAGCGCGCCGGCACCCGAGGCTATGCCCGAGAAGGTGGTGGATGTGTTGTTGCCCCCGCTGGTCAGCGTAAAGCCACTGCCCAGCACGATGCTGCCTGCACCGGTGATGGAAGCCACGGTGTCCGTAGAACCCACGGCGTAGGTGCCGGTGATGCTGACCGCCGTGCTGTCGGACAAGCTGCCCGTGACCGACAAAGTGCCCTCACCGACCGTGGTGACTCCGGTGTAGGTGTTGGCGCCTGAGAGCGTCAAGGTACCGCTACCCCACTTGGTCAGCGCGCCACCACCTGATGCCAGGCCTGAGAAGGTGGTCGACGTACCGTCTCCCCCGCTGGTCAGCGTGAAGCCACTGCCCAGCACGATGCCACCCGCCCCGGTAATCGACCCCACAGTGTCCGAGGCGCCCACTGCGTAAGTCCCAGTCACGCTGACCGCCGAGGTATCGGCCAAGCTGCCGGTAACCGAGAGGGTGCCCAAAGTGACCGTAGTGGCGCCGCTGTAGGTGTTGGCGCCCGACAAGGTCCAGGTTCCGGCGTCTTGCTTGGTCAACGTGCCGGTGGTGGTGCCGATGACGCTGGTGATGCGGCCCCCGGCAGCACCACCCAGGCTAAGCCCGAAAGTGTCACCCGTGATGTTGCCCGTCAGTGCGATGGTGCCACTGCCGCCAGCGACCAAGCTGGCACTGCCCAGGGCGAGTAGACCCGAATACGTGGCTGCTGCGCCGCTATTGACCAGCGCACCAGCGCCACTGGGGCCTGTGCCGTTGAGGGTCAAGGCCTCGGCCGTGGCCAAGGTGTAGCCACCCAAGTCCAAGGCCGCTCCACTGCTGACCGTGGTGCCCGCGCCCACCGTGCCCAAGGGGCTGTTGGTGCCACTGCCCGCAGCGCCGAGCTTGAGCACACCCGCACTCACTGTGGTCAAGCCGGTGTAAGTGCTGTTACCCGAGAGCGTCAAGGTGCCGCTGCCCGACTTGGTCAGCGCACCCTCGCCCGAGGCTATGCCCGAGAAGCTGGTCGATGTGTTGTCGCCCCCGCTGGTCAGCGTAAAGCCGCTGCCCAACACGATGCCGCCCGCACCAGTAATCGACCCCACAGTGTCCGAGGCACCCACCGCATACGTTCCGGTCACGCTGACTGCGGAGGCGTCGGCCAAACTGCCAGTGACCGATAAGGTGCCCGCCCTAACCGTGGTGGCGCCGGTGTAGGTGTTGGCACCACTGAGCGTCAAGGTGCCGCTGCCCGACTTGGTCAGCGCGCCACTGCCCTCGGCCACGCCCGAGAAGCTGGTCGATGTGTTGTCGCCACCGCTGCTCAGTGTGTAGCCACTGCCCAGCACGATGCTGCCTGCGCCTGCGATGGAGCCTACGGTGTCGCTGGCGTCCACCGCGTACGTGCCGGTGTCCGCTACGCTGACGGCTGTGCTGTCAGCCAAGCTGACGGTGACCGACAAGGTGCCCGCGCTGATGGTGGTGGCGCCTGTGTAGGTGTTGGCGCCCGATAGCGTGACGGTGCCGGTGGTGGTCTTGGCCACACCCACCGTGCCCGCCAGCACGGCGCTGACTGTGCCGTTTTGCAGGTCAAAGTCGCTGCTGCTGGTGAGTGTCCCGGTGCTGCCCGTGATGGAGCCGCTGGTGAGCGTGAGCGCTGCTGCGGTGTCGGAGTAGGCGCCCAGGCTCAAAGTGCCGCCCGAGACCGTGACTGTGCCGGTGTCGGGGAGCACGTTGCTTGCGCCCAGGGCCAAGGTGCCTGCGCTCACCGTGGTGCCCCCGCTGTAGCTGTTGCCCGTGTTGCTCAGCGTCAAGGTGCCAGTCCCCGACTTGGTCAGCGCACCGCTGCCCGAGGCTATGCCAGAGAAGATGGTCGATGTGTTGTCGCCTCCGCTGGTCAGTGTGGAACTGCTGGCAAGCACGATGCTGCCTGCGCCTGCAATCGAGCCTACGGTGTCGCTGGCGTCCACCGCGTACGTGCCGGTGTCCGCTACGCTGACTGCTGTGCTGTCAGCCAAGCTGACGGTGACCGACAAGGTGCCCGCGCTGATGGTGGTGGCGCCTGTGTAG
>CAIMVC010000357.1 GCA_903844825.1 uncultured Burkholderiales bacterium | reverse complement strand
TGGTAGAGCGTGCCGGCGGTGATGCTGAGCAGGGCAAAAATCGTCGCGCTCAGGGTCAGCGGGCTGACTTCGACGCCAGCCTGCAGTTTGCGCCAGACCACCAGCAGCAATCCGCCAAAGCCCAGCAACAGGCCAAGCCACTGGGTTCTGCTCACGCGAATGCCGACCCCACCCGAGGCAGATGCCGTCAGTGACACCCACAAGGCCGTCAACACCGGCTGCAATCCCACCACCAGCGCCGCCAGACCGGACCCCATGCCGGCCTTGACCGCGACCCACACGCCCCCAAGATAACCCGCCTGAACCAGCACACCGGTCACCGCCAGGTGCAGGAACTGCTGGCGCCCCGCCGGCCACGCCGCGCGGGAAATGGCTATCCATACTGACAGGCAAACCATCGACAGCAGGTAGCGTAGGGACAAAAAGGTCAGAGGCGGCGCGTAGGGCAGCCCGAACTTGGCGACCACAAAGCCGGTGCTCCAGATCAGGACAAACACACCGGGCATGGCGCGCAGCCAGGCACTCTCGGCGCCGTGATCAGGCACAGCACTCATTGGGAGCGGGCGCGAATTTCCGGGATGGCTTTTTGCAGGTAGTACACCATGGACCAGACCGTCAAAACGGCCGACAGCCAGATCAGCCAGGTGCCCCAAAGGTGGGTGTCGACCCAGCCAAAAAGCCGGCCATCGAACAGCAAAAAGGGAATCGCCACCATCTGGACGGTCGTCTTGACCTTGCCAATCATGTGCACGGCCACGCTCTTGGTGGCCCCTATCAGGGCCATCCATTCGCGCAAGGCCGAAATGGCAATTTCACGGCCGATGATGATCAATGCCACGAACACATCGGCGCGCTGCAAATGCACCAGCACGAGCAGCGAGGCACAGACCAGAAACTTGTCAGCCACCGGATCGAGAAAGGCACCAAAGGATGAGGTCTGGTTGAGCCGGCGCGCCAGGTAACCATCGAGCCAGTCGGTGGCAGCAAAGACGACGAACATGACCGTGGCAATCAGATTGCGGCTGGCCGGCTGGATATCGAGATAAAAAATACCCACAATCAACGGAATCGCCACAATGCGGGTCCAGGTCATGATGGTGGGGATGGTCAGGAACATAGCTTGATTTTGGCATGAGCCGGGGTCGGCAGGCTTTTCAAACGGCGCTTGCGGCTCAAACTCAATGCAGCGCCCGGTAGATCTCTTCGGCCAATTCGCGGGAAATCCCTTCCACCGTGGCGATATCTTCCGCGCTGGCCGAACTGACGCCGCGAATCCCACCAAAGCGCTGCAACAAACTGGCGCGCTTCTTGGGCCCGATACCCGCGATGTCTTCGAGCTGGCTGCCGCCGACCCGCACCTTGGCACGGCGGGCGCGCATGCCGGTGATGGCAAAGCGGTGCGCTTCATCGCGAATCTGGGCAATCAGCATCAGTGCCGCTGAATCACTGCCCAGGTACACCTTGTCGCGGCCGTCGGCAAAGACCAGTTCTTCCAGTCCCACCTTGCGGCCTTCGCCCTTCTCGACGCCAACAATCAGGCCGAGGTCCAGCCCCAACTCCTCAAAAACTTCCCGGGCCATCGACACCTGCCCCTTGCCGCCGTCGATCAACACCAGGTCTGGCAGGCTCGCCTCGTTGTTGCGGGCCGCTTCAGCCAGCTTGGTGTAGCGGCGCATCAGCACCTGCCGCATCGCTGCATAGTCGTCGCCGGGGGTGATGCCATCAATGTTGTAGCGGCGGTATTGGGCGCTTTGCATGCGGTGCTCATGGAACACGACGCAAGACGCCTGCGTTGACTCACCGGCAGTGTGTGAAATGTCAAAGCACTCGATGCGCAGGGTCTCCAGCGCGGTCTGTGGCAAGTCCAGCGCCTGGGCCAGGGCGCGGGTTCGGGCCTGCTGTGACCCCTGCTCCGCCAACAGGCGCGCGAGCTGAATGTCAGCGTTTTTTTGCGCCATCTCAAGCCAGATCCGACGCTGCTCCCTGGGCTGAATCACCGCCGTGACTCGGGAACCCGCCTGGGTGCTGAGCGCACGCATGAGCGCCTTGTCTACCGGCTCGCCACAGACCAGGGTGGGCGGGACGGCCACGTCGATGTAGTGCTGGGCGATAAAGGCCTGCAGGACCAAGGTCTCGATGCGCGGCCCCGCAGCAGACGACTGCGCCGACGCAGGCTCGAGCGGGTCGCCGGGTTGCTGCTGCATTACCGCCTCATCGAGTTCAGCAACGTCTACAGCGTTCTCGACATGTGTCGGAAAGTAGGCCCGGTCTCCGAGGTGCCGCCCGCCCCGCACCATAGCCAGGTTCACGCAGGCTCTGCCGCCGTGCACCTTCACGGCCAGAATATCGACATCCTTGTCGCCACCGATTTCCATCGATTGTTGATGCAGTACCTTGGACAAGGCGGCGATCTGATTGCGAAACTCGGCCGCCTGCTCAAACTCGAGCCGATCCGCGTGCAGCAACATCTGACTTTCGAGCTCGCTCAGGATTTCCTGCGTCTGACCGCGCAAAAAACGTTCGGCATTGGCCGTGTCAAGCGCATATTGCTCGGTTGACACCTGACCCACACAGGGGGCCGAACATCGCTTGATCTGGTAGAGCAAACACGGCCGCGTCCGGTTGTTGAACACTGTGTCCTCGCAGGTCCGCAGCCGAAACACCTTTTGCAACAACAAAATAGTTTCCTTGACCGCCCAGGCGCTGGGATAAGGACCAAAGTAACGGTGCTTTTTCTCCACAGCGCCGCGGTAGTAAGCCACACGCGGGTAGGCGACGGCGCGCTGCGGCGCGTCACCGGCTAGCGCCTTGTCCGCAGACTGGGCGGCCGTGAGCTTGAGATAGGGGTAGCTTTTGTCGTCCCGAAACAGGATGTTGAATTTCGGGTTCAGCGTCTTGATCAGGTTGTTTTCGAGCAGCAGCGC
>CAIMVC010000356.1 GCA_903844825.1 uncultured Burkholderiales bacterium | reverse complement strand
TTTTTGCCAAGTCAAGAAGATCATTCAGGTTCTTGCGGATCGCCTGAATCTCAGCATCGTTCGCCTCCCCCTCAACGGCTTGCAATTTGTCGCTCACCTGCGGATAAAGCGACTGAATCGTGCCCGCATCCCTGGCCTGCGCGGCGTCGAGCATCAACTCCATCGCATCATGAAAGTCAACCAGGGCCACTGACAGCAGAGAAAAACCGTTACGTTTGAACAGTGACTGAAAGACGGGCCGTATTTTTTCCAGATCGAGATGGGCCTGATGCAGATCGCCACTGCGAACCAAACCTTCGACGCCAACGATCATGGTCTGAACGCCGCGCAGATCGGCCCCAAAAATCGGGTCGCCGCGCAAGGCATAGGGTCGGTAACTGGCGTACTTGCGCTGAAAGCCCTGGTAAGCGGGAACGAGCTGGTCGTAATTGGCAATCGCCTTAACGCGCTCATCCTTCCCGGTCCAAAAAAGTGTCTGTTTGTAGAAGTGATTCATGGCGTTGAAATCTTCCAAAAACAGCTTTCGGCTGAAAAAGTCGCTGCCATAACCGCCCACCAAGGCGACGGCGAGAAGCAAAACCGCAGCCCCGGCCCGCACTGCAGTGTTGGGCGTTTCTGCGGCCCGTGCCGGACGAAAACCGAACAAGCGGTAGACCGGACAAAACCTGAAGACCGCCGTCCCGAATAAAACACCGCCGACAACATAGGCCAGCGCCTTCAAACCACCGTCGAGCCAAAAGAATGCAGCCTCCAACACGACAACGGCAAGGAAAACTCGGGCATATTGGTCGAAGGTGGTGATGTTTTTCATGGGCTGCCTTCTTGAGTTGTGCAAAGACCCGCCAATTTAGGCGTTCCGCGCTGGCACCCTTTTGATCTGGATCATGTCCGGCAGCAAAGGTCATGCCTTCGCCTACCGCAGATGCAGCAGCCCAAAGGGCCAGGCTCAAGGTCTGAGCAACTTCACCCAGTAACGCCGCGTCAGCAACAGGGCCACCGAGCCCTGCAGCGCCAAGGCGCCGGTGGCCACTGCCGGGCTGAAGACATCGGCCAGCACGCCGACATACAAAAACCCGACCGGACCGATCCCGATGCAAGCCGTCAGCACCCCCAGCAAACGCGCGCGCATGGCCACGGGAGCGTCAAGGTACATCAGGGTCGCCTGCATCACCGAAAAACCGACCGCTCCCATACCGTTAAGCACCAGCAGCACGGCGGCCATGGTCACGCCCCGGGTCAGCGCAAAACCGATGATGGTCACCAGGTACAGCAGCACCGAGCCCACATAGATCCGCCCATACCATAGGGGCTTGGCCAGGCTGGCAAACAAGAGCGCACCAAGCAAACCACCCACGCCTTCGCAGCTGACGAGCAAGCCGATCGCCTGATTGTCCAGGTGCAATGCATCCGCCGCCAGCACCGGGATCATGCTGGTGAAAGGCCAGCCAAACACGTTAAAAATAACCGTCACAGCCAAGGTACCAATCAGCCGATCATCCTGGCGCACGAGTGCAAAACCCTCGCGCATGGGCCCGAGCAGCGACAAGGGGTGCAAGACCGGGACCAAGGCGCTGCGCGCAATCCGCAGCACAGACCACAGGCTGCAAGCGTGCAAAGCCAGCCCCAGCCAGAACACCCCGGCAATGCCAAACCGGGCCAGGATCAAACCTGCCAGCACGGGGCCAATGACACGGGTGGCGTTGTTGATGCCCACGTCGGCCGACAAGGCCGGGCCGATGCGCTCAGGCCCCACCGCTTCACCAATCATCATGCGCCGCACCGGATTGTCGGCAGCCCAGCAGATGCCGTTGACAAAACTCCCGACGGCCAGATGCCAGACTTCAAGCAAGCCCAGACTGGCCAGCCCGGCCAGCACACCGCTGGTCAACATGGACGTCGTCACCATCACCAGCAGCGACTGGCGGTTGTCAAAGCGTTCGGAAACAGCGCCCAGCAGAGCGCCGAACAAAGCCATAGGCAAGAGCCGCAACATGCTTAGCAACGCGACGACGAAGGCCGACTCGGTGACGCGGTAGGCAAACAAAAGCCCATGGCCAGCATCTCGAGCCAGCGCACAGCCGAAAACACGAAGCCCGTGAACAGCAGGCGCCAAATGACTCGCAGGGTTTGCAGGGGCCGGGCGTTGGTCAAGCGGAGCGCCCGCGGATCGAGGCTGTGGTTGTCAGGTTGGGGGGCATGTCTTTTTTGGGGTCACTTTCAGCGCAGAGTGGAACGGGTGCGACGGTTACGCGCTTAGCCAGCTCACGCTTTGAAAGTGTCTGAATCATGCCACACGGGTTGATCTTGCAGGTTACTCGGGCGGGGACAGGCGTGCTGCCGGGATGAGCTAAATACTGGACCACCACGTCGGCACAGGAGACCCTCCACACAACTGACACCCGGCCATGCCATGCGGGGCCGCACCGGACTTCTTGAGAGCCTGAGGTCACTGCACATCAGCCGGGGACGCAGCCTACAGCCTACCGCGAGACTCAGGGTGTGTGCTCTCAGTCGAAGCAAGCCTTCCAGTCAGGCCATTGAACTTGCAGGCCCTGGTCAACGTGCCTTGGCCTTATTGAGCCTGTCTCCGGCATTTAAGGCACGCCGAAAAGCCGAAAGGCACCTTGAAAGAGCCCGAATTTCATCTGTATGAAAGCATATTTGCATGGGCACGCACCACCCATATCGGTGAATCAGCGTCTGCAAATTCGGGTCGATTCGCGAATCACCAATTCAGCCTCGACCAGCCGGGAAGGTGGCTTGACCTTGCTCAAGAGGTCAAACATGGCCCTGGCGGCAGATGTACCGATCTCATAAACGGACTGCCTGACGGACGTCAGCGGCGGCAGCGTGAAGGCAGAGTGGGGCAGATCATCAAAGCCGATCAGAGACACATCTTCGGGCACACGCAAACCTGCCCGGTGCAGCGCCAAGCGGACACCATAGGCCATTTGGTCATTGGCCGCCAGCACCGCTGTAAATTGAATGCGCTGGTCTAGCAAACTGTTCATCGCCCTGAAGCCCCCGGCTTCCTGGTAGTCGCTGTAGACCACCAAAGCGTCATCGGATTCCATTTCACGAAAATCCAACTCCAGTTTGTAGCCTTCAAGGCGCTGCTTTGCATCGGGATGGTCCAGTGGACCCGAAATGAACGCAACCCGGCGATGCCCCAGAGCATGCAAATGCCGAACTGCAAGTCGAGCACCCTCCGCATTATCGAAATCGATACTGAACAAATTGGGGGCCGTCAATTGCCTGCCGGTGACCACAACAGGCACTCTGGAGGCCATGTCCACAAGGGTGTCATTGGACAATTTTCCGGTCAGGACAATAATGCCGTCCACTTTTCGCTCTTGCAACATGAACAGGCGGTTTTCCTCTTCCGCTTCATTCCAGTGACCACTGACAAACAAAGGGACGTAATTGGCCTTGTGCAGTTCGTCTTCAATCCCGCGCAAGGCTTCACCATAGTAAGGACTGTCAATAAACTGGGTAAGCACACCAATGCTCATGGTGCGCCCGCCGGCAAGACTTCTGGCTGCAGGGTCTGGGCGAAAACCCAGCTCTTCAATTATCGCCTTGACTAAGGCCTGCTTTTCTTCACTAACCTGAGCGGTGCCGTTCAAAATGCGTGAAACCGTACTGGGTGAAACACCCGCACGCTGCGCCACCATGGTCAGCGTGGTGCGCTGCCCGGACCCGGGCAAGATTGCTCTTCGGGGTTGACGCGAGACGGAGGTGTTCACCTTGGGCATGATCCTGAAAAAATACTGGCGACAAAAACCGGATTATCCCTGAGCACCGCGCCAGAAAGCTGGGTCCGCGTCAGGGCGCCAGATGCCTGCCGATTTTTTTGGGCTCGACAGACATGCCAACGCCATCAGAAAATCGAACTTCGATTGCCTTATCTGAGGGGTTGTAGGCGAGATAGGTTTTTTTACCCGTCGATGGATTCTTGAACACGGCATGGGACATCACGTTGGCCCACACTGAGGTGTCCGGGATACCCATCTCGGAGAGGGAGTGCATCCAGAAATACGAATGCGAGCGGGTTTCGCCCAGTTCCACTGAACCCCTCGAGTTCCAACTTCGAAGCGCCTTGCCGGGGTTCTTCAGAGCCAACATGGATGCGTAGATGTCCTGCCAGATGTCTTTCGAAGTCTCTTCTGACTGGCCCGAACGATCGTAGGCCTTTCGTGCTTCAGCGGCCAAGTCACCAAAAGCCTCTACATATTGAGAGGGCAACTGAGACAGGTAAACCGACGCTGGGGAAATGGGCAGCAAGTTGATGCCCATGATTTGCCGGGGCTCTTCGGTCCACCACGTGCTAAAGCCATACCCCCCCCCAAACACCATGCTGGCGACCGGCTGGCGGTAGTCCGGGTGAAAGACGTCTCCGTATGCATCAAACCAGTAATGCAGCACTGAAGAGACCTCGGTGGCATACAGGTACATCCCCAGGGCCTTGAGCGCTGGTTGTCCGGTTGAGTCGCCCCACTGCGCAACGGCAGCCCAGGCATGGATCGCTTCCGACGAAGACTCCTGATCATTACCGAGACCAAAAAACTCGCTGTTGCCGCGCGCCCACGAGTGACCCTCGTAGACGTCAAAATTGCGCGCAAAAGGGAAATCAACGCGTTTTCTTTGCGGTGTCGCAATGTCCCTGACCAACAAGTTGACCATGGAGCCCCAGCGCTGAGCCGAGGCCCACTGCGGATCGCGGCGAGCCAGATGAGCCGCAGCCATGATCCAGTAACCGTAGTGAAAGTGATGGTCGTTCATGGCCGACACACTGAAATACTCTTCCGGGTAGCCAAGCACGCTGCCGATGCCCGCATCGTGCGCAAAATAGCTCAACCCTGCCCCCGAAAACCAGGCCTCCATGCGCTGCTTGAGTATCTTCTCCAGTTCGGAGGCAGCGACTTCTTCACCTTGTTGTTCGGCGATAGCCATCAGTTGCGCCACAGCGCCCAAGGCCTTCCCCGTCCAATAGGTGCCATTGCCCATCTTGCCAAACAAACTGTTGGCGCGGCGTCTGTCGCCCACGAGCAGGTCGCCCAGTGCGTCCTTGTTCTCCTTGACCTGCAGCGCGGGCCACAACGGCATCAAACCATTAACTCGCAGCTCGGTGCGAAATTCGCTTCCCGCCACAACGGAAATGGGCCCACGCACGGAGGCCAACTGGCCGATGACTGGCAACTGACCCGGCGCTTGCGCCCGCCGATGATGGGGATACAGGCCCATCAGCGGTTGCGCGGGCACGCCATCCATGGCGCGCGTGCTCACCAGATATCGGGTGCTGACCAGACTTTGCGCCTCGTCATAGTTCCACTGCACCTCGGTGTTGTCGACAAACGCAAAGGCGGCATCGGCATAGGCTTTGCGAGTGGCAACATCGGCCTGCGGCAGAAGTCCGATCGAAAAATACCGGGCCGGGCCTTCAAAATCAAGCTGCACCACGCCCGGCACGGTGCCCGCCACCTGCGTGCCGGCGGGTACATACAGCCCGTAAAGAGAACCATTGACCTTGAAGTAATGGACCTGTTTGGTCCCATGGCTTTCCACTGGCATGCCCGCCGCTTGGACCTGCTGGCCCAATTTGATCTGCACACCCCCGCGGCTGACTTCAAAGTAAGCAAGCGGGCTGCCGTGCAAGATGTGGCTGCGAAAATGGTCCTGGTCGCGTCGCATCTCCACGGTGATGTTCCAGTCGCCGGCCTGCAACAAGCGGGCGTCCACAGGCTCGAAGGCGGCAGGGGCTACCGTAAAGTCAGCCTGATGCGGATAGGTGACGGCCGTCGTTCCCGTACTGCCTTGGGCCCAGTTTTTAAGCGCTGAGATCGGACCTGTTCGCGCTGTTGCAAAACCCATCTCCATGCCTTGCTGCGTGGCCTTGAAGGTCAGTGGATGGGCATGCAAAACGTCTGACCAGGTTCCGTAAACCAGGGACGAGTACCAAGTGTTAGTGGTCACGGCCCGCTTGAGCATGTCGCCGGCGCGAAAAGGAGCCGACTTGGGGCGTACGGATTCGCTCGGCTTGGGTGCAAGCCAGATGGCGCCAGCACCGACCGGAGCCGTCTGTGCAAAGCAGGACCCCACAAAAAGAGCCGCTACCAACACAAGCCAGCGCCCCACAGGGCATCTATGCGTACCGAAAAATGGGCGCATCAAAAGGTCCAGGTCAAGCCCATAGTGGCACTGTGGCCCACGCGGTCGTAAAGTGGATTGGCGCTAAGAAAATTGTTGTTAGGCATGCTCACTGGAGCGGGACCAATTTTTTGGAACTGAGATCTGGCCACACCGACGGTGACCGTCAGGCCCTTGCCAATCTCCGGAACCTTCCTGGCCACACCCAAGTTCACATGCACTGCCGAATTGCTTTGACCCCACTCAATCGGGTTTTTTGACGACGCGCGCGGGAAGTACACACCTCCCACCGTGTAGGTGTACAAGCCCCGGTAATGGCTCCAGCCCAGCATGGCGTCATAGGCGGTCGCCTGGTATCCGAGGTAAGCAGCCGACGCAGGGCCGTAGTTGAAACCGGGATCGAGGCCGAAGACGCAATTCGCAAGGGCCACGTTGTAATTACAAGACGCCGCCGACCCCGACCACTGGCTGCGGCGCACTCCCCAGGTGAACATATTGCTGGTGTCTGGCCAGTGGTTGCCCTGCAAAATCACCACACTCTGGCTCGGTGCGGCAGCCCTTCGCGGTGTCGATGACAAGCCCGGCAGCGTATCGGGATCGCCAATCCAGCCGACCAGGGCCGATTTGCCAAACGACGTCTGCTTGGCGCCGCTGGCGGATTGAACCGTCAGCTCGATCAGGTTCTTCGCGTTGGAATACTGCAAGAACAACTCGATGGCTCTTGGTTGAGTCGGGTTGGGTGAAAACGCCGTTGCAGGCGCCCCGGTAGTGCGGTTCTGATCGACCAGACGGGTGTTACGCTGGTTCATGGCAGTGGTCAGCTCAAAGCTCAGCTTGCCAGAGCCGTCTTCAAGCACAGGCGAAGTCAAACGCAATGCCGTTGGAAAGATCCCATAGCCAGCCCCCGAATCGGCCCAAACGCCAGACAACCCGATCGGAAAGGAAAAGGCATCTGAACGCGACCACGAGCGCGACAACTGGGTCCCCACTTTGGCCGCGCCAAGGTCAGGGCGGCTGATACCCACAAATCGCTCGGTGTAGTCCCGGCCCAACAGGTTTCCACCGGCCTCCCGGTAATCCACATCCGGCCCTTTGAAAAGACGCAACACATCGTCGCTGCGCCAGCGATAAGTCAGCTTAGCTTCCAAGCCCACTGCACCAGAAGTTTCTTTGCTCCAGCCCAGAGACAACTGCTGCATGCTCAATTGGGAACCCCGGTCGGCCCGATCGGTTTGGTCAACATCAGGCTTGGACAACGCATTGCGGTTGTCGAAGGTATAGGCCGAGAGGTTGTCCGGCACAGTGCGCGCGCCCGCCGCATTGCGGCTCCATTCGTGCTTGGTAAAGCCCGTGATCTCAAACTTGTTGCCATCAGGGCCGTCAAAGGCGGCCGCAAGAACGGCCACAGGCCCGGAAAGAACAAGCGTCAGGACGGAGCGATTAATTTTTTTCATGTGCGTCGACTCGAATAAAAAAAGTGACGGGCCAATAGATGCGGAAAAGCAAAAATTTCTTGAAAGCCCTTTCATGAACAAGTTTCCTACGGTCATACAAATTAGTCAACCGGCAATCAAGATCAGGAGACTAGAGAAAACCCTCGATTCGAGAGCTACATCAACATCCTAAATTAAGAAATTTCACTCGAGAAATTTCCTTCAGGAGGGATGCGATAAAAAATTCATGCCCAGGAATGGAGCGTCATTCATCAGAAGGCCCTCAAGCTGAGGTGCGCACAGGTTTTAAGGGAAAACGCCAATGGAATGCACAAAAAAATGGCCCTATCGTCTCACTTCTGAAATCGCTTTCAGACATCACTTTCATTTTCCGGTCATGTGACCTGTCGGAAAGTCATTTCAAGTAAGCCTACACAACTGCCCCAAGGAAGACCATGGCCGAGAACAAGCTGTCCCTGTCGGAAACCCCTGCTGCGCCAAAAGCCGCTGCACCGATACAACTGACCGGACTCCCGGCTACCTTGGTAACGACCCATCACGCGGGAGCCCAAGGGCGAGGGATCCGTCGACTCGAAGAAGGCACAACCAAGGTCGATCACAGCAACAAGCTTCAAAGCGCGGCGCGGCGAACCAAGCGCTCTGGCGCCATGACAGACGAGGTCCTTGCAGCAGAAGATGACGTCCGGCAAGACCACGCAGTCGCCGAAAGCGCGCAGGTACCCGAATCTGACGTACTGGCTGTTGCGCCCCTGCCTGAGACCGGCAGCGGCTCTGAGCTTGACTTAGGCACCGACTACGGCACGGCATCTGGCCCGATTCAACTGGCCCAGTTGGAATTGCCCACCAACCCACCGGCCTCAACAGTTCCCAGCGCGGGTTCAGCCGCTGGCGCCGCCGCGGCAGGTGGCTCGGTCAGCGCAGCGAGCTCACCTTTGAGCAGCCTGGCTGGTATTTTCGGAGGCGCCGCAGCAGTTGGCCTGGCCGCTGGCGGCCTGGGTGGCAGCAAATCCGCGGGCTCAGCGGCCCCAGTAGTGCCCGCCGACCCGGCGACCATCGCCGGTCGCTTGATCAACGGCTACATCAGCAACGCCATCGTCTTTCAAGACAACAATGATGACGGCATCCTCAATAACGACCAAGACGGCATCGACGAAGCCGGTGAAGAGCCCTACACCACCACTGGCAGCGACGGCAAGTTCAACCTCGTGGGAGCCAATCCTGCGGGTGGGTCCCTGATCACTTTGTCGACCAGCAGCACCATCGATCAATCGACTGGCGAAAGGGTCACCAACGTCTTCAAAGCGCCGGCCAACGCCAGCGTGATTTCGCCGCTGTCCACTCTGATTGAAGCTGGTGCAAAAACAGGCTTGACCGAGTCGCAACTCAAAACAGCGCTCGGCATTGATCCTTCCACCTCACTGCTCAACTTTGATCCGGTGTCCGCAGCGACCACGGGCGACGTCGCCGCGGCCGCCCAGGCCCTGAAGGTCAAGGCCGCCAGCGTTATGGTGTCCAACCTGATGGACGTGGGCAGCAGCCTGATCCAGGGTGCCAAAAATGGCTCGACCAGCGATTTCTCTGCCAATGTTGTCGCCAGCCTGGTCAAGGCCATAAAAACCGCCCCCAGCACTGGCTTGGACTTGAGCAACTCCAGCACGGTCAATTCGGTCCTCACCCAGGCGGTTAGCTCATCGGCGGTGGAGGCCAGTTCGAACATCGCCAACATCGTGAACCAGGCTGCAAACAAGCTCGGGGACGCCAACGTACTGCTGATTGCCCAATCCAACACAGCAGACCCTATCGCGGCCTTGGAGAGCATGGCCAAGATCGAAAAGGCGGTGCAGTCGACCATCGCAGACTCGGTCAAGGACGCAGCGCAAGACCCCGCCAAAGTGACGGCGCTGCAAAATCTCAATGTGCAAGCGGAGGCAGCCAAAGCCGAGGTTCCCAAGGTGGTGGTGTTTGAGACCCTGCATTTCGACACTGCACAAAAGATCAAGGCTGACGCCTTCGAGGGTGCAACCGTCACGCCCCTCCTGCAAAGTGACAACAACACAGCCATCGAATTCGTCAAACACGCAGGCAGCAGAGATACCAATGCGGGCGTCACTCTGTCCACGGGAAAAACCGGCACACTGCCCACCCTTACTCCGTTCGATTTCTCAACGACCGCCAAACTGGGCATGTGGGTCCACTCAGCTCAGGCTGGCACCAAAGTGCGTCTGGAAATTGGGGATTCGGCCACGGGCGGATACCCGCAGGACAACAACTGGGTCGCCGTGGAATCATCCACCACCAAGGCCGGTTGGGAATACCTGACGTTTGACTTTAATGCCCCAGCAAGCCGATGGATCGCCAATGGCGGCTCAGGCGGCTACAGCGCCGCAACCCCGCTGAAGGCAGGCGTCAAATACGACATGCTCAACCTGTTCTTCGACCAGGGCACCACCAAACTGTCGGACCAGACCTACCACTTTGATGATTTGGGCTATGCCAAGTCCAACCCAGGCACGGCGCCACTGGAGATCGCTTACCAAAGCGCACCCGCCATCCCGACAGGCTATAGCCTGGCATTTAGCGAGGAGTTTGGCGGCGAAATCTCCACATCAAGCGGCGCCATCAAGACATCCCCTGACACCAGCAAATGGGAATTGCAAACGGGTACGGGAGTCGGGGGCTGGGGCAACGGCGAGGCTCAAACCTACACTGACAGCCTGAATAACGCCTTTGTTCAAAACGGTGCCCTGCACATTGTGGCGAACAAAGCCGCCGAGAGCATCACTTCGGCCCGCCTGAAATCGGAGGTCGACCTCAATCCTTACGGCTATATGGAGGTCAGGGCCAAGATACCCGCCGCGCAAGGTGCTTGGCCCGCCATCTGGCTGCTGGGCCAGGGGACATGGCCCAACACCGGCGAAATTGATGTGATGGAGTGGACCCAGCAATACTTCAACGCCAACCAGGTGCAAGCGGCATTGCATTTCAAAGGTACAAACAACCCGGCCGCCGATAAGTCGGCCTGGACCTATGGCGACACCCAGGTCAAGAAAAGCACCACACTCAGCAGTCCCGTGACGGACTTTCACACCTATCAAGTGTGGTGGACGCAGGACTACATTCGCTTCGGTGTCGACAGCAACAACGACAACGCGTACTACGAGTACAAGAAGCCAGCCAATGCCACGGCCGCCAACTGGCCGTTTGACAACCCGATGGACATCATCCTGAACCTGGCCATTGGCGGGTCTGATGGAGGCACGGTGCCTAGTGGGAATTTTTCTTATGAAATGACGGTCGACTATGTGAGGCTGTATCAAGGTGCCGCGGTGGCCAATGGTCCCACCACCGCACCGACCGCGCCCACGGCAGATGCTGCCGATGTGGTCTCGCTCTACAGTGATGCCTACACCACCACGGCCGGGCTTGATCTGCCCAAGTGGTCCGACTCGCAAGTGCTCTTGGCCGACACCACCATTGCCTCCAACAAGGTGCTCAAGGGCGAGCAGTTCACCTTCCAGGG
>CAIMVC010000355.1 GCA_903844825.1 uncultured Burkholderiales bacterium | reverse complement strand
GTGCTGTACTGGCTGATGGGCGCTGGCTTGCTGTTCGGTCAACTGCTTTTCAAGAAAAACGGCATCAAGTCCTTGATGGGCGGACAAATGAAGCTGCCCGATGCCATCTGGCACAAGGTCAACCTGGCCTGGGTCGGTTTTTTCACCAGCATGGGTTTTCTCAATTTGTGGGTGGCCTACAACTTTTCGACCAGCACCTGGGTCAATTTCAAACTCTTTGGCGGCATGGGGCTGATGTTCGCCTTTATCGTGGCGCAAGCGCTTTTCCTCAACAAATACATCGAATCGGACGCCACGACATGAGCGCCAGCACGCCACAGGCAGTACGCAGCAGTGACATTGAAGACCGCCTGCAAGCGACCCTAAAGCCGAGCTTTTTGCAGGTGCTCGATGAAAGCGCCGCCCACGCTGGCCATGCGGGTGCCAACGGTCAGGGCCATGGCACGCATTTTCGCGTGCGCATAGCCAGTGAGCAGTTTGCCGGCAAGAGCCGCGTGGCCAGGCATCGGCTTGTGTATGATTCAGTGCAAAAATTCATGGATCAGGGCTTGCATGCCCTGGCCATCGAGGTTGTTGAACAGCCCTGAGCCTGGCCCCGTGCCAGCAGTTGCGGCCGGTCACCAGGCCGTTGACAGCACTCCTCCTTGATTTATCGCCGATACGCCCAAATCTCACCCAAACCTCACCCCAAACCTCACCCCAAACCCTTAAGAGAATCCCGAAAGCATGAAAAAACATTTCTTGATCGCTACCGCATTCGCCAGCCTGATCAGCGTGGCAGCGCCCATGGCCCTGGCGCAAAACGTCGCCATCGTCAACGGCAAGGCCGTCCCCAACACCCGTCTGGACTCGCTGGCGCAGCAAGTCGAGCGCTCGGGCCGCCCGGTGACACCAGAAATGCAGGGCCAGTTGCGTGAAGAAGTCATCGCCCGCGAAATTTTTGTGCAGGAAGCCGACAAGCTCGGCCTGGCCGCCACCGACGACTTCAAGGTGCAGATGGAACTGGCGCGCCAGGGCATCTTGATCCGTGAACTGTTCAACGACTACCAAAAGAAAAACCCGGTCAGCGACACTGAGCTCAAAGCCGAATACGACAAATTTGCCGCAGCCAACAGCGCCAAAGAGTACAAGGCGCGTCACATCCTGGTTGAAAAAGAAGCCGAAGCCAAAGCCATCATCGCCAGCCTGAAAAAAGGCGGCAAGTTCGAGGACATCGCCAAGAAGCAGTCCAAGGACACCGGCTCCGGCGCCAACGGCGGCGACCTCGACTGGGCTAACCCGGCCAGCTATGTGGCCGAGTTCAGCCAGGCGCTGCAAAAGCTCAACAAGGGTCAGCTGACCGAGACCCCGGTCAAGACCCAATTCGGCTTTCACGTGATTCGTCTGGAAGACGTGCGTGAGCCCCAGCTGCCCGCCTTCGATCAGGTCAAGCCGCAAATTGCCCAGCAAATGCAGCAGCAAAAACTCGCGGCTTTCCAGCAAGCCCTGCGCGATAAGGCCAAAGTCGAATAACGCAGACGCCGCCTGGAAGAAACAGCCCTTGCGGCTGTTTTTTTTCGTCTGCCCACGGCGGCACGCTGCCCGCCTGGCTTCGGTGGAGTCAAAGCCCGCTGAGCTTGGGGCCCTGTCGTGCTCGCCATAATCCTGGCCATGCAACTACCGCCCAACATCACCTCCATCGTCCACGCGGGTCACCCAGCCCTGCATCTGCACACACACCACGGCAGCGCCATCGTGGCACTGCATGGGGCGCATCTGCTGTCCTGGGTGCCCGCAGGGCAGGCCGAGGTGTTATGGGTCTCGCCGAGGGCATTGCCCGAGCCTGCTCCTATCCGCGGCGGCGTGCCCGTGTGCTGGCCCTGGTTTGCCAAGCAAGGCCAGTCGGCCAATGCCCTGCAGCACGGCCCTGTGCGCGGGCTGCCCTGGCAAGTCACGGCCATCCACTGCAGCGGTGACGACGAAGTCAGCCTGAGCCTGCAGCCCTGCGCTCAGGTGGCGCAACACCCCATTGAAGGGGTTCCGGCCGGGCTCGTGGTTAGCCTGACGCTGACCTTGGGCCAGACCCTGGTGCAGACCCTGAGCACGCGCAATGAGGGCGCAGAAACCTTTGCGCTGTCGCAAGCCCTGCACAGCTATTTTTCGGTCAGCGATGCGAGCCAGGTCAGCATTGAGGGCCTGATCGGACGGCCCTACCAGGACCGTCTGGGCGCGCAGACCGATGGCCTGCAGCAGAGCCTCTTTAGGCTGGCCGATGCCTGCGACAGAACCTACGCGCAAACCCATGCTGCTGAAGAGCACTCCTACACGCTGAGCGACCCCGCCTGGCAACGCGACATCCACATCCAGACCCGGGGCAGTCAATCGGTCGTGGTGTGGAACCCCGGCGCCCAGCGCAGCGCCACCATCGCCGACCTCCCCGAAGACGGGTGGCAGCACTTTTTTTGCATCGAAACCTGCAACGCCGGCCCCGACCTGATTGAAGTGCCGCCCCAGGGCGAGCATCACCTGAGCCACACGCTGAGCGTGACGCGCCTGGCCGAATCCCGTTCGCCCTGAACCTGTCGAAGGCTTGCCTGAGGTGACAGCACCCGGCTTGAGACAGTCTCATTAAGAAATACTAATCTGTCTTGTAAATCGCTAATAGATTACTTAATTTGAATTAATAACAACCAAATAAAGCCTTTCAAGCCAATACTCTCGCCTCATCGCGTGACCATCCCGGTTCGCGAATCAAACCCTTCACCTTTGAGGCATTGACATGCAACTGTCTAAAAAATTGACTTTACTCGCCGCCGGCCTGAGCACCCTGGCACCGGCAGCCTTCGCCGAAACCGGCGTCACCTTTTACGGCCGAGCCAACGTCTCGGTCGAAAACCAGTCCGTCGGCGGCAAGAGCGACAACGTGCTGGTCGACAACTCCTCGCGCGTCGGCCTGCGCGCCAGTCGCGACCTTCCTGACGGTATGTCCGCTGGCATGGTGCTCGAGGCCGGCACCAACCTCACGAGTGGCTCGACCAACTCCAAGCTCTTCGCCCGTGAAGCCACGGCCGCACTCAACGGAGGCTTTGGTCAGGTCAAGCTCGGTCGCCTGCCCGCGTCTGCGGCCTACTTCGCCACGGCCGACTACATCAGCAACCACAACCACGACACCGGCACCTCGTCCGACGCCTTGTATGAATTTCTGGCCACGGGCAGCCTCTCCAACGCCATCGGCTACGCTTCTCCCAAGATGGGCGGTATGGACTTTCAGGCCCAGTACGGGCTGAAAAAAGGTACGGGCACGGGCGATTCAATCACCAACACCATCAACCCGGTGGCCTTGGCAGCCAACTACGAAACCGGCCCGCTGGCGCTGGGACTGGGTTACGAGCGCGCTGAAAACCCGAATGCGGCAACCAAGAGTGCCAGCCAGCTGGCATTGCGCGCTTTCTACACGCTGGGCAGTTTCGGGATGGGCGCCTATATTCAAAAGTCGTCTGGTGACAAGTTTGACCGCAGTGCCTATCGCCTGTCGGGCATGTACACCTTGGGTCAAAATGAGTTTCACCTCAATTACGGCGCCGCTGGCGACCGCGACGGCAAAGCCAATACGGGGGCAACGCAAATGACCTTCGCCTACAACTACAAACTGGACAAAAACACCAAGGTCTATGCGCTGGTGACGCAGGTCAGCAACGAGTCACAGGCCAAATACGGCAACGGCACCTCCACGGCGGCAACCCTGGGCCAGGACCCGCGCTCGGTGGGTGTGGGCTTTCGCTACAACTTCTAAGGGAACCACACGCTCAGCGCGGCTTGAGGCCAGGCTGCGCTGGCGTTCGCTGGTCTGAACTTTCCCCCGCAGGTAAAAGCCTCGCGGAGGTTTTTGGGCCCCGCAGACAAAAAGTCTGGCGGGGCCTTATTCATTTCTGTTGCGTCTTGTTTTTTCAGTTGCAATGACGCAGGCCGTGGCAGCCTCCGACCGCGCCTGCCGGCACGAGCCCCCATTCCCAGCCTCCTCCGGCAGAGCCCCGGCAGGGAATGGGCCGGGCCCGCAAGACAAAAAGGCGTCGATGCACCGTCAGCGGGGCGCGCTGCTACCCTCCAAGCTGAGCCGCTAAGATACCGGCCTTATGACCTCGGTTCACCTTCGCAGGCCCTCGCCACGGCAGTCCCAAGTGGCTGGCCCGATTTCAGCGGGGCGGCTGAAAATAGCACCACACACCGGTGCAATAGCCCGTGAACACCTGGATCAACACATCGACCAGCATGCCCAAGGCGAATACGGGAAGGGCCAGATACACCAACACCCACAGCGCGGCCCAGAGCGTCAGACGCGGCTCGGCGATCCGGTGGTTCATCACGGTTTGGGTTCTGGTGCGCTTGAAAAGCCTGGACAGTACAGAGGTGCTCATCGGAGCCGGAGTTTAGCGCCATGAAAGTTATCTGGGAGCAGTTGGACCCGGCCCACTGGGACGCCGCACACGCCCGGGCGGCGGCTGCGCTGCAGCAGGACTGGGCTTATGGCTCCAGCATGCAGATGCTGGGCGTGCAAGTGCTGCGGGCCCGGGTCGATCTGAACGGGCAGCCGGTCGCACTGGCCCAGTTCATCGTCAGGCGCTGGGGTTCGCTGGCGGCTGTGGCGCTGTGTTCACGCGGACCGATCTGGCTGCAGGACCTGGCGGCCCAAGACAAGCGCCTCGTGTACGCCGAGTTAAAGCGCAGCGTGCCGCTCAAGGGCTTGCGGTTTTTGCTGGTCACGCCCGAGGAAAGCGCGGACCAGGCCGGCGCGACGGGCCTGCGACCCTGGCGCCGTGTCATGACCGGCTACGCCACAGTGATGCTCGACCTGACCCAAGACACGCAACGCCTGCGCGCCGGGCTGGAGGCCAAATGGCGCAACCGCCTGGTCGCGGCCGAGGCCAGTGCGCTCAAAGTCCAACGCGTGGGCACCAACCCCGGCCAGTACCGCTGGCTGATCGATCAGGAACAGGCGCAGCATGAAAGTCGCGGCCTGGCCGGTCTGCCCCAACAGTTTTACGAGCCCTACATCGGCTCGCGCCAGCAACCGGCCCAGAACGTGCTAATTCTGCGCGCTGACCTGGGGCGGGAGCGCGTGGCGGCCATGCTGTTTTTACGCCACGGGCATGCGGCCACCTACCAGATTGGCTGGTCCAATGACCAGGGGCGCCAGCTCAACGCACACAACCTGTTGACCTGGCAGGCCATTGAAGCGCTGCAGCAAGCCGGTGTGCGGCGGCTCGACCTGGGCGGCGTCAACACCGCACGCAGCGCCGGACTGGCGCGCTTCAAGATCGGCACCGGCGGCGAGGTGCGGGTTTTAGCGGGGACCTACTTTTAGCCCTGCGTGCTAACCTCCTGGAGCGACACGATTCAGCCCTCGAGAGCTGGTCGGAGCCCTTCCTACTCACCTCCTACTCACCTCCTACTTTCATGATCAAAACAATCATCGCGACTGTCGCTACTGTCTTGCTAACCCGAATATTTCACAGTAACAGGTAGGCAGTCCCGCCCGAAGGCACGTTGTTAT
>CAIMVC010000354.1 GCA_903844825.1 uncultured Burkholderiales bacterium | reverse complement strand
TTGCGCTGGCAGCACAGCTCGATAAAGTGCGCACCTTTTTGCGCCGACTCGGAAAACAACACGCCGTTATTGGCAATGATGCCGACCGGCATGCCTTCGATGTGCGCAAAACCGCAGACCAGCGTGGCGCCAAAGCGCGCCTTGAATTCGTGAAATTCGCTGCCGTCCACGATGCGGGCGATCACCTCGCGCACGTCGTAGGGCTTGCGGGTGTCGACCGGTATCACGCCGTAAAGCTCCTTGGGCTCGTACAACGGCGGCACCGTTGGGCGCAAGGCCTGCTCATGGAGCTTGCTGCGGTTCAAGCTGGCGACGGCCTGGCGCGCCAGCGCCAGCGCGTGCGCGTCGTTTTGCGCCAGATGATCGGCCACGCCCGAGAGCCGGGTGTGCACATCGCCGCCACCCAGGTCTTCGGCCGAGACAATCTCGCCAATGGCCGCCTTGACCAGCGGTGGGCCACCCAGAAAGATGGTGCCCTGGTTTTTGACAATGATGGTCTCGTCGCTCATGGCGGGCACATAGGCGCCGCCCGCCGTGCAGGAACCCATGACGACCGCGATCTGCGCAATGCCCTGCGAACTCATGACGGCCTGGTTATAAAAGATCCGGCCAAAGTGCTCGCGGTCAGGGAATACATCGTCCTGATTGGGCAGGTTGGCGCCACCCGAGTCGACCAGGTAGATGCAGGTCAGGTTGTTTTGCTGGGCAATTTCTTGCGCGCGCAAATGCTTTTTGACGGTCATGGGGTAGTAGGTGCCGCCCTTGACCGTGGCGTCGTTGCAAACGATCAGGCAATCGATGCCGCTGACCCGGCCAATGCCCGCGACCAGGCCGGCGCAGGGCGCGTCGCCCTGGTACATCCCGAAAGCGGCCAGCGGCGCCAGCTCCAGAAAAGGCGTGCCCGGGTCCAGCAGCATCTGAACGCGGTCCCGGGGCAACAGCTTGCCACGCGCCACGTGCTTGGCCCGGGCAGCTTCACCGCCACCCACGGCCATTTTGGCGATCTGCTGGTTCAAGTCATCAACGCCCGCCTGCATCACGGCGGCATTGGCCAAAAAGCTTGCAGAGCGGGCATTGAGTTGAGTCTGAAGCACGGACATGGGGCAATTCTTTCGAGTGGGGACTGCTAAAGCCTGAGGCGCACGGCTCGAGCATAAAAGCAATATCACCCTAGCGTTGGGCTCATTGGTTGCAAATCATGCCAATATCTCCGCCAAAATTCATCGGGTTTAAGGCACACTGGCTGGCATGCGCGAAACCACAGCCGACAGCACGATCACACTGGCAGACAAGCAGCTGGCTTTCACGCCTATTGCTTTTATTCAGGCCATTGTGCAGGCTTACGCACGTTACGGTGTCGCCCCCGACAAAGCCCTGGCGGCGGCACAAATACCGCCAGAGACTCTGGCAGACCTCAAGGCCCGTGTCACCGCCTGGCAAATGGAGAGAATCTCCGGCTACGCCATGCACGAGCTCAGCGATGAGTCGCTGGGCTGGAGTTCTCGCCGCCTGCCCTGGGGCAGCTACGGCATGCTGGTGCGCGCCTCCATCAGCGCGCCGAGCCTGGGTGTGGCGCTCAAACGCTGGTGCCGGCACCACAGCCTGATTTGCGACGACATTGGCCTTGCGGTGTCGCAAGCGCAGGGACGGGCCAGCATCACCCTGACCGAACTGCGCCCGCTCGGCACCCTGCGGGAGTTCTGCATGGTCTCGGTGCTGCGCAACATCCACGGCGTGGCGTGCTGGCTGGTGAACTCCCGCATCGGTCTGCAGGGCGCTGAGTTCCCCTTCGGCGCACCCGGGCATCAGGACGTTTACCCGCTGATGTTTCCGGGGCCGGTGTCTTTTAACAGCCAGGCCGGGGATGGCTCGGCGCGAGCCACCCTCTGGCTGAACGCCAGTTACCTGGCGCTGCCTTTGCGGCGCGACGAAAAAGCCCTGCAGCAAATGCTACAGCGCGCCCTGCCCCTGACCGTGCTGCAGTACCGCCGCGACCGCCTGCTGGTGCAGCAGGTGCGTCAGGCCTTGCAAAATCACCCGCAGGCCACGCACAGCGCCAGCGAGCTGGCCGCCCTGCTGGCCTTGTCGCCGCGCAGCCTGCACCGCCAGCTCAAGGAAGAAGGCACAGCCCTGCAGCCGCTGAAAGATCAGGTCCGGCGCGAATGCGCCACCGACTTGCTGCTGCGAACCCGCAAGCCCATCAAGCAAGTGGCCGAGGCGGCCGGATTTTTAAACGAGAAAAGTTTTGCCCGCGCCTTCAAGACCTGGACAGGCCAGACGCCCTCGGCGTTTCGGGGCGTTTGCCTGCCGACGCCAAGCCAGGAGAGCACGCCCTGACAGGGGCTGCCCACCGGCTCAGATCTTGAACGCTTCCCACGTCTCTGGCGCAAAGAGCGCCTGCGGCTCGATCAGCGACTTGGACAAACCCTGCTCCACCGAATAACGCAGCAGCGTGGCCAGGGTGTGCTGGGTGCGCTCGATGCCGTAGGGCCAGAAATCATCGCCCATTTCGGCACGCGTCTGTTCGACCTGAGCACTCAGCCAGGGCAACATGCTTTTGAGGACCACGGTTTCATTGAGGTCTTCGTAAGTGCGGCGCTGAGACTCAACGAAGGCTTTGTAGAGCGACTGAGCGATCCAGCGATTGGCCTCGTACACCTCGCGGCGGATGACGATGACATGCATGATCGGGAAAATGCCCGTCTTGCGAAAGTAAGCGCGCTCGACCTGCCCGTGGTCAGCAAACAAACGCCGCACCTTACCGCCGCCGCGGAGAAAGGCAGACGGTGTTCGCGCCGAATACATCGCGTCAATTTCGCCATTGAGCAGCATGTTCGACAGGGTCTGGGTCGCCCCGATGCGCTCGATCTTGATGTTCTCGGGCAGCTCGAGTTTGACCTTTTCAACTCGGCCGGGCTGCTCTGCGCCGCCGGTGTAATACGTCATGGCGTCAATCGGCACGCCGTGGTGCTCGGCCAGAATGCCGCGTATCCAGACCGCCGCCGTCATCTGGTATTCGGGCGTTCCGACGCGCTTGCCGATCAGATCTGCGGGCTCATGAATGGCCGAGTCGGCATTGACAAAAATGCCGGAGTGCCGGAAGGCGCACGAAGGAAAAACCGGAATCGCAACGAAGGGCTTTTCGGCCTTGGATAAGCCCATCAGGTACGACGACAGGGACAGCTCAGCAACGTCAAACTCGCGGTGGCGCAGCATGCGAAAAAAGGTCTCTTCCACCGGCAGGTTCAGGTAGTTGAGCTCGATCCCCTCGGGCACCACCGAACCATCCATCAAGGCACGGGTGCGGTCGTAGTTCCAGCAGGCCAGCGAGAGTCTGAGTTTGGACATCAGCGGCCAGCGATCAGGCTGAAAAACCGGTCTTCGCGTAAAAGTAAGCGAGCGCAGCCTCGGCACAAATAAGGTCTTCATGCGCCGTGCCCGAGCTCACGCCAATGCCGCCCACGATCTGCCCATCGACGGCCACTGGCAAGCCGCCGCCAATGATGCTGAAGTGGCCGCCGTTGGTGACATGGATACCGAACGTGGGTTTGCCGGACTGGCACAGCTCGTTGTAGATGTGCGTTCCCTTGCGGGCCACGGCGCCCGTGAAAGCCTTGTCGATGGCAATCGAGATGCTGCTGACCTTGCCGCCGTCCATGCGGTCAAACTTGATCAGGTGACCCGACTCGTCGGTGACGGCGGTGCACATCGGAATGTTGAGCTCACGGGCCTTTTCGGCTGCGCCGTCGATCAAAATCTGGGCTTCGTCAAATGACAGTCGTTTGATGGTCAGCATGGTGTGGGTTCCTGGTAAAAGCGGGGCGATGGATGAAAGTAAGGTGCTGGAAAAACCGGGCCTGCGGCTGCCACAAGCTCATTCCGGCTTGACGCCTTCCTCTGCAAAAATCTTGGCGTACTTGGCATAGTCGGTAGTCATCAACCTGGCGAAATCAGCGGGGCTCATGACCCGCGGCTCGAGCCCGCTTTCAATCATGGCGTTGCGGGTTTCGGTCGACCTGACGATCTCGCCGATCTCACGGTTGAGTCGCTCAACGACTTCTTTCGGTGTGCCGGCAGGCGCCACCAGACCAAACCAGCCGGTGGCATGAAAGCCGGGTACCAGCTCGCCAATGACCTGGATTTCGGGGTGCAGCGCTAGCCGCTCGGTGCTGGCCACGCCCAGGATCTTGAGCTTGCCGCTCTTGGCGTGCTGGATGATGGAGGGCATCGGGTTGAACATGAACTGGATTGAGCCGCCCAACAGGTCGGCCAGGCCCTGCGAACTGCCCTTGTACTGAATCTGCACGGTCTTGATGCCGGCCATCGAGCTGAACATCAGGCCTGCCAAACCCTGGGTGGACGCCGTGCCACCCGAGGCCCAATTGAGCTCACCCGCATGGGTCTTGCCGTACTGAATGAATTCCTTGAGGTTCTTGACGGGCAACACCGCGGGCACGGCCAGGAACAGCGGCGCATCGCCAAACATGGCGACGGCAGAAAAATCCTTGATCGGGTCGTAAGGATGATTTTTCACCATCGCCCGCGTCATCAGGAAGGTGGGTGTGGTCAGGCCCAGGGTGTAACCATCGGGCGCTGCTTTAGCCACCACGTTCATGCCAATGGTGTTGCTGCCGCCGCCGCGGTTTTCCACCACGATCGACTGCTTGAGCCGCTCGCTCAGACGCTGCCCTATCAGTCGCGTCACCTGGTCAGCGCCGCCACCAGCGGCGTAGGGAACAATGATCTTGATCGGACGGTTGGGGTAATCGGCCTGCGCAAATGCCAGCGCAGCAGTAGTCAGCAGGCACAAGGCCGCCACGGAGCGGGAAATAAAGGTCATGGTGTGTGGTGTCTAAGAGCCATCGGCATTATTTTTTGAAAACCAGGTCGGTGGTCTTCAAATAGGTCTCCAGGGCCTTGAGCTCCTCACCAGCGATGGGCTGGTAAGGCGGATAAGGGTCTCCAGCGGAGATGCCTAAAATTTTTAGTGCCGCCTTCATGGTCGGCGTCAGCCCGTTGTGCATCCAGCGCGCCGGGAACAACGCAAACTGCAGTTGCAGCCGCGCGGCTTCCTTGGTGTTGCCGGCCACAAAAGCCTCAATCACCTTATTGGCCAGCATCGCCGCTGGCGGCGGCAAGGTGATGCCTGAGCCGCCGAGCTCCAGCGTGATCAGGAGCATCTGCATGGTGGTGAAGTACTTGGCGTGTCCGGCCAGCTCGATCTCCGAGATCAGGCGGGAGACCCGGGTCAGGTCGCGCGAACTTTCCTTGACATACTTGACGCGCTCAAGCTGCGCCAGCGCAATGGTCGCCGGCACCGACACATTGGCGCCGGGGCCGGGGTTGAGGTACAGCACCATGGGCAAATGGCTCTCGCGCGAGACGGCCTCGAAATACGCGATCAGCTCGGGCTGCGTTGGCTCACCGCCAAAAGGCCTGAGCGGCGCCAGCAGTTGCACGGCCTGCGCACCCAGGGATTCGGCGTAATGCGCCAGCTCAATCGCAATCTTGAATGAAGGGTGGGAAATGCCCACCGCCACCGGGCAGCGCCCATCGACATACTCGATCGTTCGGGCAATCAGCTGCTTGCGCTGCTCAAACGTCAGGTAGTGGTACTCCTGCGCCTCGACCCCGGCGGCGATCACCATGGCCGCGTTGCAGTCTTGCACCACGTAATCCACACCGCGCCGCAAGGCCGGCTCATCGACCTTCAGGTCTGGCGTAAAGGGGGTCAGCGGGGGGACGATCAATCCAGGCAACTTCATACCGGTCTCCAATTATTTTTAAACCAGGCTGCAGGCGGGCGCCCGTGGCCGTGTGCGTGCGGCGTGAGGGTAGTGCTCACACGTAGGACGCACGCTCGGCCAACTCCTTGATTTCGAAGCCTGCGACGGCCTTGTAACGGTCCAGAATTTCCTGGAGTTCGGTCTTGGAGATCACGTCCTCAATGTTCTTGAAACGCTGACCACCGGTGCGCTCGTAGACCACCCGCAGCACTGTATCAGGCGGGTTGGCCCGGTTCATGAGCACCACTTTGGCGGTGGCCGCCACACGCACCTTGTCGTACTCCTGTAGCGCCTCTTCGGTGACGCCACGACGCTTGAAGCAACCGGCGATGTAACGTGCATCCAGGATGGATTGGCCCGCGCCATTGGAGCCGCGCGGGTACATGGGATGCGCCGCATCGCCCAGCAGCGTGACGCGACCGAAGGTCCAGGTGGCCACCGGATCGCGGTCGACCATCGGGTAGACCATGTAGCGTTCGGTCTTCTGCAAGAGGGCGGGGATGTCGAGCCAGTCGAAGTTCCACTTGGAATAAGGCTCGAAGAAGTCCTCCAACTTGGCCTGGCCGTTCCAGTCGTAGCTGGTCGGCCTGGGGCGCTCCAGGGTAGCAACCCAGTTCATGAGCTGGTTGCCTTCTGCGTCAATGTTGTCGCGGATCGGGTAGACCATCAGTTTGCCAACGGGCATCCAGCCGGCGCGAATGGTGTCGGCACCGCTGAGGAAAGGCTTGTGCGATGTCACGCCGCGCCACACCGTCAGGCCCGAATAAACCGGGTCCCCCTCGTCTGGATAGAACTGCTTGCGCACGGTCGAGCTGACGCCGTCGCAGCCGATCATGACGGCGGCCCGCACCCGCGGCAAGTCCTGCCCGTCGGCGTCCTGGAACAGGACGCTCACACCAGCGTCGTTTTGCTCGACCGACACAAAGCGCCGGCCAGTCACGACACTGTCGGGGCCCAGCCGCTCGATCACGGCGCGGTACAGCAGCATTTGCAGGTCGCCACGGTGAATCGAGAATTGTGGCCAGGCATAGCCCGCCGCCTGGCCCGCCACTTCGCGGTAAATCAGTTGCCCGTGGTGGTTGAAATACGAGGCATCCTTGGTGCGGATCGCCACCGCATCCAGCGCAGGAATCAGGCCCAGCTCGTCGAGCTCGCGCACGGCATGTGGCAACAAGTTGATGCCAGCGCCGAGCGGCTTTAATTCGGACACACCTTCATAGACCCGGCAACTCACCCCGATCTGATGCAGGCTCAAGGCCAGCACCAGGCCTGCAATACCGCCACCGACAATCATCACCTGCGTGTCTTTGTTCATTGCGCTTCCAAGCTTTCCCAGATAAACCCGAATTTGTTGACTACTGTGCCCAGTCTTTGCCGGGCGCTCATTCACGCGCTTGCGTCACGTGCCTGAATCTGAACCGGGGGTCGCCATCCTAGTCGATACGATTAATATATGAAAATACTAAATAATGATAAACAAAGACTTTTAAGATATGAATTAAATGGGCAAATTTGCACGCTCTGACCTCGTCCCGGCCCCCACCTCCGTCTTCGATGAGGTGGGGCGACCGTTTCAGCGCCCGTCACGGCTGACTTGACGCCTTACCCTGCCGGGCTCTTGCGTCACCGGAGAGCCGATCGGCGCTATTTGCTGGTCCGGGCCTCAGGCCTGAGCCTGGACGAAGGATGTCGACAAGGCCCTGGACAAGGACACAAAGCGTTTGACAGCTTGCGCATCGGCATGGCGCCGGTAGGCCAGGTTCAGGGGAACGGTGGCGGGCGGCTCGAAGGCTCGGTAGACCACGCTCTTGGGCTGGATCGACGCGAGCGACTGCGGAACCACCGAAATGCCCAACCCGGCCGCCACCAGTTGCAGCGCGGCAATCATGCGATGCACTTCCTGGACCGCACGGGGCTCAAAGCCGGCGGCGCGGCAGAGCTCGACCAGCCGTTCCTTGATACCTGATCCATTGACCTGACGGTACAAGATAAACGGCTCATCGCGCAGCTCGCTCAGCCGCAGGCTCTCCCCGGCCCTGACGGCCAGCGGGTGCTGCATGGGTAAGGCCGCCACCATGCGCTCCTGAATCAGCTCGATGCTCTCCAGCGTGGCGTAATGCGTGACCGGCGAGCGGACGAACGCCGCGTCAATGCGCTCTTCCTCCAGCGCGCACAGCAGGTCGTGCGCAGCACCTTCCTCGATCTCAAGTGACATCAGCGGATGGGTCGCACGGAAGGCGCGAATGATGGCAGGCGTGAGCTCGTGCAAAGAAGCCGAACTGGTGTAACCCACGCGCATGCGGCCTTCTTCGCCGAGATCGAAGCGGCGCACCCGCTGTTGGGCCTCGTCAACGCGGTTCAAAATCTCACGCGCTTCGCTCAGAAACAACTTGCCCGCTGCATTGAGCGCTATGCGCTTGCCCAGGCGGGTAAACAAGATCACCCCCAGTTCTTGCTCCAGCGCCTTGATCTGCTGGCTCAAGGGCGGCTGCTGGATCGACAGCCTGGCGGCGGCGCGCGTCATGTGCTCTTCTTCTGCCACGGCGACGAAATAGCGCAGATGCCTCAGTTCCACGGCATGCCCCCGGCCCGGTCTGCAGCCAAGCGCTTAGACATCGGATGAAGATAAAACCGGCAGTTGGGCGCCAACTAGGGGCTGCCGGGAGGTGAGATGCGCCGTGTGCGCAACCCTTTGATTCATTTGACGTGTCATGGGGGTGCTAGCGGCCAACTGCCGGATTTAGGTTGAATGTTCCAGGGCCTGCAACAGGCCCGGCAAATCCTGCATGTGGCGAAATACCCGGGCCACGGGCAAGTCGGCAAAGGCCCGGCCGTCGCCATGCGGGCAGTAGCCCCAGACGGTGGCGCCTGCCGACAGGCCCGCACGGGCACCGGTGGCGGTGTCCTCAATCACCAGACAACGTTCGGCGGGGACGGCCAGATGGGCTGCGGCGGCCAGGTACACGTCAGGGGCTGGCTTGCTGCGTGACATTTCATGGCCGCTGAAGATGCGCCCTTCAAAATGCGCCATCAAGCCTACTTTTTGCAACTGCAATTCGACCTTGAACCGGTCGGCGCCCGACGCACATGCAATACGCCCCCCGGCATGCGCAAAGGCGGCGACCACGCCATCGTGGGCGCCCGGAATCACCGTCAAATGGCGATCAAGGGCCGCATTGCGGCGCTCCCGAAAGGCCTGCAACCACGCCTCGGTCAAGGGCCGTCCGGTATGCGCCTCAATGGTGGTGCGCTCGTCCTTGACGGCCTTGCCAACAAAAAAATCCATGCACTGAGCTAGCGTCATGCGCCAGCCTTGCTCTTGCAGCATGTCCCGCAAGACGCCGTTGGTGATCGGCTCACTGTCGACCAGAACGCCGTCGCAATCAAAAAGAATGGCCTGAAATGTCATGCCGCCATGATACGAGCAGCGCATCAGCCAAGCTCAGCGCTGCTCGCCGTCCAAGTACCACCAGCGCCCCGCCTCGCGCTCAAAGCGACTGACCTCGTGCAGCCGCACGGCCTTGCCGCCGACACGGTAACGGGCCACGAACTCGACGACGGCTGCATCCGGGCCAGTGCTTTGATGGCGCTTGACCGCCAAGCCCAGCCAGCGGGCGCCCGGCTCGAATTCAAGTTGGGCTGGGCGGGTGCGGGGGTGCCAGGTGGCCAGCAAGTAGTCGGCGCGTTCGAGTACAAAAGCGCTGTAGCGCGAGCGCATCAGCGACTCAGGGTCTAGCGCCGGCGTCTCGGCCACGCCCATGAAGCGGCCGCAGCAGTTGGCCAACGCCAGCGGCCGAAGCGGCGCGGACTCACGACCACACGGGCAGGGCTGGGCCGCTGCGCTCAAGACGGTGCGCTCTGGCGGCTGGCCTGCCTGTGCGCCTCCAGCGTTTGCACCGGTGCGCCCTGCGCTGTCCAGTCGGCAAAGCCGCCGTCGATGTGGGCCACATTGGTCATGCCCATGTCCTGCAAGGCCTTGGCGGCCAGGGCGCTGCGCCAGCCAGCGCCACAAAACAACACAAACTCCTTGCCTTCATCGCCGAACACGGGCTTGAAATAAGGTGAGTCTGGGTCCACCCAAAACTCAAGCATGCCGCGGGGTGCCAGCAAGGCGCCAGGCACGGTGCCGCCACGCTCGAGTTCGCGCGGATCGCGGATGTCAACGATCTGCAGGCCGGCGTCACCCAGGCGATCACGCACCTGCGCCACGCTGTAGGTCTTGACCTGGGCCATGGCCTCATCGACCAGCACGCGAAAACCTTTGGTAATGGGCATGTGCCGAACTCCGCCTCAGGCCAGCGCGCGCTGGATAATGATTTTTTGAATGTCGCTGGTGCCTTCGTAAATCTGGCACACGCGCACGTCGCGGTAGATCCGCTCGAGCGGAAAGTCGCTCACATAGCCATAGCCTCCCAGCGTCTGGATGGCCGCGCTGCAAATGAACTCGGCCGCCTCACTGGCAAAGAGTTTGGCCATGGCGGCTTCTTTCAGGCAGGGCCGTCCCGCGTCGCGCAGGGCGGCCGCATGCCAGGTCAGCTGCCGTGCGGCCTCCAGTCGCGTGGCGCAATCGGCCAGCCGGAAACCCACCGCCTGGTGGCTCATCAACGACTGGCCAAAGCTCTGGCGCTCGCGGGCGTAGTTGATTGCAAAGTCAAGCGCGCTGCGGGCCATGCCAATGCTCTGCGCCGCGATGCCAATGCGCCCGCCTTCGAGCGCCGACAAGGCGATGCGGTAGCCCTCGCCTTCGGCACCAATGAGGTGGTCTGCCGGAATACGGCAGTTGTCGAAATTGATTTGCGCGGTATCGCTGCTGTGCTGACCGAGCTTGTCTTCCAGGCGGGCCACCTGGTAGCCAGGTGTGCTGGTCGGCACGATGAAGGCACTCATGCCCTTCTTGCCCGCGGCCTTGTCGGTCACCGCGATGACGATGGCCAGATGGCCATTCTTGCCACTGGTGATGAATTGCTTGACGCCGTTGAGCACATAGCCGTCAGCGTCGCGTGTGGCCGTGGTTCGCAAGGCTGACGCGTCGCTGCCCACATGCGGCTCGGTCAGACAAAAAACTCCCAGCATCTGACCCCGGGCCAGAGCGGTGAGCCAGTTGAGTTTTTGCGCAGCGCTGCCGTAGCGCATCAAGATGGCGTTGACCGGGCAATTGGTGACGCTGATGGCGGTGCTGGTGCCACCATCACCGGCAGCAATTTCCTCGAGAACCAGCGCCAGCGTCAGGTAGTCGAGTTGCGCGCCGCCAAACTCTTCAGGCACGCAAATGCCGTAAGCCCCCAACGCGGCCAAGCCTTGATGAACGTCGGCCGGGAAGTGGTGCGCCTTGTCCCAGCGGGCCGCGTGCGGCCAGAGTTGCTCCTGGGCAAAGGCGCGCACGGCATCGCGTACCTGCTCCTGATCAGAATTGAGCAACATGGTCAGGCCACCTTTAGGCTTTTGGCCGTGACTTCGATTTCAATTTTCATGCGGGCATCGACCAAGCCGACGACCATGGCCGTGGCGGCCGGCCTGGCCTTGCCCAGGTAAGCACCAAAAACCGGTGCCAGCCGCTCAAAATCGGCCACATCGGTGAGCAGGTAGCGCACACGCACAACGTCATCGAGCGAGCAGCCCGCCGACGCCAGCGCTGCCGAGATATTGGCAAAGCACTGGTGCGTTTGCGCCAGCGCATCGTCGGCAATCGTCATGCTGGCGTAGTCAAAACCGGTGGTCCCCGAGACGTGGACATAGGGCGCGTCAACCACCGCCCGGCTGTAGCCGGCCAGTGCCTCGAAGCTGGAGCCCGAACTGATGTGGCGCCGGTTCATGTCAGAGCAGCTCAACGGCCATCGCGGTAGCTTCGCCACCACCAATGCACAAGGTCGCCACGCCTTTTTTAAGCCCGCGAGCCTGCAGCGCATACAGCAAGGTGACGATGATGCGGGCGCCGCTGGCGCCAATGGGGTGACCCAGGGCGCAGGCGCCACCGTTGACGTTGATGATGTCGTGGCCAATACCCAGCTCTTTCATGGCCGCCATGGGCACCACGGCAAAGGCCTCGTTGACTTCCCACAGGTCTACATCAGCGACCGTCCAGCCGATCTTGGCCAGCAGTTTTTGCACTGCCCCGACGGGCGCCGTGGTGAACCATTCGGGGGCTTGAGCAAAAGTGGCATGGCCGACGATACGGGCCAGCGGCTCGGCCCCGAGCGCCTTGGCCGTGCTGGCGCGGGCCAGCACCAGGGCCGCCGCGCCGTCATTGATCGACGAGCTGGAGGCGGCGGTGATGGTGCCGTCCTTCTTGAAGGCGGGCTTGAGGCTGGTGACCTTGTCGAGCTTGACCTTACCCGGCCCCTCGTCGATAGACACCAGCACCTCGCCGCTGCGGGTCTTGACCCGCACCGGCGTGATCTCGGCCTTGAAGGCGCCCGATTCGGTGGCGGCCTTGGCGCGCTGCACGCTGGCGATGGCAAACGCATCCTGCGCCTCGCGGCTGAAGTGGTAGTGCTCGGCGCACTGCTCGCCAAACGTGCCCATGGCCCGGCCCGGCTCGTAGGCATCCTCGAGTCCGTCGAGCATCATGTGGTCAAAAATCCGGTCATGGCCGATGCGAATGCCGCTGCGACCTTTCAGCAGCAGGTGCGGCGCGTTGGTCATGCTCTCCATGCCGCCGGCGACCATCACGTCGCGGCTGCCAGCCACCAGTTGGTCGTGCGCCAGCAGCGTGGCTTCCATGCCGGAGCCACACATCTTGGACAAGGTCACCGCCCCAGTCGACGCCGGCAAACCGCCCTTGAAGCCCGCTTGCCGCGCCGGCGCCTGCCCCTGGCCGGCCATCAGGCAGTTGCCAAACAGCACTTCGTCGATTTTGTGCGGCGCCACACCCGAACGCTCGACAGCAGCGCGGATGGCAGCACCTCCCAGGTCGTGCGCCGCCAGGCTGGCGAAGTCGCTCTGAAAGCCACCCATGGGGGTACGGGCGGCGCTGAGGATGTAGATCGGGTCAGACATAAAAACTCCTTGAAAGACAAATAGCGAGGATGACCGAATCAGGCCTCGGGCAGCTTCAGAGAAAACCGCCTCTCGGGGTCGTACGGAAAGACGTCATAGACATGGCCTTCGCGGATGCGATCCTGATGCGCCTCCCAGAAACTCGCGTCCAGCAGATCGGCGTGGTGGCGCATGAAGACATCGCGTACCGCGTTGTTGCCCAGCAAAAAGGGGGCAAAGGTTTCAGGGAACACATCCTTGGGGCCGACGCTGTACCAGACCTCCCCGCTCATTTCCTCTTCCTCGTTGCGCGGCTGCGGCACGCGGCGGAAATTACAGTCGGTGATGTACTCGATCTCGTCGTAGTCATAAAACACCACCTTGCCGTGGCGCGTGATGCCGAAGTTCTTCCACAGCATGTCACCGGGGAAAATGTTGGCCGCCACCAGGTCCTTGATGGCGTTGCCGTACTCGGTCACGGCGCGTTCGATCTGCGCCTTGGACTCGGGCTCTTCAAGACCCGCGTCGAAAGCTTCCTGCAGGTAGATGTTCAGCGGGATCATGCGGCGCTCGATGTAGACGTGCTTGATGATGACCTCGACCTTGCCGTCCCCGTCGCGGTCGCTGATTTCGAGCTGGCTGGGTGCGAATTTCTGGATCTCGGCGATCAGTTCGTCGTCAAACCGCTCACGTGGAAAGCCGACCTCGCTGTACTCCTGCGTGTCGGCCATGCGGCCCACCCGATCGTGCTGTTTGACCAGCAAATACTTGCCTTTGATCTGCTCGCGCGAGGTGTCCTTGGGCGGCGGGTAGAAGTCCTTGATGACCTTGAACACGTATGGAAACGAGGGCAGGTCAAACACCAGCATGACCATGCCCTTGATGCCGGGCGCGATGCGGAACTAGTCGGTCGAGTGCCGCAGGAGGTACAAAAAGTCGCGGTAAAAAAGCGTCTTGCCCTGCTTGGCCAGTCCGAGCGCGTTGTAGATTTCTGCGCGAGGCATGCGCGGCATCATGCTGCGCAGAAACTGCACATAGGCCGACGGGATGCCCATGTCGACCATGAAGTAGGCGCGCGCAAAGCTAAACAGTATCAGCAGGTCGTCCTCGCCAAAAAGTGCGGCATCAATGATCAACCTGTCCCCGGTTTGCTCCGAGCCCCCTCCGCCGGCGAGCTCGACCCCCTCGGGCTGGCCCGGTGCCTTGCTGCCCGCGCCGGCGGTCTTGTACAAGATGGGGAGCGCAAACGGCACCTCACCAAAACCGTTGATGAGTTTGCCGACGATATAGGCACCCTTGTTTCTAAAGAACAGGCCGGACAGCACCTGCAATTGAAAGTTGGCGCGCAGCTTGGCCTCGCCCAGTCTGGCCTTGACAGCTGCCGCCACAAAACCGGCGTCGCGCTCGATGTCTTCAAAGTCCCGGCGCAGGTCAAAGTCTGTGACCATTTGCACGAGTGTCTGCACCATGTTCTCGCGCGTGGGGTAGTAGGCGCGGTAGGTTGGCTCGGCCGTGGGCTCATCGTTTTCGATGTACTCGGTGCTGACCGCCGGGCGAACAAAGATGAAGTCGTTTTGAAAATAACTGCGGTGCAGGATCTTGGTGGTGACCGAGTTGAAAAAAGTTTCCGCCAGTTCGGGCTGATGGTGGTTGACCAGCAGGCCGATGTAGTGGAGCTTGACCTGGTGCCAGACCTCCATCGTCTGCTCGCCCGCCTTGAATTCGCGCTCGAGTCGCAGCGAGGCCTCGCGCACGCGCAAGTCGTAAAACTCAATGCGTTCGCGCTGGGCGCGCTGCTGGCCGTGCCAGTCGGCCACTTCAAAACGGTGCTTGGCGCGCGCTGACTCGCTGCGAAAGAGTTCGTAGTGACGGTTAAAGCCGTCCATCATCGCCTTGCCGATGTCGTAGGCGATGCTCGAATCCAGGCGCTGGGGGAACATGGCAGGTCCTCAAAAAGTGGCTCAGGTGCGCGTGGCAGTCGCCGTGCGAGCGATGGCTGCCCGGTAAAGGGCGTCCAGCCCTTCGTTGGCCGCCACTGACAGCTGCATGTCCTGCAACAGTCCGTCATGCACACCATAGACCCAGCCATGCAAGGTGACTTTTTGACCGCGCAGCCAGGCGTCCTGGAGCACGGTGGACTGCGCGACGTTCATCACCTGCTCGATCACATTGAGCTCGACCAGTGCGTCGTTGCGCCAATCCTCGGGTACGGCGTCGAGCACACTGCGGTGGCGATCACGCACGTCCTGGATGTGGCGCAGCCAGTTGTCGGCCAAGCCGATGCGCGCGCCCTCCAGCGCCGCCCTGACACCCGAGCAGCCGTAATGCCCGACCACCATCACATGCTCGACTTTCAGGCGCTCGACCGCGAACTGGATGGTCGACAAGGCGTTCAGGTCGGAATGCACCACCACATTGGCTACGTTGCGGTGTACGAAGACCTCGCCCGGCTCCAGCCCAGTGATCTGGTTGGCCGGAACGCGACTGTCAGAGCAGCCAATCCACATGTACTTGGGTGACTGCTGGCTCCTGAGGTTGGTGAAAAAACCGGGCCGCTCGCGCTCCATCTGGGCAGCCCAGGCGCGGTTGTGGCTAAAGAGGTCTGAAATAGTAGTGGTCATGCGGCTATTTTTATCGATGTCACATGGCCTTACAGGGTCTCGGCGAACAGCTCACGACCAATCAGCATGCGCCGTATCTCGCTGGTGCCCGCGCCGATTTCATAGAGCTTGGCGTCACGCCAGAGGCGGCCCAGCGGGTAGTCATTGATGTACCCGTTGCCGCCAAAGATCTGCACGCCCTCGCCTGCCATCCAGGTGGCTTTCTCGGCACACCACAAAATAACCGAGGCGCAGTCCTTGCGGACCTGACGCACATGCTCGGTACCGAGCATGTCCAGGTTTTTGGCCACGGTGTAGGCAAATGACCGACCCGCTTGCAGCACGGTGTACATGTCAGCGACTTTGCCCTGAATTAGCTGAAACTCACCGATGCTCTGGCCGAACTGCTTGCGGTCGTGAATGTAGGGGATGACGCTGTCCATCACGGACTGCATGATGCCAAGCGGGCCGCCGGTGAGCACGGCACGCTCGTAGTCAAGGCCGCTCATGAGCACTTTGGCGCCGCCGTTGAGGGCACCGAGAACGTTCTGCTCGGGCACCTCGACGTTGTGAAACACCAACTCACCGGTATGGCTGCCGCGCATGCCCAGCTTGTCGAGCTTTTGCGCGATGGAAAAGCCCTTCATGCCTTTTTCGATCAGGAAGGCGGTGACGCCGCGCGCGCCTAACTCGGGCTCGGTCTTGGCGTAGACCACCAGCGTGTCGGCATCGGGGCCGTTGGTGATCCACATCTTGCTGCCGTTGAGCACGTAATAGCCGCCCCGCTCCTCGGCCTTGAGCTTCATGGAGAGGACATCGCTGCCAGCACCCGGCTCGCTCATGGCCAGCGCCCCCACATGCTCGCCAGAGATCAGCTTGGGCAGGTACTTCTGGCGCTGCGCCTCGGTGCCGTTGCGCTTGATCTGGTTGACGCACAAGTTACTGTGCGCGCCGTAGGACAAACCGACCGAGGCGCTGGCGCGGCTGATCTCTTCCATGGCGATCATGTGCGCCAGGTAGCCCATGTTAGCGCCGCCGTATTCTTCGCTCACGGTGATGCCCAGCACCCCCAGGGCACCCATTTTTTGCCACAGGTCCATGGGAAATTGATCGCTGCGGTCGATCTCGGCAGCGCGCGGTGCGATTTCAATCTCGGCAAATTCGCGCACCGCGTCGCGCAGCGCGTCAATGTCTTCGCCGAGTTGGAAGTTCAGGCCTGGGAGGTTCATGGCAAGGGCTTTCTGATGGGTATTAATAAGTCTTGGCGACCGGCACCAGCGTTTGCTGCATCAAAGCGCAGGTGCTGATCTTGCCCGCCGCATGGTGCACGACTTCAGCGGTGGTGACGATGATGCGCTTGCCGGCTTTGAGGACTCGCCCAACTGCGCGCAACTCCCCCCCCTGGAAGGAGGCAAGAAAGTTGATCTTGTACTCCACGGTGGTGACTTCCATGCCCTCAGGCGCCATGGTCAGTGCGGCGTAGCCGCCCGCGATATCGGCGAGCGCGCCCATGGCGCCGCCATGAAACCCGCCTTGCTGCTGGGTGACCCGGTCGGAGTACGGCATGGCCAGTTCGCACAGGCCGGGCTCGACGCGCAGCAGGCGAACACCCAGCTGTTGCATCATGCCCTGACGCAAAAAACTGGCTTCGACGCGTCGAAAAAGTTCGTCAGGCGCCATCGGCGCGCTGGAAGCGGGGGTCTGAGCGGAGGTCATGTCGAGGCGGCCTTCTGATTGACGTTTACGTAAACGTCAATTATGCCCCGCTTTGCTCTTTTTCCACCTTCAAAAGCAGGGCCCGCGCCTCCTTTTCATGCACCTTGATCTCTTCAAGATTGGCCTGCAGGTCGGACATTTGCTCGTCAAGCTGGCGCCTGTGGCCGGCCAGGATCACCAGGAATTTTTTGAGCTGCGGCACGGTATCGCGCGGGCTTTCATAGGAGTCAATGATCTCCTTGGCCTCGCTCAGGCTCAAGCCCAGGCGCTTGGCGCGCAGCGTGAGCTTGAGCCGGGTCCGGTCGCGGGCGGTGTAGATACGGATACGCCCGCCTGGGCCAGCACGCTGTGGCTGCAGCAACCCCATGTCTTCGTAAAAGCGCATGGCCCGGGTGGTCAGGTCAAACTCTTTGGCAAGGTCGCGGATGGTGTAGGTGATGGCCATGGCTCGTCGTGAAGTTGGCGGCAGCACTGCTGCGGGCAATTGCCCGGGGCGACAGGCTGCGCGCCGGACTGTTCCTACAATGCACAGTTGACGTTTACGTAAGCGTCAATTTCGGTGCCGAATATAACGCAGAACTCTACCCCATCCATGAACCTACTCGAACAACAGCTGCACTACCCTCTTGGTGACCAGCTCCCCGCGCCAGGCGAGTCGCTGGAACTGGCTCCCGGCGTCCGCTGGATCAGGATGGCGCTGCCGTTCGTGCTCGACCACATCAACTTATGGCTGCTCCGCGATGAGGTCGACGGGCGGCCCGGCTGGACGGTGGTGGACTGCGGCGTCAGCGCGCCCGAGTCCAAGGTGCAATGGGAATCGATCTTTGCAACGCAACTCGACGGCCTTCCCGTTCTGCGGGTCATCGCCACCCACATGCACCCTGACCACATCGGCCTGGCCGACTGGCTTTGCCAGCGCTGGGACGCGCAGCTGTGGATCAGCGCGACCGACTACCTGGCCGCGAAGGTTTCCTTATTGGGCAGTGGTAGTTTTGGCGGCCCAGCAGCCGCAGATTTTTTCGCCGCACACGGTTTGAGCGATACCGACCTGCTGACCAAACTTCGTGGCCGGACCAGTAACTTTCGCAGCCTGGTGCCATCGCTTCCATCGGGCTATAGACGCCTGATGGACCAGCACAAACTCACTATCGGCGGTCGCACCTGGACCTGCATCAGCGGCTACGGACACGCGCCCGAGCATATCGCGCTGTACTGTGATGATGAGGCGCTGGCGGCGCCTTTGCTGATCGGCGGAGACATGATGCTGCCGAGGATTTCGACCAACATCAGTGTTTACGAAGCCGAGCCCGAATCCGATCCGCTGGCACTTTTCCTGACCTCGATCGATAAATTTCTGACGCTGGACCCGGCTTGCCTGGTCCTGCCATCCCACGGCAAGCCCTTTGAAGGGCTGCAGATTCGCGTCGGGCAGTTGCATGCACACCACAGGGATCGGCTCGAAGAGGTCATGGCCGCCTGCGCCGAGCAGCCTTGCAGCGGCGCAGACATTCTGCCCATCATGTTCAAGCGACCGCTGGACCCACACCAGACCACCTTCGCCATGGGCGAGGCCATTGCGCACCTGCACTTGTTGTGGTTTGAAGGAAAGCTCAAACGGACCCTGACGGAGCAGGGGGTTTATCGGTTCAGCCTGACCTGACTTGCCTGTAGCTTCAAGCTGCAGCATCCCGAAGCCTTACTGGCAGCTGCAGCATAGAGCCGCCCCCCGGCAGGGCGGATTCAGGCGCTGGCGACGGACTCGTTGACGTCCAGCCAGTAAGCCTGCATGCGTTTGAGTTTTTCCGTGAACTTGCCAAACTCGACCGGCTTGCAAACAAAGCCATTGGCACCGCTTTGGTAGCAGGCGGTCATGTCGGCTGGCTCGTTTGAAGAGGTGAGCATCACCACCGGCAGCAGGGCCGTGAGCGGATTTTTGCGCACGTTACGCAACACCTCCAGCCCGGAGAGCTTGGGCAGTTGCATGTCGAGCATGACAAAGGCCGGCTGCTCGTGCGTGTCGCGGCCCCGGTACGAACCAATGCCCCAGAGGTAATCCAGCGCCTCGGCGCCGTCGCGGGCCACCACAATGTCGGCTTTGGGGCCAAAACCCTCCAGCGCCATGACGGTCAGCTCCAGAAGATCTGGATTGTCTTCGACGACAAGAATTTGACGAGCACTCATGGCAATCACCTGGAAGGGTTGAACAACATAGGTGAAAGTCTATGAGGGGATGGCGCCGAAGTTATTAAAGATAGTTAAGCGTTTGTCCGCCCGCGCCAGTTCGGGCGCCACCGACGTCACCAGCGCGGAATAGGCTCGTCCTTGAGTTGACCGCGCAGCTCGGCGTAGTCAGGCACGATGGTGCGCACCGTGTCCCAAAAGCGCGGGCTGTGGTCCATCACCCGCAAATGACTGAGTTCATGGACAACCACATAGTCGATGACGGGCTCGCGAAAATGGATCAGGCGCCAGTTCAGGCGAATCGATCCGTCGGCACTGGCGCTGCCCCAGCGGGTGCCGGCGCTGCTCAGGCTGAGCCGGCGCCATTGCACTCCAAGCTGCGGCGCAAAATGGTCGAGCCGCTGCTTGAACAATTGTTGCGCCTGCCGCATCAGCCAGGCCTGGGTCGCGTCCCGGATTTGTTCGCGTGAGGCGCTGTGCGGCAGTCCCAGCCGCAAGGTCGGCGGGCCTGCTCCGTCCGCCGAGGCGAGCAGCTGCGCACCCGCCGATGAAAAGTGATGGCCCGGATCAAGCACCAGCGTGATATGACCACCCAGGAAGGCGATGAGGGCACCGTCTTTCCACTCCAGCTGCGCGGCTTGCAGGCGGTGATGGCGGTCGCGGCTTTCCTGCAGCTTTTTGAGAATCCAGCCGGATTTTTCTTGTACCGACTTGTCGACTTCGGTCAACGGCACCCATTTCGGGGCACTGACAGCCAAACCTTCGGGGCCGACCGAAAAGCCGATGGTCCGCCGTTTGCCACGCCTGAAGGCATAGGCCACCACGACCCCGGACAATAGTGCTTCACGTGTGGCCTGCGGATGACGAAAACTTGCGGGCGTCAGCGCCTGGGTCAAGGTCTGCTCGGGCAGGCTGCCGGACGGCATCCTCGGCGCCGGCGAGACGGGCGTAACAAGGGGTGCAACAAGGGGAGCCTGAGGGGAGAGGTCAACGAAAGCAAGCCCCGGCGCACCAGGCGGTGGCGGTGGCGCAGCCTTTCTCGTGCGCATTCGTGGCGGTGATGGGGGCCGGGCCGGGGTCAGCGGCGCCGCCGGCTCCGATGAAAACAGGTCCAGGGTGAACTGCAAAAGTCCTCGCATCATGGGAGTTTAGCGGGCCAGCACCCGCGACCACACGGCCACCGCCAGGCGGCCCTTTACCGTCCTCACACGGAACTTTGGGGAGGCTTTTCCCCCTCGGTCGGGTAGGCCTCGGGGTCGAGCCGCCGCATTTCGGCCTCGATCCAGGCTTGCACCTCCCGCATCAGCTCGTCGGGCTTTCGGCCTACGCTGCTGATCGGCTTGCCAATGGAGATGTCCACCACCCCCGGCCTTTTGATAAAGGCCTTGCGCGGCCAGCACTTGGCCGAGGTGACCGCCACCGGGATCACCGGCGCGCCGGTTTCAATCGCCAGACGGGTACCGCCCGACTTGTAGACGCCCTGCTGACCGCGTGCGATGCGGGTGCCTTCGGGAAACATGATGACCCATACGCCTTGCCCCATCAGCCGGCGGCCTTGCTGCACCACTTTTGAAAAAGCTTCGTTGCGCTTGCTGCGGTCAATGTGAATCATGTCCATGCGGCCCATGGCCCAACCGAAAAAGGGCACACGCAAGAGTTCTTTTTTGAACACATAGGCCAGTGGGTGGGGCATCAGCGTGGGCATGCAAAAGGTCTCCCAGGTGCTCTGGTGCTTGAGCAGCAAGACCGCGGCGCTGGTCTCACCCACAGGCAGGTTTTCCATCCCCGTCACGCGATTTTCGATCCCCAGGATTAGCGTGCCGCTGCTTACCGCCAGACGAAGCCAGCCCACACACATCCAGTAAATCTGCGTGCTGCTCAGCAGCGGCGCCGCCACCAATACGGCCAGCGCCCAGGGGACGACCGTGACACCCATCACGAGCAGATGCAGGACAGAGCGGATGAAGTTCATGAAGGTCTCGAAAAAAGGAACGCAAACCTAGGAGGCCGGCGTGCTGGACGCCTGGGCACCGCTCTCGATCAAGAAGTCTGCGAAAGCCGCGAGGTCGGCATGCACCTGCGTTCCCGGTGGCAAACCATCCAGCACCTCACCCTCCCGCAAGGATGCCGACTTGCCCGAACGGACCAGATGCGGCGCGCAACCCACAGCGGCGCTCGCCACCAAGTCACGCAAAGAGTCGCCGCAGGCTGGCACGCCCTTGAGCGGTACGCCAAAACGCTGGCCAATCTGCTCGAACAGGCCCGGCAGCGGCTTGCGGCAGGTGCATTGCTCATCAGGGCTGTGCGGGCAATAAAAGACGGCGTCGATCCGCCCGCCCACGGCCGCCAGTTCCTTGTGCATTTTGGCGTGCATGGCATTGAGCGCTGCGACATCAAACAAACCCCGCCCCAGCCCCGACTGATTGGACGCGACCACCACATGCCAGCCGTCGTGGTTGAGCCGGGCAATCGCCTCCAGCGCGCCCGGCAGCGCGATCCATTCGTCAGGCGATTTGACGTAATCATCGCTGTCGCGGTTGATCGTGCCGTCGCGATCAAGCACGAGCAACTTCATGGCGCTGCGTTCATGCATGGGGTTCAAGCCAGCCGCGAGAGGTCTGCCACACGGTTCATGGCCGCATGCAAGGACTTGAGCAGGCCCTGGCGGTTCAGGCGCAAGTCCATTTCTTCGGCATTGACCATCACATCCTCAAAGAAGGCATCCACCGGCGCGCGCAAAGTGGCCAGCGTCTGCAGGCTGGCGGTGTAGTCGCCCGCCTTGAATTGCGCCTCGGATTCGGGCAACAGCTTTTGCATCGCGACGTAGAGGTTTTTCTCGGCGTCTTCTTGCAACAGCGCGGCGTTCACGTGGGCATCCACCTCACCGGCTTTTTTCAAGATGTTGCCGATGCGCTTGTTGGCAGCCGCCAGCGCAGGGCTTTCGGGCAGGACGGCGAAGGCGCGCACGGCTTCGAGTTGCTTGGGGACCTGCCCGAGATTGACAGGCCGCATGCACATAACGGCGTCCACTTCGGCGGTACTGAAACTCTGGTCACGCATCACGCCGGACAGGCGCTCGAAGACAAAGGTCTCTAAATCGGTGTGTGCATCGACCAACATGCCCGGCGGAAATGCCGCGAAGGCATGATCAATGAGCCAGTCGAGTTTTAGTGGCAGCTCTTTTTCGATCAAGAGGCGGATCACACCCAACGCATGGCGGCGCAGCGCAAACGGGTCCTTGTCACCCGTGGGCACATTACCGATGCCGAACATGCCAACCAAAGTCTCCAACTTGTCAGCCAGCGCCACCACGACACCCACTTTGTTGCTGGGCAACTCGTCACCCGCAAAACGCGGGCGGTAGTGGTCACCAATAGCGTTGGCTACCGCATCACTCAGGCCGTCGTTCTTGGCGTAGTAGGTGCCCATGATGCCTTGCAACTCTGGGAATTCGCCAACCATGTCGGTCAACAAATCGGTTTTGGCAAGTCTTGCTGCCAACTCGGCCTGCTGCGCGAGCGGCTCCCCACCGAGCTGCAGGCCAATCGCGCTAGCGATAGCGCAGACACGCACCATGCGCTCGCCTTGCGTGCCCAGCTTGTTGTGGTACACCACTTTGGACAGGCCTTCAACGCGCGACTCGAGCGTTTTTTTACGGTCCTGGTCGAAGAAGAATTTGGCATCGGCCAGGCGCGGGCGCACCACGCGCTCGTTACCCTGAATCACAGCAGACGCGTCATCGGGGCTGATGTTGCTGACCACCAAAAACTGATGCGTCAGCTTGCCCGCCGCGTCAAGCAGCGGGAAGTATTTTTGGTTCGCCTTCATGGTGAGAATCAGGCACTCTTGCGGCACGTCCAAGAACTGCTTTTCAAATTCGCAGATCAGCACATTGGGTCGCTCGACCAGGGCAGTGACTTCGTCCAGCAAAGCCTCGTCTTCAATGGGGCGCACGCCGCCGCCGACTTTTGCTGCCGCGGCTTGCAGCTGCCGCTCAATGCCTGCGCGGCGCTCGGCAAAGCTGGCGATGACCGAGCCGTCGTTTCTGAGCGCGTCGGCGTAGTGGTCCGCATGGCCCAGGACCACGGGCGAGACCTTCGCTTCAAAGCGATGGCCTTGCGTGCTATTGCCCGCCATCAGACCCAGCACCTTGACAGGCACCACCGTGCTGCCGTGCAGTGCGATCAGGCTGTGTGCGGGGCGCACAAAGTTCACGCTGGTCCAGCCGGGCAAAAAGTTCTCGATGCCGCAGTCGGACTCCAGTTGGTACTGCATGACCTTGGGGATCGGCAACCTGGCCAGCGCTTCTTCCAGGGCTTTTTGCAGCCCCGCTTGCAGCGAAGCGCCTTTGACTACGCTGTCATAAAACAGGGCTTCGGCCTTGCCGTCGGGCGCGCGCTTGAGCGCTGCCACAGCGGCGGCCGGATCGCTCAGGTCCGCGCCCAGGGCCTGCAGTTTTTTGAGCAAGGCGGGGCTGGCGTTGCCATTCGAGTCCAGGCCCACAGCCACGGGCATGAGCTTTTGCTGCACGGACTTGTCGGCCGCTTGCGCGGCCACCGCCGTCACATGTGCGGCCAGGCGGCGAGGTGAGGCAAAGGCGCTGACGCGTGACTCGGCCGAAGCCAATCCTTGGGCGCGCAGTTGCTCGATCAGGGTGTTCGCAAAAGATTCACCCAGTTTCTTGAGCGCCTTGGGCGGCAGCTCTTCCACAAAAAGTTCAACGAGTAGGTTTTGTATCGGCATGGCTGGCTTTCTCACGCGGCTTTCTTGGGCATCTGGGCAACCCATTCGCGCGGGGCCATCGGGAAACCCAGACGTTCGCGGCTGTCGTAATAACTCTGCGCCACACTGCGGGCCAGATTGCGAATGCGGCCGATGTAGGCGGCGCGCTCGGTCACGCTGATCGCGCCGCGCGCGTCGAGCAGATTAAAAGTGTGTGCGGCTTTGAGCACCTGCTCGTAGGCGGGCAGGGCCAACTGCTGAACGATCAGGTTTTGCGCCTGCTTTTCATGCGCGCCAAAAGCAATGAACAAGAAGTCCGCGTCCGAATGCTCAAAGTTGTAAGCTGACTGTTCCTGCTCGTTTTGCAGGTACACGTCGCCATAGCTCAGGGTGTCGGTCCACTTCAGGTTGTACACGTTGTCCACGCCCTGCAGGTACATGGCTAGGCGCTCCAAGCCGTAGGTGATCTCGCCGGTGATGGGGCGGCAGTCAATGCCGCCAACTTGCTGGAAGTAAGTGAACTGCGTGACTTCCATACCGTTTAACCAAACTTCCCAGCCCAGGCCCCAGGCGCCAAGCGTTGGGTTTTCCCAGTCGTCTTCAACAAAGCGGATGTCGTTCTTTTTCAAATCAAAGCCCAAGGCTTCGAGCGATCCCAGGTACAACTCCAGGATGTTGCTGGGCGCGGGCTTCAAGACCACCTGGTATTGGTAGTAGTGCTGCAGCCGATTCGGGTTTTCTCCATAGCGGCCATCCTTGGGACGGCGACTGGGTTGCACGTAAGCCGCTTTCCAGGGCTCGGGGCCCAGCGCCCGGAGGAAGGTGGCGGTGTGGGACGTACCCGCACCGACCTCCATGTCGTAGGGCTGCAACAAGGCACAGCCCTGGTCAGCCCAGTAGGACTGCAGTGTCAAGATAATTTGCTGGAAAGTGAGCATAGGAAGGCTAAAAGGTCTGAGCTGCCCCCGCGCGGGCAGACGCGCTGAAAGCGGACGGCGGCGTAAGTTTGCGCCAAACTCCCTATTTTACGCGGCAGTAACCGTCACGATTTCAGACACTCTGACACGTCATGCGCCTGCGGCGTGCGGCCAGCCAGGCGGCCATCAGGCTCGCCAGACCCAGCAACCACCAAGGCGCCAGTCCCCAGCTTGACACCCAGCGCGCATAGGTCGTCATGTGCTCGGAGCCTTGTGCCTCGGCCTGCAGCACCCCACGGGTGTGCCGGGGCAACGAATGCGTGACCTCGCCTTGTGCGTTGATCACCACCGTGGCGCCAGTGTTGGTGGCGCGGATCATGGGCCGCGCGAACTCCAGAGCGCGCATGCGCGAGATGTGCAAGTGCTGGTCAATCGCCACCGTGTTGCCAAACCACCCAATATTGCTGAGGTTGACAAACATGGTGGGCGCGCTGGCCGGGTCGCGAAAGCGGGCGCCCAACTCCTCGCCGAACAGGTCTTCATAGCAAATATTCGGCGCCAGACGCTCGCCCATCCAGGCGAGCGACGGCTGACCCACAGCGCCACGGTTGAAGTCACCGAGAGGGATGTGAAGCAGCTCGGTAAACCATCTGAACAGCGGCGGGATGAACTCCCCAAACGGCACCAGATGATGCTTGTCATACCGGTAGGGTGCCTGCGCTGGCCGCAGGCCGAGTACCGAGTTGGTGTAACCCTCTTGAGCGGATCCCAATGGAATGCCGATCAGTGCCGCCTGCCCGCCTGTGGCAAACCGCGCCTGCAAGCTGGCCCAATACGCTGCGGGCAACTGATCGGGCAGCATGGGAATGGCCGTTTCCGGCAACACAACCAGCGCAGTCTGGACCGCAGCAAGTTGTTCGCCATAAAAGTTCAGGGCGTCGACCACGCCGGAGCCGGGCTGGAATTTTTCGTCTTGCGCGATATTGCCTTGCACCAGCGTCAAGGCCAGCGCCGGGCGACTCGCCCCGGTCGGCCGGTCAATAGGCAACCACATCAGCGCTATGGCAGCTGCAACCGTCGCCGCCGCAACTCCCCAACGGCGCCGGGTCCGCGAGTCTTGCGACGTGCAAACGACCAGCGCTGAACTGAAAGCGGCCAGCCAGGTCAAGCCATGAACGCCGATGGTGGACGCCAGCGTCCTGCCCCATCCATCCACGTGGGCATACCCGCCTTCGCCCCATGGAAAGCCGGTAAACAAGCTGACACGCATTACCTCCGCGAGCAGCCAAAGAGCGGCCAGCAGCCAGGCCTGGGCCCAGGCGCCTGTCGGTCGCCAAGCCACAAAGAGAGCCCCCGCCGCCGCGTAATACAGCGCTAGGAAAGCGGCGAGCGCCAGCACCGCCAGGGCGGCGAGGGGGGCGACCAGCCCACCGTAAAGATGCATCGAGATGAACAACCACCAGAAAGTGCCGCCGAGCATAGCCAGGGCGAACAGCCAGGCCAGCCAGGCCCCCTGCGCGGCCCGGTTGCAGCGCCCCAGTTGCCAGACCAGCATAGCCAGGGCCAGCAACTGCAGGCCGCCCAGGGTCCGTCCGGGGGTCAGCCCCCACGCGAAGGGCCAGGCCAAGCTGACGGCATGGGCATACCCAGCGATCAGCATCAAAACCACCTGCCCAACTTGCAAGCCTGGCCGGAGTGTCGAGCCGAGGCGCCCGGTCAAGGTCAGCAATGCCACGACTCAGCCAACGGCCCGGCGTGCTCGATGACTAGCAACCCGCCCTGCTACGCAGGCCTGTGGACACCCGCCCGGGCTAGAGGCCATCGGGAGATACCTTGAACCAGCGCACAGCACCGCCCTTGGTGTGCAGCACCACGAAACGAAGCCCCGCCAGCACCAGACTTTCGCCGCGCTTGGGGACATGGCCCATTTCGTGGGCGACCAGGCCGCCGATTGTTTCGAAGTCGGACTCCGGTAGCGCGACCGCAAAGGACTCGTTGACGCGCTCGATCGAGGTGTCGCCGCTGACGCGGTAGGTGCGGTCACTCAAGCCGAAGATATCGCCCTCGTCTTCTGCGATATCAAACTCGTCCTCGATTTCGCCGACGATTTGCTCAAGCACGTCTTCAATGGTGATCAGTCCTGCGACGCGGCCGAATTCGTCGATCACGATGGCCAGATGATTGCGGTTGCCGCGAAATTCGCGCAAGAGATCGTTCAGGCCCTTACTTTCCGGCACGAAGACGGCCGGCCGCAATAACGCCCGGATATTGAGCTCGGGCGCGCGCTGCAGCTTCAGGAGATCCTTGGCCATCAAAATGCCCAGAATGTTCTCTTTCTCGCGCTCGTAGACCGGAAAGCGCGAATGGGCTGTATCAATCACCAGGTGCAGCAACTCGTCGAACGGCGCCTCAATGTTGATGACATCCATGCGGGGCGCAGCCACCATGACATCGCCGGCGGTCATGTCCGCCATGCGGATCACGCCTTCGAGCATTTCACGGCTTTGGGCGCCAATGACGTCATTGTCCTGGGCTTCCACCAGGGTTTCAATCAACTCATCCTTGGAGTCGGGGCCGGGGTGGAGCATTTCAGCGAGCTTTTGTAAAAAGCCGCGCTTGTCTTCCGTCTTGGAAGATCGACTGGGGGGGGCATCGGACACGTGGGGTGTTCGGTAGTTTCTAAGCGGTCAAGGATAGCTGAAAACCTTGACCGTTCGAATCGCGCCCCGCCGGTGCATCAAGCTCGCTCACATCGGCGTGCGGTCTCTGGCATCCCGCACGCCACGCCTGACTTCTTGCAAGATGCTCAAAAAGCGCCAGAACTGCTTGGCCTGCACCTTCAGGCGGTAGTCGGTTTGAGCCATGCTTTCCTCCAAAAACTCGGTCAGCCGAGAGTCGATGTCGGCTGGTTGCAGGCGAAGATAAGCTTCGCTTTCAGAGCCGTCGCGCTCCACGGTGGCCCCTGCCTTGCGCGCAATGTTGAGCATGACGGTGTTTTGACTAAGCGCATGAATAAACATCATGGTGACGCCCTCATTACGCGCATGCATCACGGCCCGGTCAAACAGACGCGCGCCGTAGCCACGCCCACGCGCGTGGGACGCCACCGACACGCCAAACTCCGAGCAGCTCGCATAGCCCGGATCAACTGAAAAAGCCAGGTGCGCCACCGCGAGAAGTTCCAGATGACGACTGAAGATTCCGAAGACCTCGTCACGTTCGAACTTCAAGCCTTCGACATAACGCAATATTTGCTCATCGCTGGCAGCGTAGCCGAAGCGCAGGTAGCGATCGCCGGGGCTAAGTTGCAGCAAATGCTGGCTGATACGTGCGCTGTGCCCACTGCCCACGGATCGAATAGGCACGATCGTCGACGAAACAGCCGCGCCAGACTCGCATGACGCCTGCGCTGGCCGAAGAAACTCCCGGCCAGCCGCGTAGGTAGCATTGATGAACTCCCGTGCTCTGGTCATCCACTGAATATAAGGGTTTCCCCCAACTCCTGCCGAAATAGCCGACTAAAGGGGGAACTGTCGCTTTTCGGCTTACGGGCGCCGTCACTCAGTGCGAGGCGGAGCGCCCTAGCGGCGCACAGACTCAGGGGACTCCAGCAATGCCAGGGTTGACTGCATCACCTCCGGTGTAAAGGCCAGTTGAACATGCGCAGCGCCGAGAACCAAGCGGTTATCGGCGCCCTCTAGTTGGCCCACGGACGGCGGAAAAACCACGTTGTCGCAATTGGAGTACCAGCAGACGAACAGTGCACGCATGCTCGCCGTCGTCCGCAGCTGCAATTGC
>CAIMVC010000353.1 GCA_903844825.1 uncultured Burkholderiales bacterium | reverse complement strand
GCGCGGGCCGGCCGGTGCGGCCAGCAGCAGGTCGCGCAAATTATCGGCAAAGACCTTGATGGCGACCTTCTCTGCGTCCTCGCGCAGGCGGGTGAAAAGATCGCGCTCAATCGACAAGCTGAGCTTGACGCGCCAGGTCCAGGCCACGCACTTGCGGATCAGGTCATCGGCGGGGCGAGCCTGATGGCTCCAGCCCAGATGCAGCGCAATTTTCCCTTCGGCCACGCTGGGCTGGCCGGCGACCACTGGGACGGGCAAGAGCAGCTTGGCGTCCAGAATTTCAAGCCCGCGGCCGCGAAACACCGCCAGCGCCCGGTGCGATGGCACGCGCCCGATCGGCTCGTCGTAATCGAAGTAGTCGCGGAACTTGCTGTTGTCGGCGTTGTTTTCATCCTTGCCGGTCACCAGCTTGGACGAGAACAGCCCGTCGCTCCAGAGCCAGGCGCGCAGCGATTGAACCAGCGGCGCATCTTCGGCCCAGCGCTCGCTGAGGATGTCGCGCACGCCGTCGAGCACCGCCTGCACAGTGGTGAAGTCGTCACCGCTTTCGTTTTTGTCGGCCTTGACATAGGCGGCGGCTTCGTCCACCGGCACCCGGGCGGGCTCGGCAAACAGCAGGTCAGCCAGCGGCTCGATACCGGCTTCGCGGGCGATCTGACCCTTGGTGCGGCGCTTGGGTTTGTAAGGCAGGTACAGGTCTTCGAGGTCCTGCTTGGTGGTGGCCGATTCGATGGCTGCGCGCAGCTCGGCGCTGAGCTTGCCCTGCTCCTGGATGCTCTTGAGCACGGTCTCGCGACGCTCCTCGAGTTCACGCAAATAGGCCAGCCGGTGGTCAAGTTCACGCAGCTGGATGTCGTCCAGCCCGCCAGTGGCCTCTTTGCGGTAGCGGGCGACAAAAGGAACGGTAGCGCCGCCGTCAAGCAGCTCAACGGCCGCCTTGACTTGATGTTCGTGAACCTTGATTTCCGCCGCGATCTGGCGAATGATTTTTTGCATGTAAAACGAGTGAACGGTGAATTAATAAAAGCCGGCAAACACTGTTTTTTTTGCAGTGCCGCAAGGGGAGCGATTGTCCCACACGGGTCAGGCGCGGCTGCTGCGACAAGCCGGCCGCGCTCCCAAGGGCCGCAGAGCATGTCCGGTGTCTGAATCCTCGAAAAAAATGTCAGACGAGGTCGGGGCGGTGGCTAGAATCCACCACCCTCGGTGCGCCGCCGACCCCGTCAGCGCCCGCCGTCACCGATTCAAGCGCGCCTTTTTTCAAGGAGACCCCATGACCAGCAACACCCTCAGCCCCTACGCCAAACTCGACGCCTTGGGCATCACCCTGCCCCCTGTGAGCACGCCAGCGGCCGCCTATGTGCCCTTTGTGCAAACCGGCAATCTGATTTTTTTGAGCGGCCACATCGCCCGCCGCGACGGCAAGCCTTGGGTCGGTCAACTCGGCAAGACCCTGGACACGGCCGAAGGCAAGCTGGCTGCACGCGCGATTGCGATTGACCTGATGGGCACGCTGCACGCCGCACTCGTCGCCACGGGCAAAGACCTGAGCCACGTCAGGCGCATCGTCAAGCTGATGAGCCTGGTGAACTCCACCGGCGACTTCACCGAGCAGCACCTGGTCACCAATGGGGCCAGCGAGCTGTTTGGCGAAGTCTTCGGGGCCGCCGGATCACACGCACGTAGCGCCTTTGGCGTGGCCCAGATTCCCATGGGCGCCTGCGTAGAAATCGAGCTGATTGCCGAAGTGGCCTGAGGCAAAGAAATGCACCCGGACTTCGTGATCTCCCAGACCTACGCCTGCTCGCAGGCCCGGATGTTTGAACTCTGGAGCGACCCGGCGCTGCTCAAGCAGTGGTTCGGTCCCGCCGGCGTGAGCGTGTCGCACGCCCGTATGGACCTGCGCGTGGGTGGCACTTTTCACTTTTGCATGAAAGGCCCGGACGGCACCGAGCTGTGGGGTCTGTGAGTTTTTTAGGAAATTCAGCCGCCCGAGCGCCTGGTCTGGCTGCATTCGTTTGCTGACGCCAACGGCCAACCCAGCCGTCACCCGATGAGCCCGACCTGGCCCCTGCACCTGCGCTCGAACGTCCAATTTGAAGAAAACGACGGCCAGACCACCGTGCAGGTCCACTGGAGCGCCCACGCGGCCAACCCGCTGGAGCAAGCCACCTTCGACGCCTCCCACGCCTCCATGAACATGGGCTGGACCGGAACGCTGGCGCAGTTGCAGGTGTTTATTCAGAGCAGCAAGGGCTGAACCCGGGGCAACACTGCCCGGCGCCCAGCTTCCAAGCGCCTTAACGCGCCGGCAGGTACTTGGCAGGGTCCACCGGTTTGCCCTGGCGGCGAATTTCAAAATGCAGCTTGACGCGGTCTGCGTCGCTGCTGCCCATTTCAGCAATTTTTTGGCCTTGCTTGACGGCCTGGTCTTCCTTGACCAGCAGGCTTTGGTTGTGCGCGTAGGCGGTCAAAAAGGTATTGTTGTGCTTGAGGATGCTCAAGTTGCCATAGCCGCGCAAACCCGAGCCCGAATACACCACCCGGCCGTCGGCTGCGGCCAAAACCGGGTCGCCCGGGCGCCCGCCAATGTCGATGCCCTTGTTTTTGAGCTCGTCAAAACCCGCCAGCGGTGCGCCCTGCGCGGGCCAGATCCAGCCGATGTCGTCTTCGCCGCTCGCAGCGGAGGCTGGCGCTGAGGTGGGTGCTGACGCGGGTGCTGCGGGAAGCGTCGCAACAGCAGCCGGGCCGGGTTTTGCCGCGCCTTGCGGTGGCAATGCGCTGCCGCTGACGGCCGGGGCCGCTGTGATGGGGCGAGCCACCACCGTGTCGCCGGCTGCGCTGGTGATACGCAGCACCTGACCGACTTCAATCAGGTTGGGGTTTTCAATGTTGTTCCAGCGGCCAATGTCGCGCCAGTTCTGGCCGGTATCCAGGCCGATTCGAATCAGGGTGTCGCCGGGCTTGACGGTGTAATAACCCGGCTTGCCGGCGTTCTCGGCGCCAGCCAGGGGCTTGGCTGCCGCTTGGGCTGGGGCAGCACTGGGCGGCGGAACTGGCGCGGCAGCACTGGCCGGGACACCCGCGCGGGCCGAAGTACCGCGGTCCTCGACGGGGGCCTTGGTCAGCGAAATGGACGAGCAGCCAACAATCAGCGCAGCCACCAGGGGCAAGGCCAGGCCCAGTTTCAAACCTCGATGATGCATGACGTATTCCTCACTACCATTAGGATTGAGATTCACAGTCGGATTCAGATTCATTGATTCATTTCACGCAGTTTGCAAGCCCCTGGCAGGGTCGGCGTGCACGCCCCGGCAGCCTAGATTCTGAGACAGTGTGCGTTCAGAGAGTGCCCGATTTTAGAGGCACGAAGTGCACGGCCTCGAGCACGGTTTGGCGCAGGCCGCGGGCGCTTTTGTCCACCACCACCAGCGCCTGAGCACCGCCGCCCACCTGCATGGGCGCGACCAGTCTGCCGCCCACGGCGAGCTGATCCATCCAGGCCTGCGGCAGCGCCTCGCCGCCAGCGGCCGCGATGATGGCCGCGTAGGGGGCGCCCTTGGCGTAACCGGCCATGCCGTCGCCAAACAAAAGATGCAGGTTGGTCAGACGAAACGGGCGTACGTTTTCACGCGCCTTGTCGTGCAGGCCGCGCAAGCGCTCAATGCTGTAGACCTCGCGTGCCAGTTGGGCCAGCACCACCGCCTGGTAACCGCAGCCGGTGCCAATTTCAAGCACCCGACCCAGCGGCTCGCCAGTGCCTTGCAGTAGCAGCTCGAGCATGCGGGCCACCACATTGGGCTTGGAAATCGTCTGCCCCAGCCCAATCGGCAAACTGGTGTCCTCGTAGGCCTGATTGGCCAGCGCGGAGTCGACAAAACGGTGGCGCTCGACCTGCCCAAGGGCAGCCTGCACGCGCGGGTCGGACAGGCCTTGCTGGACCAGCTTTTGCACCATGCGGGCACGCACAGCCTGAAAATCTTGCGTCAACATGCCGCTTGCGCCCACCACCCCGGGCACACCCGCCGGGCTGCCCTGCCGGGTCTGGCCGGGCTGGCGTGCCGGCAAGGCCGGGGCAGCGCTGGCAGGGTAGCTACTCGGGCGCTGCGCATCGGCGCGGCCCGAGTTGCGGCCACTGGTAAGGCCCGTCGTGCCCGCACCCAAGGCGGCCGGGAACCCCGGGCGCCGGGGTTCGGTTGCCCCTGGCGGGTTGACGGCTTTAACGGGCGCCTTGGCCAATGACTTCAACCTTGTACTCGGGCCAGCCGGGCGACGCTTTGGGCCCAGTAAGGCAGGCGTTCATGGTCGGTCAGGTCGACCTGCAGCGGGGTGATCGACACAAAGCCCTGTTTGCTGGCGTGAAAGTCCGTGCCTTCCGCCTCGTCCTTGGCCGGCCCGGCGCTGCCGATCCAGTACATGGTCTCGCCACGCGGACTGGTCTGGGTGATCACGCGCTCGGCCGCATGCCGGCGACCGAGGCGAGCCACTTTCACCCCCTGAATTTGATCATCGGGCAAGTTGGGAATATTCACATTGAGCAGCCAGGGCGCCAGACTAGGCGCCACGCCGTGGGCCAGCACCTCCAGCGAAGGGGCCATTTGCTGCACCAGTTCGCGCGCGCGCCGCGCCGCCACGTCGATATGCGCCCAGCCCTTTTCGGTCTGAGAAAACGCGATGGCTGGAATGCCGAACAGATACCCTTCCATGGCGGCACCGACGGTGCCCGAGTAAATCGTGTCGTCACCCATATTGGCGCCGTTGTTGATGCCCGACACCACCAGGTC
>CAIMVC010000352.1 GCA_903844825.1 uncultured Burkholderiales bacterium | reverse complement strand
GGCCCATCATGCGGCAGTACATCCAGCTGATCGGCAGCACAGCTGCGTTGCCCAATGGCGCAGCGGAGATGGCCCCCACGCTTTTCACTTCGTGTAATGCGCTGCCCCCCGAGGGGGCTGTCCCGTCTTGGGGCGGCCCTGCGACGGGACTGGCCCCCACGCTTTTCACTTCGTGTAATGCGCTGCCCCCCGAGGGGGTTGTCCCGTCTTGGGGCTGCCCGGCGACGGGACTGGCCCCCACGCTTGCCGCTTCGTCTGATGCGTTGGCGTTCATGACGCTGGGGGGGTAGCCTGCGGTGGCGTGGCCGGGCAGGTAGGGCACCAGGTCTTTGACGACGCAGACCGGACCGACGCCCGGGCCGCCGCCGCCGTGGGGAATGCAGAAGGTCTTGTGCAGGTTCAGGTGGCTCACGTCGCCGCCGAACTCGCCGGGCGCGGCCAGGCCGACCAGGGCGTTCATGTTGGCGCCGTCCACGTAGACCCGCCCGCCGTGCTGATGCACCAGCTCGCAGAGTTCCTTGACGCTGGTCTCGAACACGCCATGTGTGCTGGGGTAGGTGATCATCACGCAGGCCAGTTGGTCGCTATGCTGCTCGCACTTGGCCCGCAGGTCGGCCATGTCGACATTGCCCTGTGCATCGCAGGCGGTCACGACCACGGTCATGCCGGCCATCTGCGCGCTGGCCGGGTTGGTGCCATGGGCCGATGATGGGATCAGGCAGATGTTGCGGTGGCTCTGGCCCTGGGCGTCCAAGTAGGCCCTGATCACCAGCAGGCCGGCGTATTCGCCTTGCGAGCCGGCGTTCGGTTGCAGGCTGATGCCGTCATAGCCGGTGGCTTCGCAGAGCCAGTCGCGTAGTTGCCGGTCGAGTTGTGCGTAGCCTTCGAGCTGATCGTGCGGCGCGAACGGATGCAGGCCTGCAAACTCCGGCCAGGTGATGGGAATCATCTCGCTGGTGGCGTTGAGCTTCATGGTGCAACTGCCCAGCGGAATCATGCTGCGGTCCAGCGCCAGGTCTTTGTCGCTCAGGCGCCGGATGTAGCGCAACATGCCGGTTTCAGAGTGGTGGGTGTTGAAGACCGGGTGCGTGAGGAAGGGCGTGTTGCGGCGCAGTTCAAGCGGTATCAGTGGCTCGGTGCCCTGTTCAAAATCGGCCAGTTGCGGCAGGGTCTGCCCGGCTTTTGCGAAAAATCCCCAGAGCATGCTGATGTCGTCGCGGGTGGTGGTTTCGTCCAGCGACACGCCCAGGAAATGACTTTGCCGATGGCGTAAGTTGGCGTTTGATGCGCGGGCTCTGGCGGCGATGCTGGCGGTGGCCTCGCCGGTCTTGACGGTGACCGAGTCAAAGGCGTAATCGTTGCTGATCTCGTAGCCCATGTGCTGCAGGCCGCGCACAAAAATCGCGGTGTAGGTGCTCACGCGCTGGGCGATGCGGGCCAGCCCTTGTGGGCCGTGGTAGACCGCGTACATGCTGGCCACCACGGCCGGCAAGACCTGCGCGGTGCAGATGTTGGAGGTGGCTTTTTCGCGGCGAATATGCTGCTCGCGGGTTTGCAGCGCCAGCCGGTAGGTGGGTTGACCGTGGCTGTCGATGCTCACGCCCACCAGGCGCCCGGGCAGCGAGCGCTTGAACTCCTCCCGGCAGGCCAGATAGGCCGCGTGCGGGCCGCCGTTGCCCATGGGCATGCCAAAGCGCTGGGTGGTGCCCAGCACAATGTCTGCGCCCCATTCGCCGGGCGGCGTGAGAATCGCCAGCGCCAGCAGGTCGGCGGCAATACAGAGAGCGGCGCCGTTGAGTCTGGCGCGTTCTGCCAGGGGCCGCAGGTCGTGGATCATGCCGTTGGTGGCGGGGTACTGTGCCAGCACACCAAAGTAATTGCCGTCGGTCATCAGCGCGGGCAGCGGCTCGGCCAGCGTGCTGACTTTGACCGTGATGCCCAGCGGACGGGCGCGGGTCTGGATGACTTCGATGGTCTGTGGATGGCAGTCGCCCGAGACTAAAAACACCGAACTCTTGTTCTTCACGCTGCGTTTGGCCAGGGTCATGGCCTCGGCCGCGGCAGTGGCCTCGTCGAGCATGGAGGCGTTGGCCACTGGCATGCCGGTGAGGTCGCAGACCATGGTCTGAAAGTTGATGAGCGCCTCTAGGCGACCCTGGGAGATCTCTGCCTGGTACGGCGTGTAGGCGGTGTACCAGGCCGGGTTTTCCAGGATGTTGCGCAGGATCACGCCGGGCGTGTGCGTGTCGTAATAGCCCTGGCCGATGAAGCTCTTGAAGACCCGGTTCTTGCCGGCCATGGCCTTGAGCTCGGCCAGTGCCGCCGCCTCGGTGATCGCAGCGGGAATCGCCATGTGCGTGCTGCGCGCGATCGAGCGCGGCACGATGCTTTGAATCAGCGCCTGCCGCGAGGCCGCGCCGATCACGCTGAGCATGTGCGCTTCGTCGGCCGGGCTGATGCCGATATGGCGTGCGATGAATTCGCCGGAGTTTTCCAGCAGCGATAAGGAGGTGGGCGTCAACATGGTCGGACCGGTTTGCTGAAGGGGTGACTAGCCTGCGAAGGCTTTGTAGGCGGCTTCGTCCATCAGGGCGTCGAGCTGGGAGGCGTCGGCCAGTCGGACCTTGAAAAACCAGCCGGCACCCAGGGGGTCGCTGTTGGCCAGCGCAGGGTCGGCGCGCAGCGCTTCGTTGACCTCAGTCACCTCGCCGGTGACGGGCATGTAGACATCGGCGGCGGCCTTGACCGACTCGACCACGCCGGCGGTGTCTTTTTGTGCCAGCGTGGCGCCGACTTCCGGCAGGTCGACAAACACCACATCGCCCAGCGCGTCTTGGGCGTGGACGGTGATGCCGACGGTGGCGATGTCGCCGTCAATGCTAAGCCATTCGTGGTCTTCGGTGTACTTGATCATGGTGGTTTTCCTTGGGTTGCTTATGGGTTGATTCTGGGTTGCTGCTGGCTTGTAGTGGACGGGGGTGCCGGATCTGCGAGCGGGCCAAGCCGTCAAAAGGGTTTAGCCCCGGTGGTAGGTTCAGCCCCGGTGGTAGCCGGTGGGGACAAAAGGCATGGGCACGACCTGCATCGGCACCGGCTTGCCGCGCACGATGGCGTTCAGGCGCGTGCCCAGGGCGGCGTGGGTCGGCTGGACGTAGGCCATGGCAATGGGTTGGTCGATGCTGGGGCCGAGCAGGCCGCTGGTGACTTCGCCAACGCTCTGGCCACTGGGCGTTTGCAAGGCGGTGTGTTCGCGCACGGGCACGCGCTCGAGCGCGATCAGGCCCACGCGCTGGCGTGCCAGCAGGGCCGGGTTGTCGAGTTGCGCCAGCACCGTGGCGGCACCGGGAAAGCCGCCGGCGCGCTGGCCCCCTGTGCGGCGGACCTTTTGAATGGCCCAGTTCAGCCCGGCTTCGACGGGGGTGGTACCGGTGTCCAGGTCCTGGCCGTACAGGCACAGCCCGGCTTCCAGCCGCAGCGAGTTGCGTGCGCCCAGACCGATGGGTTTGACCTGCGGCTGCTCGAGCAGGGTGCGGGCCAGGGCCAGCGCCTGCGCGGCAGGCACTGAGATTTCAAAGCCGTCTTCGCCTGTGTAGCCGCTGCGCGTGATGAAGCAGTCGCAGCCGGCCACTGTGAAAGTGCCACCGCTCATGAACACCAGTTGGCTGACACCGGGTGCCAGGCGGGTCAGCGCGTTCACCGCCTGCGGGCCTTGCAAGGCCAGCAGCGCCATCTCGGGCATGGCAATGACCTGGCAGCGGTGGCTGATTTTCTTCTGAATATGGGCGATGTCGGCCGCCTTGCAGGCGCCATTGACGACAATGAAAATGTCCGTGCCGCGGTTGACAAACATCAGGTCGTCGAGGATGCCGCCGGTGTCGTTGAGCAACAAGCCGTAGCGCTGCTTGCCCACGCCCAGGCCTTGCACATCCATCGGGATCAGGCTCTCCAGTGCGGCCGCCGCATCAGGGCCCTCCAGGCGCAACTGCCCCATGTGCGAGACGTCAAACAAGCCGGCAGCGGCTCGCGTGTGCAGATGCTCGGCCATCAGACCGGCAGGGTACTGAACCGGCATGCTGTAGCCGGCAAAGGGCACCATGCGTGCGCCGAGCGCGAGGTGCAGGGCGTGCAGCGGCGTGTGCTGCAGCGCTGTTGAAGCCGTGGAACCCGGCGCTGAAGAAGGCGCTGAAGAAGGTGTTGAAGAGGGCGTGGTCACAGAAAAATCTCCGGGGCAAGGCGTATTCCATGACGCATCATGGGGCTGCCCCTGCTGTCCACTTTACCTGAGAGATTCACCCGGCGATGCAGGCTTGCTCCTTCGGTGGCCCGTCGCTTGAGGGCGGCCTCTCTCCAGTAGGTAACGCTGCTGTACAGCCAGGCTGGGCAGCAACGGTGATCAGTCCTTTTGCCTGAGCGTTTAGCGCACCATTGAGGGTGCAGCCTGCGCCTTCGGCGGCGTTCTCGTGAACGCACTCTCCTGACGTTTAAATTGTAGCCCACGCGGTTTTTTGCGGACCGCGCGGGGTGTGTTTATTTGGCGTAGACCAGGTCGCGCAGTGTCAGCGACAGCGCAGGGAAGTAGGTGATGACCATCAGGCAAGCCAGGATCACCAGCACAAAGGGGATCAGGTAGGTGATGATTCGGTCCAGCGATATTTTGGCCACTGTACAGGCTGCAAACAGGTTGACACCGAACGGTGGCGTGATCATGCCCAGGGCCAGGTTGACCACCATGATCATGCCAAAGTGAACCGGGTCAATGCCAAAGTGCGCCGCCACGGGCGCCAGAATCGGCGCCAGCACGATGATGGCTGCGCTGGTTTCAATGAACATGCCGATCACAAACAGAGCCGCGTTCACGCCCAGCAGGACCAGCATGGGCGACTGCAACACAGCCTCTAGCCAGCGACCAATCGCGTCGGGCACACCGGCGCGCGTGATCAGGAAGGCAAACAAGCCAGCGTTGGCAATGATGAACATGATCACGGCGCTGGAAATCACCGACTTGCGCAGCACCAGGATCAGGCTGGCGACACTGATTTCCCGGTAAATCACCATGCCCACCACCAGCGCGTAAAACACCGCCACGGCCGCCGCTTCCGTGGGTGTGAAGATGCCGCCGTAGATGCCGCCCAGAATGATCACGGGCATCAGCAGGGCCCAGCCGGCTTGCCAGGTGGCGCGGCCAAAGCTCAGGCGGCCATCGCCGTCGTTCTTGCCCCAGCCCTTGATCTTGCAGTAGACCCAGACAAAGGCCATCAGCGCCAGGCTGATGAAAATGCCGGGGCCGATGCCGGCAATGAACAACTCGCCAATCGACACCTCGGCGCTGACGCCGTAAAGAATCATGGGAATCGAGGGGGGGATGATCACGCCGAGCTCGGCACTGGTTGCCTGCAACGCAGCCGCATAGGCTGTGGGGTAGCCGTGCTTGATGAGCGCCGGAATCAAGATCGCGCCCACGGCAAAGGTGGTCGCCACCGACGATCCCGAGACAGCCGCAAAGATCATGCAGGTCAGCACGCAGGTCATGGGCAAGCCGCCCTGCACGCCGCCGACGATGCTCTTGGCAAACTCGACCAGGCGGCGCGAAATACCACCGGTCTCCATCAGGTTGCCGGCGAGGATGAAGAAAGGAATGGCCGCCAGTGGAAACTTGTTGATGGCATTGAACATTTCCTTGACGGAAATGAGCATGTTGGCGTTGTTGACCTGAATGCCCAGCACAGAGGCCAGGCCGATGGAAACGGCGACCGAGATCGTCAGTGCAAAGCACAGGATCATGGTGGTCAGCATGACGGCGGTCATGGGCGGCACTCCTGGCAGGAAAGCAGGGGGCGTGTGGCCCAAAGGCCTGGCGCGAGTTTTTTCATGTGGCGGTTTCCAGCTCTTCGCGTTGGGGATCAAGCAAATTGGCGACGATACCCATCACGCAAAAAACGCCACCCACCGGCATGGCCAGATAGCCCCAAAACATCGACAGGGATTCAAGCCCGGCCATGGTTTGCACGCGGCCACGCAGCGCATAGTCCCAGCCCCACCAGATGATCACGGCGACCAGCGTCAGTGCGGCAAGGCAGCCCAGCCAGTCGAGCAGGCGCCGCGCACCTGGCTTGCTCCAGCGGTAGAGCACGTCGACGCTGACCATGGCGCCTTGCCGGAACGCAGCCGGGATGCCCATGAAGACCATCCAGATCAGGCTCAGTCGGATCATGATTTCAGTCCATTCGGCCGGTTGCTCGAGCACAAAGCGTGTGACGATCTGGAACATGCCCAAGCCCGAGGCGATAGCCAGCATCAGGCAGGCCACCAGCATCGAAAATCCGGTGGTCCAGCGCTCGACGGCGAGGAAGTTGTTTCGCATGGTGTGAGCACTCTTTGAATCTGTCAGGTCAAATGAAACCGCCCGCAGTCCGGAGACGACGGGCGGCGGGCCAGCCCTTCTGCCCGTAGTCAGGCCGACAAGCCAGGCCAACAAGCCAGGCCGGTGTCATGCCAGCCCGGCCCGTGACGGTTTACTTGAAGTTACGGATGCGGTCCATATTGGCTTTGCCGAAGTCTTTTTCAAAGCCGGCGTTGACGTTGCCTAGGGCGGCCACAAACCTGGCCTTGTCAACGTTGTCGATCACGGTCATGCCCTTGGCGCGCAGCTCGGCCACCCCGCTGGCGTCGTCCTGGTCCACTCGGGCACGGTTGGCTTTGGCGGCTTCCTTGGCGGCATCCACAAAAGCAGTCTTGTCGGCCGCGCTGAGCTTGTCAAAAACAGCCTTGTTCATCACAAAGATGCAGGGCGAATAGACATGGCCGGTGAGAGACAGGTGTTTTTGCACCTGGTCGAACTTGGCCGCCATGATGACAGACAGCGGATTTTCCTGACCATCGACCGTGCCCTGCTGCAGCGCCGTAAAGACTTCGGGGAAGGCCATGGGTGTGGTGACGATGCCCAGCCCCTTGTAGGCGGCAATGTGCACCGGGTTTTCCATGGTGCGCATTTTCAGGCCCTTGAGGTCTTCGGGTGCCTTAACGTCGCGCTTGGAGTTGGTCATGTGACGAAAGCCGTTTTCGCCCCAGGCCAGGGCCTTGAAACCCTTGGCTTCGAACTTGGCCAGCAGTTCCTGGCCGATCGGGCCGTCGAGAACGGCGCGTGCATGGGCCTTGTCGCGAAACAGGAAGGGCACGTCGAGGATCTTGGTCTCAGGCACGAAATTCGGCACCGGGCCGGTCGAGGACATGGCCAGTTCCTGGGTGCCCAACTGCACGGCCTCAATGGATTCGCGTTCACCACCCAGCGAGCCGCTGTAGAAGGTCTGGACCTTGTAGCGGCCGCCGGTGCGCTTTTCGACTTCCCGGGCAAAGGTGTCAATGCCTACGCCCTGGTGCGAGTTTTGTGCCACCGAAATACTGATTTTCATGGTGGTCTGCGCGACAGCCGGAGCCAGCAGGCCCAGGGTCAGCGACAGGCCAAGAATGAGTGGCTTGAGTTGGTAGAGTTTCATGAGTGTCTCCCGGCGTTGGCGATCTGGATTCAAAAAAAGTAAGAAGGGTCGTGAGGGCAAATTGTGGCGCCGGGGTCCGGCTTGCCGCCTAGGTGTTTTCGCTTAAGTCCAAATCCGGCGAGCTGCGCCGAGTGCGCAACGCTTTGATTCATTTCACGCTTCATGCGGGCGCCAGCGGCCAACTGCCGGACTTAGCTTAAGTACTCTGCAATGATGGCGTCAAAATCGGCGTCCGGCAGCAGCCCCAGCCCTTTGGCCCGCTCGGAATTGACCCGCGCCGGCCAACTTGTGACGAGTTTGGCGATCGCCGGGTCGGGCACCCAGTCAATGAGGCTGGCAACCGCGGCGCCGGCGGCGCGCTCCAGCGCTTTGGCCATCTCGGCGACGGTGGTGGTCAGGGCCGGGAAGTTGATGGCGGTGCGTGCGCCCCAGGCGGCATCACCCACTTCGGCGCAGCGGATCAGGCTGGCGATCGTGCGGCTTGGGGAGAGCAGGGCCACGGCGGTATCGGGCGGCACCGGGCAGGCCGCCCGCATGCCTGCCAGCGGCTCGCGGATCATGCCGCTCAAAAAGCTCGAGGCGGCGCCGTTGGGCTTGCCCGGCCTGACGCTGACCGTCATCAGGCGCACGTTGCGGCCGCGCACAAAACCCTTGCGGCCATAGTCCGCCACGAGTTGCTCACAGATGAACTTTTGAATGCCGTAGCTGCCCTGGGGCGTGGGCAGGGTGTTGTCTTCAATCACTTCGGGGAGTGGCTGCTCGGGCGAGTTGCCAAAGACCGCCAGCGAACTGGCAAAAATGACGGTGGGCGCTGTCTTCAGGGCGCGGCAGACCTCGAGCAAGTGGCGCGTTGCATCAAGGTTGCTGCGCATGCCCAGGTCGAAGTCGGCCTCACATTCGCCGCTGACGGCTGCCGCCAGATGAAACACCAGGCTGTCATCGGCGCGCACAACAGGGGTTGGCGAGTCGACTCGAAGTAAGTCATTGAGGTCGCCGATCACGGCGCGCACGCGGCCATCGGCCATCAGCTCCGCAGGTGGCGGCACGCGGTCTACCAGCGTCAGGGTCTCAATGGCTTCCTCTGGCGCACCTGCCAGGCTGAGCGCGCCACGCCCGAGCAGCGCATGCGCCAGGCGTGCGCCCAGAAAGCCGGCGCCGCCGGTGATGACGATGTTCATGTGAGTCTTCTCCAGTAGGTTGTTTGCGCGGGCCCGATCCTGCCGGGCTGCGTCAGTCTAGCTGCATCGCCCGGCAGGCTCCGTTCACCCGCCGGGGCCGGGTTGTCAGCCGACAGGCGCGCTGCTTGCCGTCCTACCCCGCCAAAGGCGTGCATCGCCTTGTCGCGCCGCTGGCGCCCATCCACACTGGTTGCAGCTTGTGCTTTGCGCCGTTTTATCACTGCCATGTTTGCCGCCTTCGTAGCGGGTCACCCTTGTCACCCTTGTCACCCTTGTCACCCTTTGACTCTTCATGCATCAGACTTTCCCCCCTCCCTTGACCGACGGTGACCAGGCGGGCCGCGCACCCCCGCCAGGTGTTGAGCCTGTTCCTACAGCGGCTGGCTGGCTTGACGCTCGGGAGTCGCGCACGGCGGGGCTGGGGCGCAGTCATCTGTTTCGGGTGATCGAGGCAGGGTTGGACCCGCTGATTTCGGTGCTGCTGCTCTGGGCGCTGGCTTTTTACGTGGAACAGTCGGTGCCGGCGGCCTACCTGATCTTGTCTGTGGTGGTTTTTTCGCTGATCTTTCCGGGCTCGTCCCAGCTGCGCGTATCGCTCAGGCGGATGTTGTTCAACGTGGTGTTTCAGTGGCTGTGGGTGGCGGCATTGCTGCTGCTGGTCGGTCTGACCACCGGCTATATCGACAGTTTTTCTTTGCCGGTACTGTGGGCCTGGTTCTGGTTGACTCCTGCCACGCAACTGGGGGCGCACCTGGCCTTGCGCGCTGGCGCGCCGCGCTTGCTTCAGTGGCAGGGCGCACCGCGTCGGGCGGTGATTGTCGGCATGAACCCCCAGGGCGCCACGCTGGCGCAGCATATTGCCGGCTCGGCTTATTCAGGTCTGGAGCTGATGGGTTTTATTGACGACCGCAGTCCCGAGCGCAGTGGTGTCAAGGCCGCGCTGCCGCTGCTGGGCAAGCTTGAAGACCTGCCGGCTTACGTCAAGAAAAACAAGGTGCAGTTCATTTACCTGTCGCTGCCCATGGCGTCGCGCCCGCGGATTCTTGCCTTGCTCGACGGGCTCAAGGACACCACGGCCTCGGTCTACTTTGTGCCTGACATGTTCGTCACCGACCTGATTCAAAGCCGCAGCGACTCGGTCTGCGGTGTCACGGTGATTTCTGTGTGCGACACGCCGTTTCGTGGTTACAACGGTTTTCTCAAGCGCGCCAGCGACTGGCTGCTGTCGCTGCTGATTCTGTTGATGATCGCGCCGCTGATGCTGCTCATTGCGCTGCTGGTCAAGCTCGAGTCGCCGGGGCCGGCGATTTTCAGGCAGCGCCGTTACGGGCTCGACGGCGAGCAGATCGTGGTTTATAAATTTCGCTCCATGGCGGTCGCTGAAGACGGCGCTCACATTGCGCAGGCCCGCAAGAACGATGCGCGCGTGACGCGCCTGGGGGCCTTCTTGCGCAGGACCTCGCTGGATGAATTGCCGCAGTTCATCAACGTGCTGCAAGGGCGCATGAGCATCGTCGGGCCGCGCCCGCATGCGGTGGCGCACAACGAGCTGTACCGCACGCTGATCAAGGGCTACATGGTGCGCCACAAGGTCAGGCCCGGCATCACGGGCTGGGCTCAGGTCAACGGCCAGCGCGGCGAGACAGACACGCTCGACAAGATGCAGGCGCGCATTGATTACGACCTTGACTACTTGCGCAACTGGTCGCTGCCGCTGGACCTCTACATCATTGCCCGAACCATCCGGCTGGTCTTTCGGGACCACGCGGCCTACTAGGGTCAGCCTCAGTTTGCGTGCTTGCCTCCACAGCCGTACCCCCCCACCCACTGCCTGAAAAAAACCGATGAAAAAAAGAACAGCTTACGCCACGAAAAATACGCCTGTCAGTGCCCCTGCGCGAGCGCAGCGACCAGGGCAAAAATGCCTGCCAAGAAGGCTGTGGCCGACAGCGCTGCTGGCCGTCATGGGCTGGCACTCTCCCGCCGCGCAGGCGCAGGCGCAGCTGGAGCCCGAGACATTCAAGCTGCGCATTGGCGAAAATTTGCAGCGCGACAGCAACATTTTTCGACTGCCCGCGGCGAGCGGGCCGGTGTCGGACATCACCGCCACCACGTCAGTAGGCCTGCAATTTAACAAGGCTTACAGCCTGCAGCGCCTGGAGCTCGATGTAGGTGTGGACGATTTGCGTTACCGCAACTATGCCAGCCAAAACTACACCTCCCTGAATTACGCGGGGGCCTGGCGCTGGAGCCTGACGCCAGCGCTGCACGGCAGCTTGACGGCCGATCGTCGTCAGTACCAGGACCGGCTGGCAGACAGCTCGTTGGGCCAGCTCAGTCGGCGCACTGAAAAGAATCATGTGTTTGAAGCCGAGTACGAACTCGGCGCCGCCTGGCGCGCACTTGCAGGCGCGTTTGATCGCAGCACCACGCACAGCCTGGCCTTGAGTCTGGAGCCAGACGTGCAGGTACGCGGTGGCCAGGCCGGCGCCCGCTATGTCTTGGCCACGGGCAATTCGCTGGCCTACCTCTTTCGCATGGGCAAGGGTGACTACAGCGGCGCGGTGGTGGCGTCGGGTCTGGGCAATTTTTCGGACCGTGAACACGAACTGCAAGTCGCTTGGGCGCCGACGGGCCAGACCACGATCAAGGGTCGGCTGGCTTATCTGGACCGCTCGCACGACAGCCAGCCGGCGCGTGATTTCTCGGGCCTGACGGGTCAGCTCAATGGCACCTGGACACCCACCGGAAAGACCAGCCTGACCGGCGGCGTGGCGCGCGAGCTGGGGTCCTACCAGACGCTGCAGGCGAGTTACTACGAAGGCTACCGGCTGTTCGCCGAGCCGGTCTGGAAGATGACCGAAAAAACGGCCTTGCGCCTGCGTTACGAGCATGGCGAGCGGCGCTACAGAGGGCCCTTGCCGGGGGAGCTGGGCTCGGGTCGGCGCGACCAGCTGGACTGGCTGCAACTGGCGCTGGTGTGGGAGCCTGTTCGCGCGCTCAAGCTGGTCGCCTCGGCGCAACGCGATCAGCGCCGTTCCAGTCAAGTGGGCGTCGACTACAAGGCCTACGTTCTGGGGCTGTCGGTGCAGGCGGGATTTTGAGGTGCCGATCCTTTCAACACGGTGCTTCCGAGAGCTGCCGGCGCGGCAAGGCTGCGTAGCAAGCAAGCAAGCAGCGGCAAGCAGCAGCAAGCAGCCAAAAGAAAAATGCAAAAAAACAGCCACAAGAGAACGCCTTGAAGGAGCTTGAAATGAAAACGGTTTTACGCCTTGTCTTAACGCTGGTGTCGAGCCTGATGTTGGCGCTGAGCTGCCTTCTGATGCCGGCGCTGGCGCTGGCCCAGCCCGCTGCACCGGCTGCACCGGCCGTGGGTGCTGGCCCCGACTACCGGCTCGGGCCCGGTGACGCCATTGGTGTGCAGGTCTACCAGAGCCCCGACCTGACGGTCGAGGCGCGGGTCTCTGAAAGCGGGGTCATCAGCTACCCGCTGATCGGCAGCACGCAGCTGGGCGGGTTGACGCTGCCGCAGGCTGAGCGGCGCATTGCCGACGCCCTGAGCCAGGGCGGTTTTTTGCGCTCACCCCAGGTCAGCATCACGCTGCGCCAAGTGCGGGGCAACCAGGTGGCGGTGCTGGGTCAGGTCAACCGGCCCGGGCGCTTTCCGCTGGAGACTTTCACCACCCGCGTCAGCGACATGCTGGCCGCCGCCGGCGGGGTGACCGCCAGTGGCGACGATGTGCTGATCCTCACCGGTCAGCGCGAGGGCAAGAGTTTTCGAAAGGTGATCGACATTCCCGGTCTGTTTTTGAACCAGAACCAGACCGACGATGTGCTGCTGGCGGGCGGCGACACCTTGTACGTGCACAAGGCGCCGGTTTTTTACATTTACGGCGAGGCGCAAAAACCCGGGCCCTACCGGATCGAGCGCGGCATGACCGTGATGCAGGCACTCGCCCAGGGCGGTGGCCCGACCGCGCGCGGCAGCCAGAACCGTTTGCGCCTGCATCGCCGTGACATCAACGGCAAGGTGATCGAGACCGTGCCCCAGCTCAGTGACCAGGTTCGCGCCGAAGACGTGATCTACGTTCGCGAAAGCCTGTTTTAAGCGCCATGCTGTTTCAAGACCCCCCAAGCTCGCCAACCACCATGACCTTTCACCAATTTTTTCTGATCCTGCGCGCCCGTTGGCGCGTGGCGCTGCTGGTGTGTCTGGGCATCATTGCGGCGACTGCGCTGGCCAGTGCGCTGCTGCCCCGGACCTACACCGCCCAGGCGGCGGTGCTGGTGGATGTGCGCACGCCCGACCCGGTCGGGGGCAATGTGTACCAGGGGCAGGTCGCGCCGAGTTACATGGCCACGCAGATCGACATCATCGCTGGCGACAGCGTTGCGCAGCGCGTGATCAAGACCTTGCGTCTGGATGACGACCCGCTGGCCCGACAGGACTGGATCAGCGCCACCCAGGGGCGCGGGACTTTGCAGGACTGGCTGGCCCGCTCGCTGCAGCAGGGGCTCGATGTGCGGCCCGCGCGCGAGAGCAATGTCATCAACATCAGCTACCGGGGCCGCGATGCCGAGCAGACCGCGCGCGTGGCCAATGCGTTTGCGCAGGCCTACCTGGACATCAACCTGGCGCTCAAGACCGAGCCGGCGCGCCGCTATGCCGAATGGTTTGACGAGCAGGCCAGGACCTCGCGTGCCAGGCTCGAAGAAGCGCAAGCCCGCCTGTCGGACTTTCAGCAGCGCGCCGGCCTGGTGTCGACTGACGAAAGGCTCGACTACGAGACCACTCGCCTGGCGCAGATATCGGCCCAGCTCACCACCGTGCAGGGCGACACCACGGACAGCCAGAGCAAGCGCGGCGCAGGTGCGGATACCGTCGCCGAAGTCATGCAAAGCCCTGTGATCAACGCACTGAAGTCCGACATCGGGCGGCTCGAAGCCAAAGTCCAGGAAACCAGCCTGAACCTGGGGCCCAACCATCCTCAGCTGTTGCGCATGCAGTCCGAGCTGGCATCGCTGCGCGAGCGACTGAGCAGCGAAACGCGGCGCATTTCGGCGTCGATCGACACCGCCTTTGGCGTGGGCAAGTACCGCGAGCGCGAGTTGCAAGGCTCGGTGGCTGCGCAAAAGTCGCGCGTGATGATGCTCAACAAGCAGCGTGACGAGCTCAATGTCTACCGTCGCGATGTCGAGGCCGCACAGCGCGCTTATGAAGAAGTCTCCAAGAGCGCATCGCAAAGCCGCTTGCAGAGCCTGACCAACCAGAGCAACGTGGTGCGGCTCAACATGGCCACGGCGCCGCTGCAGCCGTCGAGCCCGCGCACGCGGCTGAATTTGCTGGTGGCCGCCTTTGGCGGCACCCTGCTGGGCATTGCCTTTGCGCTGTTGCTCGAGTTGAGCCACCGCCGCGTTCGCTCGGCGCAAGACATTGCGCAGGTTCTTGACTTGCCGGTGCTGGCGCGCCTGAGTGCCAGCGCTGGTGGTAGAGGCAGAGGCGATGGCGGACCAGGGCCGCAGTTGCTCGGTGGCTCCAACCGCATGGCGCTGGACGATGGGAGGTCTGCATGAACGGCTTTAACCCGCAGGTGGTGCATTCGGCGCCGCTGACCGTGCCCAGCAAGCCGGCCGAAGGCTCGGGGCGCCCGCTCGGGCAAATTTTGGTGGACGCTGGGCGCCTGTCGGCGCGGGACGCGCAGCGCATTGTCGAGTTTCAAAGCGACAGCCGGGCCCGGTTTGGCGAAGCCGGCCGCGCCCTGGACTTGCTCACCGACGATGACGTGCGCTACGCGCTGTCGGTCCAGTTCGACTACCCCTATCTGCCCCGCGGCAGCGGACTCAGCCAAGAGCTGGTGGCCGCGCATCGACCGGCCAGTGCGCAGGTCGAGGAACTGCGCGCTCTGCGCAGCCAGCTGATGTTGCGCTGGTTCTCGACCGGGCTTGACCGCAAGGGCCTGGCGGTGGTCAGCGCCGGCCGAGGGGAAGGGCGCAGTTACCTGGCGGCCAACCTGGCCATTGTTTTTTCGCAGCTCGGCGAGCGCACCTTGCTCATTGACGCCGACCTGCGTTCTCCGCGCCAGCACTTGCTGTTCAATCTGGGCCGACCGGCGGGCTTGTCGGACATGCTGGCCGGACGTGCCGGCCCGGATGCGGTGGTCAGCATCGCGGCCCTGCGTGACTTGTCTGTGTTGCCGGCCGGCGCCTTGCCACCGAATCCGCAAGAGCTGCTGGGGCGCCAGCAATTTGCCAAGTTGCTGCAGTCACTGGACGAAGACTTCGATGTGATCATCATGGACACGCCTTCGGCCAGCCACAGCGCTGATGCCCACACGGTGGCGGTACGCGCTGGCGCGGCCTTGATGGTGGCCAGGCGGGACAGCAGTTCCTTGCCCCGGATGGCGCAGTTCACCAGCGGCTTGCGGGAGTTTGGCGTGGCCGTGCTCGGCTCGGTGCTCAATGAAGCCTAGGGTAGCGCTGGCGCCTGGCCGCGCGCTAGCGCCTCCCGCCCAGCCTGAAAGCCAGCGACAGCGCCCCAGCGCCGATGGCGCCGCCGACCGCGTCGGCCAGCAGGTCGAGCAGATCTGCACTGCGCCCTGGCAGGCTGCGCTGATGCCATTCATCCAGCGCGCCGACGGCGGTAGCGCCCAGCAGACAGAACGCCAGCAGCGGCCAGCCGCGGCGGCCGCTGGCCAGACCTGTCGCCGCGCCAATGATGGCGAAGGTCAGCGCGTGCGCCAGCTTGTCCCAGGGCGCCCTGAACAAGCCCTGCGCCGCCTCCTGTGCGCCCAGCACGTACAGGGCCAGCGCCATCCCCAGCGCGGTCAGCCCGGCCAGGGTCCTGATCCTGGGGCTGGCGCTGCGGGTGCCGGCGGTGCCGGTTGATGCGGGCCGGTGCGGTTCCGGCTGCTTGATGGCGTTCATTGAGTTCATGGGGTAGGGCCACTATGGTTGATCCGACATGTGTAGACACGGCATTGGTAGACACGACAGCCAAACCGCCGACGCGGGTGCGGCCGCCGCCCGGGGCCGAGGCCAGCGCGCCGACCCGGGACAACTCCTGCGGCAAGGCGCCCGCCGCCGTGCGCTGGCCGCAGCGGTGGCTGCAACTGGCCGGGCAGATCGAGCGGGTTGACAGCGTGGCCGGGCAGCAGCGACTGCTGACGCGTTTGAGTCAGGCTGAGCGGCCGCTGATGCTGGC
>CAIMVC010000351.1 GCA_903844825.1 uncultured Burkholderiales bacterium | reverse complement strand
TGCACGGGTGGTGATTGGCCCCTGGCTACCGGAGGGCATGCTCACCACAATGACATCAATGCTGTTCGTCGGCACCATCAGCACCTCACTTTGGTTTTTCAGCACGCTGATTGAAGGCTACAGGCCTGCCCGACTGGCATGGCGTGCCACTCTGGCGGCGCCGCTCATGGTGGCCACCTTGCCGCTGTTGCATGGGGTCGGGCACACCCACCTGATGCTGAAAATGGCCAACCTGAGTGTGCTGGTGGGTTTGGCGGTCCTACTCGTGGCACTTGTGACAGCGGTTCCCAAGCGAGCCCGACAGCCGGTTCCGCTGGCCATTTTGCTGGCCTATTTGGTGGTCTACAGCACGCTCAGTTCGTTGCCCGGTCTGACTTATCTGGACTTGATTGAACCCCATCGGATGGTCTTGTTTGCCAGCTTGGCCCATATAGTGCTGGACGGCGTTGTCATGTTTGTCATTTTGCAGATCCGAGCGCTGGCGCTAGGCAAAGAAAAAATGCAAATCGCCTTGGATCTGGAACGCAGCCGGCAGCAAACCGAAGACGAAAAAAGTCACCGCGAAGAACAAAGTCAGCTGTTTGCCATGCTGGCACACGAAATGAAAACCCCGCTGGCCACGCTGCGCATGTGGATGGACATGGGGCAGCTCAAGCCCGAAATCATGCAACGCACCATTGCCGACATGAACCAGGTGATTGAGCGTTGTGTGCACACCGGCCAGCTGGCCGATCAGGGGCTGCAACCCGACTGGCAAAGTTTGGAGCCAACCGAGCTCACACGCGTCTGCATTCAGAGCTGTCGCTTGCCGGCGCAGGTGGATCTGCTGGCTGCCGAGGTGACGGGTCACTTGCAAACCGATGCACAGATGCTGTCGATCGTGCTGGGCAATCTGCTGGACAACGCCTGCAAATACAGCGCACCCGGCAGTCGCATTCAGGTCAGCCTGAGCAGCGTGCCAGAAAACGGACAGGTCGGCTGGCTTTGGCAGGTCATCAACCAAGCCGGGCCAGCGGGCCTGCCCCGTGCGGATCGCCTGTTTGAAAAGTACTACCGCAGCGCCCAGGCTCGCCGCCAGTCCGGTTCAGGCCTGGGGTTGTTTCTGGTCAAGGGCTTGCTGGACTTGATGCAGGGGCGTATTGGCTATGAGGCACGGACTGACCGAGCGGTGTTCAGCCTATGGTTGCCTCAAGAAACCCCCCCACGTTAGCTCTGGTGGGGAATTAAATCTCAAAAAACTCAGAATCAGCGAATGTCCGCGCCACCACCTGACCAACAACCCATGCAAGATGCCGCGCTCAAGATTCTGGTGGTCGAAGACAACGATGCGCTGCGTGAAGCCATGCTGGCGTTTTTCCAATTGCATGGGCACGACGTGTGCGGCGTGCCCATGGCAGAAGACATCGATGACGTGACAGGTGGCTTTGTGCCCAACGTGTACGTCATTGATCTGAACTTGCCCGATGAGGACGGCTTGAGCCTGACGCGGCGGCTGCGTGCGGCGCACCCCAATGTCGGCATCGTGATCACAACAGCGCGTTCACAGATTGGCGACAAGGTGCTGGGCTACGACAGCGGCGCAGATCTGTACCTGACCAAACCCGTGGACTCTCGTGAGCTGATGGCCGGTGTGAGCGCTCTGGGCAAGCGCTTGCGCACCCTGGTCCAGAACCATCCCGCCTTTTTGCTTGACCTGGAGCGCATGCAACTCAGTGGTCCCGCCAGCCATGTGGAACTGACGGCTAGCGATGTGCTGGTACTCAGTGCTTTTGCGCGCGCGCCTGGCAAAAAACTCGAACGCTGGCAAATTGCCGAAATTTTGGGTGGCAGCGGTGCAGAACCCACGGCGGCCTCGACCTTGGAAATGCGCATCACCCGTCTGCGCAAGAAGCTGGCCGCGGTGGGTGCGCCAGCACCCTGCATCAAGGCTTTGCACAAGGTGGGCTATGCCTTGTGCGTTGCGGTGGTGATGCAGTAAGTCCCGCGACGCAGCTTAAAGATAAACGACATTGAGTTCCTCCCCCAGAACTTCGCACGCCAACGGAACCAAATGGTCGTGATGGGTCAGAAAAACCACTTGCATTTGCCGCGACAGCTCGCCCAGCACCTTCAGGCCAGCGGCGGTTCGCTTGTCGTCAAAGTTGATGAACAGGTCATCCACAATCAGGGGCATGTTCAGTCCCTGGTCTATTTGCAATTGCAAGGCAGCCAGGCGAAGCGCCAGGTACAGCTGGTCGCGTGAGCCTTCGCTCATGCCGGCTACCTCAACTTGTTTGCCATCCGGGCGAATCCCAAAAAGCCGCGGGGTTGCCTCGTCCGCGTCGACCAGCAAGCGAGTAAATGAGCCCAGGGTCAGGGTGTTGAAGATGGCGGAGGCCTTGGCCAGCATCGGTCCCTGCCGGGTCTCGCGGAATTTTTCCATCGACCACTTCAAGAGTCGCGAGGCCGTGTGCAATTTGAGGTAGCGCTCCGCAGCCTCGACCATGGCCGCAATCGCCTCTTGCCGCCGGGATTCGGCCTTGGCCGCGTGGTCGGCTCCCCCGAGCGCATCGAAGGCCGTCTTTTGCGTGCCGTAGCGGTTGCCGAGCTGCGCAATCTCACCCACCACGTCAGCGGAAAGCTCAGCGCCTCGGTCCAGTTGCACCTTGAGTTCATCAGGATTGATGCCAGAGGCCTCAGCACGCAGTTCTTCCACTGACAAGCCGTCGGCTGCCTGGGCCAGCGCTGACTCGGCCGACGCGGTCCTGCGCTCGGCTTGCCGGCGCAGGTCGGAGCGCTCGACCGCGACAGCCAGTGCACCCAGCTCATCGACGCCGGCAGCGGTCATCAGCGGTGCCAGACTGGCCTGCACAGCGCGCCGCCTTTGTTCGGCCGCCGCCAACTCGGCACGTGTCTGCGCCAAACTCGACTGCAGGTGCGCCGATGCCGCGGCGTCCTGCCTGGCCTGTTCAAGCCGCCCCAGCAGCTCTAGCGCAATGTCGCCCGCAGAGCAGCTGACAGATTCAGGCGCGGCCCGCTCAGCCAGGCGGGCAGCCGTGCTGGCAAGGCCGTCGAGGTCGGCTTGCATGGTGTCAATGCGGTCAGTCCGGATGCTCCGTATCCTGGCCAGCAAACGCTCGAGCTCTTGCATCACCTCCATTTCCGCATCGACCTGATCGGCCAAAACGGACGGCTCATACCCCGCAGCCAGCAGGGCGGCCTGCCACGACCGCTGCCCGGCGTCCCACGCATTTTGCGTGGACTGGACTGCAGCCTGGCGCGTGACGAGGCTGCCTTGTGCCTCGGCAAGTTGCTGCTCCAGGGCGTCGCGCTGGCCTTGGGCTTGATCGGCACGCGTGATGTGATCCCGAGCGCGTCGCACGCATTGCGCCAATTCGGGCATCGGCTCTTCAAAGGCGCCTGCGCAAAGCACCGCCCAAAGGCGCTGCTGAATTTTGGCCGCCGTCTCGCCCGCGACCTGCTGGCGTCGCTCGGCGTGCGCTTTATCGCTCACCAAGTCAAGCACACGTTGACGCTGCGCAAGCCAGTCAGGGGCCAGCTCCAGCGGAAGTTGGGGCAGACCGCCGGCGCTGCTCAAGCCGTGCCAGTCGGCCATCCTTGTCTCCATGCGCTTTTGAACAAGCGCCAGACGGGACTCAAGACCGCGCACTTCAAGGCTTTGCTGCTCGATGCGTTCGGCCTTGGCCTGGCGATCGGCCTCCGCCTGCGCCCGGTCGAGCCGGGCGTCAGCCAGGCTGTCGGCATCCACCATCTGGCTTTCAAATGCCAGGGCCCGGTCTGCCCTATCTGCCCTATCTGCCCGGTCTGCC
>CAIMVC010000350.1 GCA_903844825.1 uncultured Burkholderiales bacterium | reverse complement strand
GTGTTCTTGAGTTCGTCGATTCGCAAACTGGCCAGTGCCTGCGACAGCAACTCTTGCGCGTAGTTCTGCGAATTTCGCAGCCCCATGAGCGAGATGAAGGTGGGTTTGTCCTGCGCCGCGTCCTTGCCCGCGGTTTTGCCCAGCGTGCTGGAGTCGGCCACCACGTCCAAAATATCGTCGACCACCTGAAAGGCAAGGCCCATGGCCGCGCCGTAGTCTGACAGCGCGAGTTGCCCCTTGGGCGACAGTGGCGGGCCGCAAGCGGCGCCCATGAGCACGCTGATCTGCAGCAGCGCACCGGTCTTGAGGCGGTGCATCTCATGCAGACCGGCCGAGCTCAAAGGCTTGCCCACGCTGGCCAGGTCAATGGCCTGGCCGCCCGCCATGCCCTGCAGGCCCGAGGCGCGCGCCAACATGCGGCACAGCGTCGCCTGAGTCGCCGCGCTGACGCACTCATCTTCGGGCGTCAGCAACTCGAAGGCTAGCGCCTGCAAGGCATCGCCCGCCAGCAGCGCCATGGCTTCGCCAAACTGCACGTGCACGGTGGGCTTGCCGCGGCGCAGCACGTCGTTGTCCATGCAAGGCATGTCGTCATGTACCAGTGAATAAGCGTGGATCAGCTCGACGGCGCAGGCGGCGCGCAAGGCAGCCTCGGGCTCACCACCCACCGCTTCGCAAGCGGCCAGCACCAGCAAGGGGCGCAGGCGCTTGCCACCGTCGAGCACGGCGTAGCGCATGGCCCCTCCGAGTCCGGCGCGGTCGGGGCCGGCGGCCGGCTGAGCGACCCAGAGGTCTAACGCTTGCTCGACCCGACGCAGTTGCTTGTCGGCCCAGGTCTGCAATTCAAAGGTGGCTGTGGTGGTCAAAGGCTTGTCGGGTTGGGTGACGGCAGTTTCGAGCCCGGCGGACTGTCGATACCGCCAGAATATGCGGACTTGGGCACCTCAGTCCTTGGTCCAGGTCTTGAGCTCACCGGCTTCAAGCACCTTGATCTGGTTTTCGACAGCGCTGAGCTTGTCCCGGCAAAAGGCCAGCAACTGCGCCCCACGCTGGTAGCCCGTGAGCAACTGGTCCAGCGGCAACTGCCCGCCTTCGAGCTGCGAGACCAGTTTTTCGAGCTCCTCCAGCGCGGCCTCGTAATTAACGGGTGCCGGGGCGGCGCCAGCACCCCGCTGACGCGCACCGGCAACGGGGCTGTCACTGACTGAGGCGGTTTTGGTCATAAGGCTGGCGGGTAGTGGAAGGAGGCGACTAAAAAACGCGGAACCTGGAAACTGAACGATACCGGATTTGGACGATTTTAGGCGGAGCTGGATCGTCCAGGGCAGCACAGGCGTGCTATTGGTTGATCATCCGTTGAGCCAAGGGCGACGGGTACAATGAAAAGCAACCTGGGGCGGGCATTCACGACTTGTTTGCATCCGCCAGCTTATCGACCTGCCGGCGCTCCCCGGCTCCAAGATTGTTGCATGTCTGACTTAAGCCTTCGCCTGCTGCAGGCCACCAGCCAGCTCCCCATTTCCAGCTATTTTGACCAAGGGCTGTACGAGCGTGAGCAGCAAAAGCTGTTTGCCCGGGGGGCTCGCTATTTGGGTCACGAGCTGATGGTTCCCCACCTGGGCGATTTTTATTGCCTGCCGCAGGAAGGCCAGGGCCGGGCGCTGGTCAGAAACGACTCAGGCATCGAGCTCATCTCCAACGTCTGCCGCCACCGCCAGGCCACCATGCTCCAGGGCAGAGGCAACACCGGCAGCAACATTGTCTGTCCGCTGCACCGCTGGACCTACAACACCGCTGGCGAGCTCATGGGCGCACCCCATTTCCAGATCGACCCCTGTTTGAACCTGAACCGCTACAAGACCACCAGCTGGAACGGCCTGGTGTTTGAAGACAATGGGCGCGACATTGCCGCAGAGATGGCCTCGTTAGGCTGCGCTGGCGACCTGGACTTCAACGGCTACCAACTTGACAAAGTGCACCTGCACGAGTGCAACTACAACTGGAAAACCTTCATCGAGGTGTACCTGGAGGACTACCACGTCGGCCCCTTCCACCCGGGCCTGGGCGGCTTCGTCACCACCGAGGACCTGCGCTGGGAGCTGGGACGCAACTACTCGGTCCAGACCGTGGGCGTGTCCGACAAGCTGGGC
>CAIMVC010000349.1 GCA_903844825.1 uncultured Burkholderiales bacterium | reverse complement strand
CTTGCGCCCCGTCAGAGCGGCCGCTGTGCGGAGCCCGACAACTTACGACTTGAAACCTCATCAGCACGTGCCCGGCACGAGCCGGACGGTGCAAAAGGTCTGGCCATGGTGGCCCCGGTTGAAGTGTTGAGCACCGCTGGCTCAGCCGAAAACCGCCCGCACGATTCGCTCGAGCAGCCAGAATGAACCGATGAGCATGGCAAAAATACCTGCAGCGCGCTGCCAGAGCGCGTCGCTCTGCTGCGGGAAAAAGGATCGAAATAGCCGGACCGAGGCATACAGCAGGGCGGCCACCGAGAATTGGCCCGCCTCGACTCCAAGGTTAAAGCCCAAAATGCTCCACACTGGGTAAGGGTTCAGCGCAATCAACTGGCTGGCGCCCTCTTCTTGCATGGCCGAGGCGAATCCCAGCCCATGCACCAGGCCCAAACTGAACACCAGCAGCGTTTCCCACCCCAGCGCCACGCGAATCTTCAGCAACTCGAGCGCAGCCACCACCACAATCGAGGCGGCAATGGCCGGCTCCACCAGGGTGGCTGGCACGCTGACCCAGCCCAGCGAGGCCAAACCAAAGGTCACGCCATGGGCGATGGTGAACGCGGTCAGCAAAGCCGCCCAGCGCCGCACCCTGATGCCGCGGGCCAACAGGGCCAGCAAAAAAACAATATGGTCTGCGCCGCCCAGGATGTGCTCAAAACCATGCTGCGCGAAATTGGCTATGTGACGCTGTACCGGGGCAAAAAACTCGAGCCGGGATTGATCAGGCGACAACAGACCCACCTCCTGAGCTACTGGCTGGCCGTCCCGGGAGCGGGTCACATTGACTTTGAGCGTTTGCCTCGCGGGAAGATTCGTGAGGGGATCGGTCGCCGGAGAGCGACTCCATAGGCCGTACGCCAGCGTCATCGTGCGGGGCGTGCTGACCCATGCGGCTGCCCCCACGACCACAAGCTGCGCGGGCCCGGTGCCGGAACCCGATGGGGTGAACACCAGGTCGCTCCAGACCGCGGCCTGACCATCGCCCAGCAGGCGCAGGCCGTTTTGCACCTGCCCGATGAGTTCCAGACGGTGGGCCTGGATTTCTGCGCGGTCCAGCAAGCCGTCGCCGTTGTCATCGGCACCCGTAAAAGCGGTCGTCGGCAGCGACATCACCACAAAGGCTTGCGCACCGGACAGGTTCACCGATGCATGACCGACTTCCACGACATGGGCGTTTGCCAGCATCGGTGCCAGGCACAAAGCCGCTTTCAAGCCATAGCCCAGTATCGACAAGAAAATACGCAACGGCAGCTGACACATCTGCCAGCACGCCTAACGCAGCATCACCACGGCCACGGGAATTTGCTCCGTCAGCCAGAATTTGTCACCCTGAACATCGACCCCTATTGGATAAAGCAAGCTCGAAAGCTGGAGTTTGACTTGGCTTATGGCGACTTTGCTGCGCAGCTCGGCCTTGACCAAGACAGGATCAAGATGCGGTCGGTTGGCCTGGGGCATATTCAAAAAAATCAGGGTGGCTCTGAAAGAATCCTGCAAGGAGCGTGCATCAGGCCACTGCCAGTTGTCGACATGGGCCTTGGCCCCTGAGGGCAGGGTGAGAAAGCTTTGGCGGCTCAGACTTGACGATGCCTTGAGTAAGTTGGCTTGCACCTCGGCAACGGGTAGCTCAGAGTGGTTTTTCAGAAAAGTCGACAAGGGCAGTTGGGGCGCCAGCAACTGGTGCAGCAGTTCTGGCACATTTAAGTAAAAGCTCAATACCAGGCTCTTCGATGTCTCTTGCCTGACGTCCACTTGGTTGATGTGCGCGCCACCCTCAGCCCTGACCATACCCATCAAAAGCGCCGAGACGGTCACACAGATAGAAACTAGCGCTTTTTGAAAAGTAATCAAGAAAAGCCTCTTCCAGGTATTGTTCTACCTCACTGGCCTCCCAGATAAATATTATCCCGGAAGCCCGAGTTTGTTCTAAAGAAAGGGATCTCGTTGGTCTTCCCGATATAAGCACCTTTCATCAACACGTGCAGGGTGCTCTTGTCGGCGGTACTGGCGCCCACGGGCTGGTAGTCAGGCACGGTATGCGCATGGTAGTGGTAACCAAGACCATCATGGTCATGAGCGCCAAATTCGCCCAGCGCCGTGGTGTAACCCAACAAGGCACTGTCGCTGCTGCGGTATTTGGCAAAAAGTGCAATGCCATCGTAGCCAAACCCGATCAAGGGCGGGTGCGTAAAGCCCACGTAATCGCTGTCGTTGTACAAACCCAGTGCCGAGCCGGCCTGGTAACCGTCGGCATGGCAGTGCGGACCACCACCACCTTGGCCGACATGACAACCGCTGGCAGACAACTCGCCGGCCAAATGGGACGGCACCAGCGTGTTGTTAAAGACCGGGAACATCACCGACCCGTCAATCAACAGGCCGTTGTCGGCTGAGTCAGCGTAGGTGTAGACGTTGGCAGGCAATGTGGTGGTTGGCACATCAAGCCATAAGTTTCGGGTGAAGGTGTTGTCAGTCACCACTAAGACCTGACCATAATTTCGCATGGGAATCAGCGTCACATAATTTTCAAGATTCGTAAATCGGGTGACCTTGGAGGCGGGGTAGGCGCCGGTGCCATCCCCCGGCGGATGCGGCACATCCTTGAGACCGTTCGGGGAGGCCTGGTTGCCATAATGAACCACGACCATGAAGGGGTGGTACGTGCCCGATGTGTCTTTTTCATTGGTGAAATAAACATAAGGCACCAAATTTTGGCCCGGAGCGCCGTCGGCGATCGAGTCGCTTACCAACTGGGTTTTTAAGGCTGCATCCCTGAACGCAGTGTAGACCGCAGGTGCGTAGCGCAAACTGCCCCCGCTGGCCTCGACCTGGGTTTTGATCAGCGCCAACCGAGCGTCAGCGTTGATCTTCGTCGTGGCATCTGATCCAGCCGTCAATACCTGCGGCTTGTAGGTGGCGTTGACCTGGGAGTAGATCGACCCGGTCGTGCCCTCGACGGCAGAAACCGTTGTTTTAGTTTTAAAAGCTGCCGCAGCATTGGTCACGAATGCCACGGCTTTGGGATTCATGAAAGCGGGAACGCCCAGATCCAGGGGCGAGTCATAAAAGTAAAGGGAAGTTGCATCGGCCAACAAGGGGACGAGTTTATAAACGCCACCAGCGTAATTCACGTAATAACCGGCCCCAGCGAATCCTGTATCTTCGGTGTAAATGGCTACATAGGTGCTCGGATCGTAGCTGTATTTATAGCGCTTCTTGGCCTGCAACTTGCGCGTGCTGGTACTGTAGGCAAAGCTGACATACCCGTACGTGCTTGTCGCCTTGCCAAAGTTGTTCCTGAATTTCAATTTCAGGGAATCGCCCACATCCACATCGATCGAGTTATTCGGATGCAGGTGGGAATCCAGCCGGTAATTGCCATCTGCGGCAGCCATGACCTGAACCAGCTTGGTCAAATAACTGTTGTAAGTCGACGATGTCGAAACTGTTCCTGGCTCCACAACGAACCCTGCTGCCGCACTGTAAGTCGCGCCAATGGACAAATAATTGGCCGCGCTGCTGGCCGTGGCCGAATCCGAAATCATGTAGCGGCTGCGACTGGCAACGCTGCTGGCCAGTGCCAAAGTGGGCTCAAACCGGGCAGTGATCGCGCTGGCGAAGTTAGCCGGTGTCGAATAAGTCAGCACGGCAGCCGGCGTGGGCGTTACCGGCGCGGCATTCGTCGTCACGCTGACCGCCGCCGACGCAGCCCCCGAACCCACGCTGTTGGCGGCCGATACAGTGCATAAGTAAACAGTCGCATCCGCCAGGCCCGTGACCGAAATTGGGCTGCTCACGCCGGTACCCGTCACAGCGGCCGTTGACCCCGTTACGCAAGAAGCCGTGTAAGCCGTAACAGCCACCCCACCGCTTGAAGCCGGCGCAGAAAACGCAATAGAAGCCTGACGACTTCCCGCTGTTGCCACGCCAATCGTGGGCGCACCGGGGACCGTCGTGACGTCATTTGAACTGCTGGTGACTGTGCTTGAACCGCCGCCACCGCATGCAGTTAGAGCAAACAAACTAATCAAAAAAGGAGTGAGTCGAAAAAACAGCGGGCTCAGAAACATGGTACTTTGGCCAATCACTTCATAGGACGTCTGCAGTGTAGTTCAAGCCCGGGCGACGATAATTGCCCCTGCGTCATCCAATAGTTTTCATTTTAAAACTTAAGGAAGGTCTGCACAACAACCGTTGGAACGGCTGCTGAGGCGTGATTGTTCAAATGATGAAACCGCAGCTGAATTTGTCGCCGATTCCGTGCGTTTTGGGCCTTGTGCGGCCTGTTTTCG
>CAIMVC010000348.1 GCA_903844825.1 uncultured Burkholderiales bacterium | reverse complement strand
TCGATTCCTGGCTGGCAGGAAGAATCTTGATGGTGGAATCCCTGACAACTCGCAGAGCTTCAGCTTTCAGTTTATCCACAAAGGCAACCCCATCGTCAAAGGTTTTCTGCGTGACTACATTTGCGGCATCGCTCATTAGCCTGCACCAACTCATCCAACTGCCGGCCATGCCTGATCTGATCACAATAGAAGGAATCAGGACGTTAGCCTTGCAGCCCTTTTCAAACCAGGCAGAAAACGCGGCATCATCGCGCAGAAAGTCGGAGTACTTTTCAGGCCCCGGCGCATGTGCATAAAGGGGGTTTGGAGTGTTTGCGTGGGCGACTTGCTCGTTCCACTTGGCTTTGGCTTCGGCAATAAAACTGGTGGTATTCGTCACCGCATAATACTGATGGATAACGCCATAAATCCATTGACAAGCTGCAGAAATGGCACCAACCAACGAACCAACACCAGGCACTGTTGCATCCACTGCGACCAAGGCTGCCGCCGCAATAGCCTGGCAAGCATCCTCCATAGCTTGGCCCCATTTACTGTCAATAATGTATTTTGCGACGAGTTCTGGATGGCCTGAACTCATCTTTACATTTTTCTGAGAGTAAGCCAGAACCGCCGCGCCGACTGCATTGGTGATCGCTGAAACCCCTTTTTCCGCCAGCGCAATTGCATTCCCAATGAACGGCATGGCCGTACCCATCACCTGCCTGAGCGCAACCTTCAAAAGGCCAGCCACCAAAGAAACAGAGAATTGGAAGGCATACTGGGAATCTTGTGAAAATCGCGTGACCAATCTGTCAATATATTCTTTTAATTTTCCTTTTATCGTCAAATACAACTGTTCAGCCTTGGCGCTGATGTATTCAAAGGTGTTTCGAGCCAACTCGGCCGTCGCTGTCAAGCCCACGACAATTCCACCGGTGATCACAATCGCGCCCTGGGCAACCGCCATGCTGGGATCAAAGTAGTCCATTGGACGGTAGGAGTCATTGAGGCTGTTGCCAAACATCTCGATCGCAGCTGCGGTCATGGGATATTGAAAGGACCTCTCCGGTGGCTGGACTTCCAACAAAACGACTTTCCGGCCTTTGACGGTCTGACCCAGGTTCGCCTTTTTCATCAGCAACGCAGCGGCATTTAGGCCGGCCTCGCCAAAGTCCGTCATTTCCTTGGAGTCAATATCAACGTCGTGCCCACCAAAATTCATGACTGCTTCGTACTGGGCATTTTTTGCAGTACTGAGATTCGACAGATCAGCACCCAGCACGTTGCCCGTGATGTTGCCGGTCTGCGCTACCGCACTCATCACCGTTGACGCCAGATTGAAGTTTCCATCGATCTCAATTTCCTTCAGGGCATAAAGCACCCCGAGACGCGTATGGGGAGCCTCTAAACGCTCTATGGCTTCCTGAGTGGCGATATTCGAATTCCTGGCGTCTCCCAGTAGATTTTTATACTCCGTACGCAAGACGCTATAGATATTTTTTAAGAAATCATCCTGATTCCTTTCGTGGTCATCAAAATTGCCGGTTCCCTTTCCATGCTCCTGCAGATAGGTATCCAGGCAAACGAAAAGAGTTTCGCCATTCACATCAGTTGGCGTGGCTTTATAAGCTGCATAGGCAAGGTGCACCGCCTTCCATTTTTTGCCATAGTCGCGGTGGAATCTATCTCTGAAAACCGATGTTTTGTCTTTGAAAACTTCATAGCTTGGGATTGAAATTGGCATGATCTTCTTTCAATATCTGGGTAAATTAAAAATATTGCTAAAAATTATTCGTCTCAGGGTCTGTCACTCGGGTCACTCAGTCCGAGCAAATTGATCAGCTTGTTCAGATCGCCCTCCTCCCGGATCACCTCGGCCATCAGTTCCGGCAAAGGCATACGCCCCCAGTTGACAGCGCGCTTGATCAGGTAAGGGGTCGGGCTGTGGGGCTCGGTCCGGTGCAAGTAGGCGGCAATGGACTCCAGCGCCTGGTAGGCTTGATCACGGGTTTGCCAGCCGCTTGTCGCGACGGGGGCTGGCGCTAAATTCTCAGCGGCCTGAACAGGCTCCAGCGCCGATGGTGGCTCGGGATCAGTTGCCGCATCTTGTGTCATGGTTTGCACCTCCGGGGTTACAGGGGCTGCCTCAACCTGTGGCGGCAGCACGACTTCAGGAACGATCTGATCAAGTGCCCGACCCATCAGGTCCAGCAATTTGGCAATGTGGGCCTTGCTTGGGCTGTTGTTGCCAAGTCGAACCCGCAAGATGACATCGAGCTCACCCAGCGCTTCCCGGCATTGTCGGATCAGCTTTTTTTGCTGGGCCACATGCGAGTCGGTTAGCTTCTCGGCTAGAGCGATGACCAAGCTGCGCGTGAGATCTGCCTCCTGCCCGCTGGCGGAGCTCCCACTGGACTGGGCGCCGGCCAGCTCGGCCTTGGTCATCTTGTCCCAATCAGCCAGGTTCAGGCGCTGCGGTTTGCGATCGACCAGGTACACCAGGGTGATGTGGAGTTTGAGGGTCAGCGGCAGGGTTTCATTGAGCCACTCAAAAGGCGCCAGTCGTGCGTCAACGTCCTGGCTGTCTTCCATCAGAGGAAAGAGCGTGTCCCAGTAGCGATCGACCAGGCCCGACAGCAGCCGCAGGCCGTGCAGCAGGCCAACGAGCTGATAGCGGCGCACCCAGGCTTCAAGCAACCAAGCGCTGAGCTGGAGGTCTTTGGACTGTGTGGCGATGACCGATGAGCAGCGCTTGTCGATCAAGGCCCAGTCGGCGACCTTCAGCGGGCGTTCCCAGTGGCGCATGGACAGTGACGGATCGTCCTCTTCACGCTCGAGCCGCAGCTCGGTAAAGATCGAGTCATAACGCAGGGACACGCCGCAGGGGGCATCGGCTGACACCGGGGCCAACAACTCCTCAAGGGACATCTCGGGTGCCTGATTCATCACATCGTGTCTTTCATTCATAGCTCAATCTGAAAACCAAAACAGGACCTCAAGGCCTTGCCGGCGCCGGGGCGGGTACGGGCGCAGCTGCCGGCGCAGGCGCGGTTGCAGATGCGCCAGCCGGCAAATTCAGCGAGGGCGCAGAGGGAATCGCGTTACTCAAAGGCTTGAGCGCTGCTGCGCCAACGGCTTCTGCCTTGCCCGGCCGAGGGCCTTGCTCCAGACGCTGACCCACCTGCATGCCCAGCAAAAACAACAACACAAAAAGAGCCAACAAGCCCAGCACGGCCAGCACCAACAGGCGCGGTGTCATGCTAAATCGGTAGTCCATATCAACAAACTTTCTAAGAGGTTATCAAGAATCAGGGCACAGCGACAGTGAACTGCCCGGGCGCATTGATGCCAATCATCCCGCCCCACAGGCACAAGAGTTTCGACGAGTTGTTGAGCGTAGGCATATTGCCCAAGAGCACGGTGGGCGCACCCGGCAACCATGGCACAAAGGTCATGGGAATGCAGGGCATGGGGGTCAAGGCTCCCAAGGCCGCAATGGTGGCGGCCATCACCATCGGATTCATGATCGACTGGCACATGCCAAAAGGCAGGATGTTGAGCATCGGCTTGTTGTCCATGATGTTGGCATCGGGCACGGCCGTCAGCACGCGGCTGATAGGCAACACCATCAGGGTGCCCGGTGCCACCCCAAAAGTACATTTGAGCATCGCGCCCATGCAAACTTGCTGACCCATTTCAATCTCCTCTGACCAAGTGTTGCAGCCGGTCAAGCAGCCCTGGCGTGGCGCCAACCGGGTCGGTTTCCCGGCCCTTGACGTCATAGCGTTTGGGCGGTGCCACAGGCTTTGCGTCGCGGTAGACGACCTCCTCCATCAACTCTCCACCGGGCCAGAAACGGCGCAGCGTGCCCTGCAGCACATTGGCCTCGTAGTGGCACTCTTGCACCACGCCACCCTGCGTATCGAAATCGGTGGACAAGCCATGCAGCAAGCCCTTGCGATAGACCGAGCGCCGAATCTCCACACCCTCGCTGT
>CAIMVC010000347.1 GCA_903844825.1 uncultured Burkholderiales bacterium | reverse complement strand
TCTGGTCGCTGGGCGAGATGCGCAAGATTTCGGAGGAAGGCGTTCGTTTTGCCTCGCCGGTCAATGGCGACAAGCTGTTTCTCACGCCCGAGGTGTCGATGCAGATCCAGACGGTTTTGAACAGCGACATCGTCATGCAGTTCGACGAATGCACGCCCTACGACACCAAAGGCCACATCACCACCGAAGCCGAGGCGCGCTCGTCCATGGAGCTCAGCCGGCGCTGGGCGCAGCGCTGCATTGCCGAGTTCGACAAACTGCAAAACCCCAACGCACTGTTTGGCATCGTGCAAGGCGGTATGTTTGAGAACCTGCGCCAGGAGTCACTTGATGCGCTGGTGGCGATGGACCTGCCCGGCTACGCGGTCGGCGGCGTCAGCGTGGGCGAGCCCAAGGAAGAGATGCAGCGCATCATGGCCCACACACCGCACCGTCTGCCCGCCCACAAACCGCGCTACCTGATGGGCGTGGGCACGCCGGAAGACCTGGTCGAAGGCGTGGCCGCGGGCGTGGACATGTTTGACTGCGTGATGCCCACGCGCAACGCACGCAACGGCCACATGTTCACCCGTTTTGGCGACCTCAAAATCCGCAATGCACGCTACAAGAGCGACGAACAAGCGGTCGATCCGACCTGCAGTTGCTACACCTGCAGGGGTCACGCGCCAGCGGGTACGGGGCAAAGCGCAGGCGGCTTTTCCCGCGCCTACCTGCATCATCTGGACCGTTGCGGCGAAATGCTGGGCCCCATGCTGGCCAGCATCCACAACCTTCATTACTATCTGAACCTGATGCGGGAGATACGCGAGGCGCTGGACGCCGGCCGCTTTGGCGCCTGGTCACAGCAGTTCAGGCAGGACCGGGTACGCGGCATTTAAGCGCGCCAGCCCGCTCCCCACCCTTTTTTTAGACAAGACATCCAGGAGATCAACCCATGCAGTACCGCCGCCTCGGAAAAAGCAACCTCAAAGTCTCGGCCATCTGCCTGGGCACCATGATGTTCGGGCAGCAAACGCCCTTTGACGAGGCCGCCAACATGGTGGCCAATGCACGTGAACACGGCGTCAACTTCATTGATACCGCCGATGTCTACAACGTCGGACGCTCCGAAATCGACCTCGGCAACATTCTGCAAGGTCAGCGTGACCACTGGGTGCTGGCCAGCAAGCTGGGTAACCCCATCCACAAAGGCGACGTCAACCAGGGCCACTACTCGCGGCGCTGGATGATGGGGCAGACCGACGCCATCCTGGGCCGGCTGCAAACCCACTATCTGGACATTCTCTACCTGCACCGCGACTACCAGGACGCGGACCTGGAGGAAATGGTGCGTGCCGTCGGCGACCTGGTCACCGCCGGCAAGATTCGCAGTTTTGGCCTGTCAAACTTTCGCGGCTGGCGAATCGCTGAAGTCACCCGTCTGTGCGAAAAGCTCGGCGTGGCACCGCCCGCCGTCTGCCAGCCCTACTACAACTTGCTCAACCGTGGCCCAGAAGTCGAGATTCTGCCGGCCTGCGCTCACTATGGACTGGGCGTGGTGCCCTACAGCCCGCTGGCGCGCGGCGTGCTGACCGGCAAATACCCTCCCGGGCAGCCACCGGCCGAAGGCACCCGGGCCGGTAGCGGTGACAAACGGATTTTAGAGACCGAGTTTCGCGAGGAGTCGCTGCTCATTGCCCAAAAGATCAAGGCGCGCTGTGAGGCTCGCGGCTGGGTGCCCGGTCAATTTGCGGCCGCCTGGGTGCTGGCCAACCCCCTGATCAGCTCGGTCATCGTCGGGCCACGCACCCTGGCGCACCTTGAAGATGTGTATGGCGCCATCGACATCCGGCTCGACGCCGATGACGAAGCCTTCATCAACGGGCTGGTCGTCCCCGGCCACGCGTCGAGCGCCGGTTACAACGACCCGGCCTACCCCTTCTTCGGCCGCCCGGTTTGAGGCAACTCAGCCGTTGGACTTGGCCGAGTCTCTGACGAGGCGAGTCGCTGTCCAGGCTGAAGGACGCCGTGAGCCCAACGGCGTGCCTGCCAAAACCTAAGTGGCGGCAGAGACAGGCGCCGGAGCCGGTTTGGCGGCGGGGTCTGAAATGCGCTGCTTGAGCTCGGCGGCGATCGCCAGCGCAGCGACCACCTCGCGGGCGACCTTGCGGTCGTTCATTGGCAAGGACAAGTAGCGCGCCAGCATTTCCCGGTCGGCGAGGTTCAACTCACCAAAAGCCCTGTCGGGCTCACGCGCCACCAGCTTGCCGGCGGGCAGTCCAAAGCGCAAAGTATCGGGGCCGACCTGCAACCAATCGGCCAACACTCTGAGTTTGTCTTGCGTCGGAATCGCCTTGCCCAGCAACCAGTTGCGGGCGGTGTGGGAGGTGATGCTGCGGCCCCAATAACGCAGGTTAAATTCGTTGGCCACCACAGTCGGCGAGGGCCGCACGCCCACCCCCTGCAAGGCCTGCCGCAGGCGGTCGGCAAAAGCCTGGGGTTCAGTCGGAGCAATCATGGGTCGAAAATAAGCGGCTTCGAGGATGCGAAAGTGATTTCCGTATAAAAATCAGGTTGTTGTTGATCACATTGGTGAACGACTGTCTCCAAACCATGAAAAAAGTGTGCAAAGTCCCGCTCAAACGATGGCACGGCAGATCAACATCCCCTCACCGAATCACCGCATCAAAGCCTGACTCAGTCATCCGCCGTGAAGACGGTCAGGACGCCGGTGTAGCCATAGAGATGGTGACGGGCGATTTCCCCGCCCGCAAAAAAACCCACCAGTGGCACATCCCCCAGGGCGCGCCGAACGATCTGCAGTTCCGCACTCGGCCCGCCAAAGTGGGGCCCGCCGCGCCCCGAGCAACTGATGTAGATGGCGCCCGCCATGCGCCGCGCCGGATGCGGTGCCGCCTGCGCCGGGTCATCGCTGAGCGCCAGCGCCACGTCGGCCGACACCTCCTGCGGCTCCAGCGCCTCCCGGATCTCGGTGCAAATGCGAATCAGATCACTGCGGGCCGCCGCCTGGTTGCGTTCGCAAAATGCCAGTGTCATGCCCGGCGACGGCGTGTCCGCAATGGCGATGCCGTGGCGCGCCGGGTCCAGGCCGATCACATGGCGAACCAGCACGTCTGCGCCAAACTGCCCGGCACGCCGGACACTGCCGTCCGACAAGCTGGCGCGGCTGCTGCGCAGTCCCACCAGCGTGCGCCTGACTTTTTCGAGTGCCTCGCGCGGCTGCTCAAGCGAGACCTGCAAATCGGCCAGCAAAACGTCCAGCGCCGGCTGACCATCCAGACCGGTGATGACATTGCCCTCGCAAGCGGTCACTTCGTGCTCGGGCGAGACCGGCCGGCAACCCTGGGTGACCCGCGACATCAGCGCTGCCGATCGGGCAAAAGCCACCCCGCTGAGGCCGCCCCTGAAGACGCCCCTGGCGGCCCCCTGCCCCTTGAGGTTGCCATTGCCGCCGAGCGCAAACTGCAGCTGCGCAGAGCGACTCGACGCCAGCCCACCGAAGACGTAGCCGCTGTCGGTGCGCTGGGCGATTTCTTCGATCAGTTCAGCCACATCGGGCGTCTGGCCGTCGGCATGAACCAGCGCGGTGTGGGCCTGAAAGCGCCCGCTGCCAGCCGCCGGAAGCGGCGCGACGCCCGAAAACACGCGGTATTGGTCGGGCCCCAGTTCGCACAGCATGACCGCCATGGCGGGCTCGTCGACATACTCGGCATTGTTCGCCGCGATCCCGACGCCGACCGTGCCGCTCCAGTCCGTGACTTCGGGCAATTCTGCGCTCAGGTGGTCCAGGATGTCCTGCGCATGCGCTGCGTAGTGGTCGGTGATGTACAGCAGCGCCAGCGTGGGCGCCGAGGCGTACTCGGGCAAGGCCATGTAGGCCCGTAGCTGCGCCAGCACCAGGCCAGCGGCCATGGGCCACTGCGGATGGGTGGCGTGACCGTAGGGGAACAGTTTCATGGGCTCAACGCGTCATCGTGGGGCTTCAGGATCGCTTAGGGTCGCTCAGGATCGGCTGGCGGTCTTGCGCGGTGCGGCCTTGCGAGACGCCGGCGGTTTGGCGGCGCCCGCCCTGCTTGCGGTGGCCTTGGCAGTTTTGGCAGCCTTGGCGGTTTTGACCGCCTTAGCAGCCGCGGCAGGCTTGCTTGTCTTGACCGTCTTGCTTGTGTTGCCCGACTTGCCAGCGCTGGCCTTTTTGCCGGTAGCGGCAGCTGCGCTGGCGTCTGAGGCGCCCGGCACCCCCCAGCGCTTGCCGCCGCGCAGCGCGGACACCACCATGTCACCGGCCTGGCTGGCGGACTTGGCCAGGGTCTTGCCCGCTTCACTCGCCAGATCGCTGGCCGCCTTCATGGCGTCTTTGAGTCCGCCCTGGCCCAGGGCCGGATCGGGCGCGAGATGGCCGCGGGAAGCCGCGTCTTTCATGGCGGCATTGGCAATCGTCTGAAATTGCTGGGTCAACGCGCCCCACCATTGCATGGGGTCCACCACGCCAGCACGAGGCTCGGCAGCGCCCTCAGCGGCGCTGCCCTCTGCCTTGGCGGCATCGCCTGCCGCCGGCTGCGGCTCGGGCGCCGCCTGGGTCTGACCCTTTTGGTAGCTGGTGTCGGGCACTTCCAGGCCGGCAAAGCCCGAAGCCGCCTTGGCCGCGCCGGGGCTGGGAGCATCGCCGCTCTTCATGCTGAAGGCCTGCGCCATTTCGTTCATGCTGACGTTCATGCCCTTGAGGGTCGCCAGCGTCATTTTTTGCACCTCGAGCGCTTGCACCGTGGCTTTGAGTGCGGTCGAGTTTTGATCCAGCCAGAACAACACGGCTTTGAGTTCCTGAATGCGCTTGTCGAGCTCCTCCACGTTCAGAGTCGGCGCCACCCAACTGCCGAGTTGCGGCATTTGCGGTGCACTCTGCGCCGCGCTGCTGGCCTGCCGGGTCAGGTTCTGCAAAAAATCAAAGCCGGGAACCAACTTGCCGAAATCGGGGAACGAGGCACTGTTTGAATCACTCATGGGTCACTCCTGAAAGGTGGTGCAAAACGCAGCGGCCGATCCGCCTTCGCGCGACCTGCCCCTTGGCGCATTGTGCAGCCACAGGCGCAGGCGTCAACCGCTTTGAGCGTCCTTTGAGCTTCATTGAGGCCCTAGTGAGCCTCTTGCGCCTGTGGACCCGAAAGCCGCCCACAGGCCACCGGGCAGGCGAATTTGCTAAGCTAGACGCCATGAAAAGCCTGTTCCATCTTGCCTTCAACGTGACCGATTTGAACGAAGCCCGGCGTTTTTACAGCGGCGTGCTCGACTGTACCGAGGGCCGCAGCACAGACACGTGGGTCGACTTCGACTTTGCCGGCCACCAGTTGTCGCTGCACCTGGGAACGCCCTTCAAGACGGAGTGCACGGGCCAAGTCGGCAGCCACGCGGTACCCATGCCGCACTTCGGTCTGGTGCTCGCGCTGCCCGACTGGCGCCGTCTGGCTGAGCGCCTGCAGGGTGCCGGCACCGACTTTATCGTGCCGCCACAAGTGCGCTTTGAAGGTCAGCCCGGAGAGCAATGGACGCTGTTTTTTCTCGACCCCTTTGGCAACCCGATCGAGCTCAAGGGCTTCGCCTCGCTGGACACTGTCTACGCCCAGTAAAACAAGCGGACGCCCCCCGGCTTGCGCGTCAGGCCCCTTTTGGCGACCCGTTTGGTGAAACGGGCACGATGCGCTGGTCAATCGCGCCGAACACCTGCAGACCGTCCTTGTCTTTGACCTCAATGCGGATGGTGTCACCAAACTTCATGAACCCGGTGGACGGCGCGCCGTCCTGAAGGGTCTCGATGGCCCGCTTTTCGGCGATGCAGCTGTAACCCTTGGGCCACTGCATCCGTCCCTTGACCTCCACCCCCCGGTTGCTGACCGTGCCCGAACCGACGATGCTGCCGGCGCGGACATTGCGCGTCTTACACATGTGCGCAACCAGCTGGCCAAAGTCAAAGCTCATGTCCGCACCGGCATCGCACATGCCGACCTTGCGGCCGTTCCAGCTGCTTTGCAGCGTCATGTGCAGGCGCCCCTGGTCCCAGGCCGTGCCCAACTCATCGAGGGTGACGGCGACCGGGCTGAAGGCGGTCGCCGGCTTGCTCTGAAAAAAGCCAAAGCCCTTGGCCAGCTCAGCCGGTACCAGCTCGCGCAGCGAGACATCGTTGACCAGCATCACCAGGCGGATACCGTCGAGCGCGCGATCGGCCGACGCGCCCATGGGCACGTCGCCAGTGATCACCGCCAGCTCGGCCTCGAAGTCGATACCCATGTCTTCGCTGGGTACCACCACGTCGTCGCACGGCCCCAGAAAGTCGTCGCTGCCACCCTGGTACATCAGCGGATCGGTATAAAAACTGGCGGGCACTTCGGCCTGACGCGCCTGGCGCACCAGCTCGACATGGTTGATGTAGGCCGAGCCGTCGGCCCATTGGTAAGCACGCGGCAGCGGCGCCATGCATCGCTCGGCCTCAAAAGCAAACGCGTGGCGGGCCTTGCTGTGGTTCAGGGCTTCGTACAGATCCTGCAATTGCGGCGACAGGAAGTTCCAGTCATCGAGCACCTGCTGCAGGCGATTGGCAATGCCGGTGGCGTAATGCGCCATGGAGAGATCGCGCGAGACCACCACCAATTGGCCATCGCGTGAACCATCTTTGTAAGTGGCGAGTTTCATGGGTTTCTTTCGGTGCGTTGTCCGCGCCAGTCGGTCAGAATCCGCGCGGGAGCGGACAGGTAAAAAAAGCGCCGGATTCAGCCGGCGACCAGGGTGAAACCCCCGTCGGAAGGGGGAAGGCTTCACCGCAGGCTGGCGCCTGCTCAGCGCAAAATTTTAATCCACAGGCCCCGGCTGCCGGCCTGGCACGCTGACCGCCCGAGCGCCGCTGCACCGACAATGCAGGCATGAACTTGCCCATGCCCAAGCACGTGCTGGCCATGCTGACGCTGGCAGTCGTCGCCGTCCACCTGCTGGTGATTCAGGCCGGGCCGGCTGAGTTCAGCCTGCAGCCCGTGGTGTTGCCCGTGGCCGAACCCGTCGCCCCCAGGGCCTTGAGCACCCGGCGCATTGAGGCCCCAGCGCCGCCCGCTCGGCCCAAGTCCGCTACCAGGGTGCCCCAAGCTACACCGGCACAGCCTGCTATCAGCGCCGCAGCTCAGGCAGTCGCTGCGGCCCCGGAGTTGACCACCGCGCCGGCAGCAGCCGATCTGCCGATCCCAGCCAGCCAGCCGCCTGCGCCTGCCCCTGCCGACAAGAACGCGCCCGCCCCGCGCCAGGAGCCAGCCACCGCGCCAGAGCCCGCAGCCGCGCCGCCCGAGCCCCCGGCTGCCAAGCCGGACGACGCGCCTCGGCTTGCCTTGCCGGCCTCGGTCCGGCTGAAATACGACATGAACGGTCAGGCCCGCGGACTGAACTACGTGGCCGGTGGCGTCATGACCTGGGTGCAAGACGGCAACCAGTACGAGGCCAGGATGGTGGTCAGCGCTTTCTTGCTGGGCTCGCGCAGCATGAGCAGCACCGGCGAGCTGACGGCCGACGGCATTGCACCCAAGCGCTTTGCCGACAAGAGCCGCACCGAACTGGCCACCCACTTTCAACCGGACATTGGCCGCATCACGTTCAGCAACAATGCCCCCGACGCGCCCTGGCGCCGGGGCGCGCAAGACCGCCTGAGCGTTTTCTTTCAGCTCAGCGCCCTGCTGGCGGGGGATCCGGCCCGGTTCACGCCAGGCACCAAGGTGCCGATGTACACCGCCGGGCCGCGCGACGCCGACAGCTGGGTCTTCACCGTCGGGCCCAGCGAGACATTGACCCTGCCGATCGGACAACTACCTGTCATCCGGCTGCTGCGCGACCCGCGGCGGGAGTACGATCAAAAGGTGGAAGTCTGGTTGGCGCCCTCGCTGGGGTTTTTGCCGGTGCGCATCAAGCTCACGCAAAGCAATGGCGATTTTCTGGACCAGCAGTTGGCCTCGACGCAAGCGCCTTAGCCCTCGAACCCTCCACCCATTCACCCCTCCACCCCTCGACAAATACCGGCAGGCAGGTCTTGAACTTGGCCCGATTGTTGCCAAGTAGCTCGCACAAAGGAAACCCGCCATGCAAATGCTTTATGACTCAGACTCTTTTGTGGTCGTGCATATTCATGCCAATGCCCCGGAAGCGTCAGCCCCCACACCCGACGTGCCGCAACTGGCCAGGCACGGCTTCGAAATCGTTGACAAACGCTCTGGCAAGGAGGTTTATCTCGACGGTTCCTGGGCCGAACTGTTTCAGCAGCGGCTCAACGTCTGGCAGCAAAACAAGCCGACCCAGGAAGAGGTGGAAACCACGCTCGAAGGCTACGCCGAGCTGGCGCACACCCCTATCGGGCTGCACTGACGCGCAGCCGATCAAAAGCGCGGCCGCCGGCCCGCCGGGGTCACTGTGGTGAGGGCTGGCCTGGACTGCGCTGATAACACCAGCGGTAAATGGGTTCGGCCAGCACCAAAACGACCAGCAGCCTGACCACGTGAAAAGCCGTCACCACCGGCACCCCCAGCTTGAGCACCTTGGCCGTGATCGCCATCTCCGCAATCCCCCCGGGCGAGGTGGCCAGCAGCAAAGTCGCCCAATGCAGGCCAGCTGCCTGCGCCAGTAGCCAGGCAAAGCCGGCACACAGGCAAATCATGGTCAAGGTCGTCAGCGCGATCGAGGCCAACCAGCGCGGCGCCATATGCACAAATCCCGGGGTGAAACGAACCCCCAGGCTGATGCCGATCACCAACTGCGCCGCGTTCGTCAGCCACGGTGGCAAGGCCGACAGGTTCACACCGCTGGCAGTGATCAGCAAAGACACCACCAGGGCCCCCATCAGCCACGGGTTGGTCTGGCGCAGCCGGTGCATGACCCAGCAGCCCAGCCCGGTCAGCGCAGCCAGACCCGCCAGGCCCGGCCAGTCCAGTTGGCGGGCAGCCGGCACATTCAGGTCAATCCCGTGCAAGCCGGCCCACTGCAAGCCAAACGGGATGATGAGCGTGACCAGCAGCACCCGCAAGCTGTGCGCCGAGGCCACCAGATCGGGCCGCGCGCCGTAGCGCTCGCCCATCAGCGTCATCTCGGAAGCACCGCCTATCGGCGAGGCAAAGTAGGTGGTGATCCGGCTCAGCCCCGGCATGTGAAACAGGCCCGGCCTGGCATGCAGGCGGTGCAGCCAGGCGCCTACCAGCACACCCAGGCCCAGCGCCCAGACGGCGCCCAAGGCGACCACCCACCACAGGCCGGCCAGCAAGGCGATAACCTGGGGCGAAAAATAAAGACCGAGCGCGCAGCCTATGACCCACTGTCCGCCGTGGCGCAGGGGCATCCAGCTGGCCGTGGGCCCGCCCAGCATGGTCGCTGCACCCGTGGCCAGCAAGGGGCCGATCATCCACGGCAACGGTGTCTGCAGCTTCAGGCACAGGCCGGCCGCCAGCCCGGCCAGCGCCAGCGTCAGCACAACCCGCACCGGCTGGCGGCGAAAAAAAATGGAAGAATCGAAAGAGAACAAGGACATCAAACAAATCAATCAGGTGTCGAACGCGCGCAGCGAGTTGTCCGCTCAAGCTTGACCGCCCTGACGCGTGAAACCGCCGGGCCTTAGTATCCACCCATGACCCACTTCCTTACTTCGTCCCCGCCACGGCGCGGCTTCAGGCCATCAGCGCGCCCGGGCATGACGGCGCTGGGCCTGGCGTTGGCCTTGGCGGCCTGCACCCACCCGGGCGCCCCGCAGCCCGGGCGCTCCGAGGGCCCGTCGCAGCCAACGGCAACCCTGGCGCAAACAATGCCAGCCATGCCAACAGCGCCAAAATTACCGACACAGTCGGCGCCGGGCCAGAGCGCAAGCAGCATCGACGCCCGACTGCAAGCCCTGCTCCCCACCGATGTGTTGCTGCTCGGTGAGCAGCACGATGCCGCCGAACACCAGGCGCTGCAGCGACAGGTCGTGGCCAGGCTGGTCGAGCTCGGTGCCCTGGCCGGTGTGGCGCTGGAGATGGCCTCTGCCGGAAACAGCACCACGGGCCTGAGCCGGCAGGCCAGCCAGGTGCAGGTACGCGAGGCCTTGCAGTGGAATGACGAAGCCTGGCCCTGGGCCGCCTACGGCCCCACCGTCATGCTCGCGGTGCAGGCCGGCATCCCCGTGCTGGGGGCCAACCTGCCGGCCAGCCGGCTTCGCGCCAGCATGGCAGAGCGCCAACTCGATGTGCAATTGCCAGGCCCGGCGCTCAAGGCGCAGCAGCAGCTCATACGCGCGGGCCATTGCAATTTGCTACCCGAAAGCCAGATCACACCCATGACCCGCGTCCAGATCGCACGCGACATCAGCATGGCGCAGACCCTGGCGGCAGCCAGGCAGCAGGCCGGTGCCGGCCAGCTTGTGCTGTTGATCAGCGGCAGTGTGCATGCGGACAAGCGACTCGGCGTGCCGCAGCACCTGGCCCGGGGTATCCGGGCGGCATCGGTGAGGCTGCGTGCGGGCACAGACGAGGCCAGCGGCGAAGCCTTCGACACGGTCTGGTCAACGCCGGCCTTGCCCGAGACCGACTACTGTGCGGGGCTGCGGCAGCAGCTGGCGCCAGGCAAGGCCTCCGGGGAGGCGAGCACCGCCAAGTAAGTCGCCGACAAGCTCTGCGGCAGACGCCGGCATTGACGGCCTGCACCTGCTCCCACAGAAGGCCAAAAAGCTGAAAGCCTTCAGGCGTGCTTGCGAATCGAGTCGGCCACCACGTTGACCATGCGGTCAATGTGCGCTTTCTCCACAATGTAAGGCGGGCACAGCACGATGTTTTCTCCTGCAGGGCGAACCAGAACGCCCTGATGGAAGCAGTCCATGAAGATGTCAAATGCCCGCTTGCCGGGCGCGCCGGCGATGGAGCCGAGTTCCACCGCACCGGCCAGGCCCAGGCTGCGAATCCCGATCACGGTGGGCAACCCCATCAAGCCGCTGTGCAGGGCGTCGCCCAGCACCTGCCCCATCTGGCCGGCGCGGGCAAAGAGTTGCTCGCTCTTGAACAACTCCAGTGTGGCAATGGCGGCCGCGCAGGCCACCGGGTGGCCCGAGTAAGTGTAGCCATGAAAAAATTCGATGGCGTGTTCGGGGCTTTGCGCGTTGGCGTTCATCATGCTGTCGTAGATGCGGTCGGTGCAGATCACGCCGCCCAGCGGAATCACGCCATTGGTCACGCACTTGGCGAAGTTCAGCATGTCCGGCACCACACCGTAGTAGTCGGCGGCAAAGTTGCTGCCCATGCGGCCGAAACCGGTGATCACCTCGTCAAAAATCAGCAAGATGCCGTGCTTGTCGCAAATCTCGCGCAGGCGCTTGAGGTAGCCTTGTGGCGGCAGGTACCAGCCCGCGCTGCCAGCCACGGGCTCGACGATCACGGCCGCAATGTTGCTGGGGTCGTGCAGCGGCAAGATGCGGTTTTCGAGCTCCAGCAAGATGTCCTCATTCCAGACCGGCTGCTGGTTGTGGATGTAGGCGTGGTTCACGGGGTCGTGAATAAAGCGCATGTGGTCCACCCGGGGCAACAGCGCCGTGCCGTAGGCCTTGCGGTTGGCCGGAATGCCGCCCACGCTCATGCCGCCAAAACCCACGCCGTGGTAACCCCGCTCGCGCCCGATGAACACATTGCGATGACCCTCACCGCGCGCGCGGTGATAAGCCAGCGCCACCTTCAGGGAGGTGTCCGCTGCCTCTGAGCCCGAATTGCAAAACAGCACCTTGTTCAGGTCGCCAGGGGCCATGTTGGCGATCATCTCGGCCGCTTTGAAGGCCTGGTCGTTGCTGGCCTGAAAGGCCGTGGAATAGTCCAGCGTGTCGAGCTGCTTTTTAATCGCCTCGTTGATCGGCTTGCGGTTGTGCCCCGCGCCCACACACCACAGGCTGGAAATTCCGTCGAGCACCTGGCGCCCATCGTGGGTGGTGAAATGCATGCCATCTGCCGCCACAAAGACGCGCGGGTCTTTCTTGAAACTGCGGTTGGGCGTGAACGGGAGCCAGTGGTGCTCCATGTTGAAATCCTGAAAAGCCATAGCGTTCTCCAAAGTTGCAACGGGTTTGGCGAAGGCCAAGTCCAAACGCCATTCTGGCACCTTGCAAGCCGCCCGGGCCGGGGTAACTGGCCAAAACAGCCTGTAGGCGCGCGCCCTGCGACAATTCACGCCTCATGATCTCCACTTATATCCTCAACCTTTCCTGCCCGGACCGGCCCGGCATCGTGCATGCCGTCTCGGGTTTTTTATTCGAACGCCAAGGCAATATCCTGGCTGCGGCGCAATACGCCGACGACAAGGACGACGACGCCACGGGCCTGTTTTTCATGCGGGTGAGTTTTTCCTGCAGCGGCCTGTCCTTTGCTGCGCTCAAGGATGAGCTGTCCGTTCTGGCCAGCGACTTTGGCATGCGCTGGAGCCTGCACCAGGCCAGCCAGCCCATGAAGACCGTGATCATGGTCAGCAAGGAAGGCCACTGCCTGAACGACCTGCTGTTTCGCTGGAAATCCGGGCTGCTCAAGCTCGACATCCGTGCCATCGTGTCCAACCACCGCGAGTTCTACCAACTCGCCGCCAGCTACAACGTGCCCTTTCACCACATCCCGGTGACCGCGGCCACCAAGGCCGAAGCCGAAGCCCGCCAGTACGAAATCATCCAGGCCGAGGGCGCCGAGCTGG
>CAIMVC010000346.1 GCA_903844825.1 uncultured Burkholderiales bacterium | reverse complement strand
GGCGTGGGCGCCGCCGTTGACCACGTTCATCATGGGCACCGGCATTTGCATGCCCCCGCTGCCACCAAAATAGCGGTAAAGGGGCAGGCCGGCTTCTTCGGCGGCAGCGCGGGCCACGGCCATGCTGACGGCGAGCATGGCGTTGGCGCCCAGGCGAGCTTTGTTGTCGGTGCCGTCCAGGTCGATCAGCGTGCGATCCAGAAAAGCCTGTTCGCTGGCGTCAAGGCCCAGCACGGCTTCGGAGATTTCGGTGTTGATGTGCTCGACCGCCTTGAGCACGCCCTTGCCCAGGTAGCGGGACATGTCGCCGTCGCGCAGCTCGATGGCTTCGCGCGAGCCGGTGGAGGCACCCGAAGGCACGGCAGCGCGGCCCATCACGCCGGATTCGAGCAAAACGTCGCATTCAACGGTGGGGTTGCCCCGGCTGTCCAGAATTTCGCGACCGACGATGTCAACAATGGCACTCATGTAAGTTCTTTCAATCCAGAAAACAAAAAAATAAAATCAAGACAAAGCAATGCAAAGCAGAAAGATCAGGCGCCTTCCACCAGGATCATCTGCATCTCGGCGGCGCCTTGGCGGGCCTGGCGGGCCTTGCCATATTCGGAGGAGTCGTTGTAGGCTCTGGCCGCTTCGGCCGACGGGAATTTGAGCACGATCACGCGCTCGGGCGACCAGTCGCCCTCCAGCGTCTGGACCGGGCCGCCACGCACACAGACCTCGACGCCGTGCGTCTGCATGGCCAGCGTCGCCCACTTTTTGTAGTCTTCGTACTGCTCGGGGTTGGTGATGCGGACGTGGGCAATGATGTAGGCTGAGCTCATGTGTCAACCGCCAAAGTTGTTTTCAAGAAAACCGTTTTTCTTGGTAACGCGGTCCAACGCCAGCAGCGTCTCCAGCAAGGCCCGCATGTGTTTGAGCGGCACCGCATTGGGGCCGTCACTCATGGCTTTGGCGGGATCCGGATGCGTCTCCATGAAGAGACCGGCGACGCCAACGGCCACGGCGGCGCGCGCCAGCACCGGCACCATCTCGCGCTGACCACCGCTGCTGGTGCCATTGCCGCCTGGCAGTTGCACCGAATGCGTGGCGTCAAAGACCACCGGTGCTTGCGTCTGGCGCATGATCGCCAGGCTGCGCATGTCCGAGACCAGGTTGTTGTAGCCGAAGCTGGCGCCGCGCTCGCAGGCCATGAAACGGTCTTCGTCCAGACCTTTCTCACGCGCCGCGGCACGTGCCTTGGCGATCACGTTGAGCATGTCGCCGGGCGCCAGAAACTGGCCCTTCTTGATGTTGACCGGCAGACCCGACTGGGCCACCGCATGAATGAAGTCGGTTTGCCGGCATAAAAAAGCAGGGGTCTGCAGCACGTCCACCACGGCGGCAACCGCCGGAATTTCGGCCTCTGAGTGCACGTCGGTCAGGATCGGCACCGACAGCTCTCGCTTGACCTTGGCCAGAATTTCCAGGCCGCGTTCCATGCCGGGTCCGCGAAAGCTGGTGCCGCTGGAGCGGTTGGCCTTGTCGTAGCTGGACTTGAAAATAAACGGAATGCCCAGCGCCGAGGTGATTTCTTTGAGGGCACCCGCCGTGTCCATCTGCAGTTGCTCTGACTCCACCACGCAGGGGCCAGCGATCAGAAAAAATGGCTGGTCTAGACCGATGTCGAATCCGCAGAGTTTCATGCCGCAACCTTCAGTGATTTACCACCGCTTTGATGGTCCAGCGCTGCCTTGATGTAGGCATTAAACAGCGGGTGACCTTCCCAGGGCGTGGACTTGAATTCGGGGTGAAACTGCACGCCCACAAACCAGGGGTGAACCGTTTGCGGCAGTTCCACGATTTCGGTGAGGTGCTCGCGCTGGGTCAATGCCGAAATAACCAGGCCGTGCGCCCGCAGTGTGTCGAGGTAGTGCACGTTGGCCTCGTAGCGGTGACGGTGCCGCTCGGTCACCACGCTGCCGTAGATTTGATGCGCCAGCGTGCCCATGGCGACGTCGGAGCTTTGCGCTCCCAGGCGCATGGTGCCGCCAAGGTCGGACTTTTCGCTGCGGGTCTTGATGGAGCCGTCGGCGTCTTTCCATTCGGTGATCAGCGCGATCACGGGGTGCGGGCCGTCGGGCTCGAATTCGGTGCTGTTGGCGCCAGCCAGGCCGGCCACATGGCGCGCAAATTCGATGGTGGCCACTTGCATGCCCAGGCAGATGCCGAGGTAGGGGACCTTGTTTTCACGGGCAAAGCGAGCCGCGCAGATCTTGCCTTCGATGCCGCGTTTGCCAAAACCGCCTGGCACCAAGATGGCATCGAACTTGGCCAACTGCGAGACGTTGTCCGGCGTGAGAACCTCGGAGTCAATGTATTCGATGACCACCTTGGCGTGGTTTTTCATGCCGGCGTGGCGAATCGCTTCGTTGAGTGACTTGTAGCTGTCGCTCAGGTCGACATACTTGCCGACCATTGCGATATGCACCTGTGTTTGGGGATGCTCGGTTTCGTAGACCAGGTCGTCCCAGCGCTTGAGGCTGGCCGGTGGCGTGTTCAGGCGCAGCTTGTCGCAAATCAGGCCGTCCAGACCCT
>CAIMVC010000345.1 GCA_903844825.1 uncultured Burkholderiales bacterium | reverse complement strand
CAGCTTATAGCCGCCACCTGTATGACATCGCCACCGGCACCACCGCCGAGTTCAGCAAGGCTGTCGAAGTCCACGCTGCTGACGCACAGGCCAAGTTTGTCGGCCTGGTTGACAGCGCCGCCAAGAACGCACCGGCCGGATCCGAAACCGCTGTGGCCGTGATGAAGAGCGCCGTGTCCGCTGCCACCAACGCCTTCGAGTCGGTGCAAAAAGCCGTCAAGCAAGCGTCGGACATGGCCGAAGCCAACTTCACCGCTGTGAGCAACACCGCCGTGAACGCCGCCAAAACTACCGCCAAAAAGCGTTAATTGACGAGTCCGCCGTGCAAACTTTTGCACGGGGGACGACGATTGTCTCCTCGGATCCGACTGAAAGTCATTTCACAAGATCCGTTCAAAGCCCGATCACCTCGGGCTTTTTTTTGTTGTGACATGCGATAGACGTCCCCCGGTGATTCATACGTCATTTGGCTGTGATTTTCTGGCACACGCCCCCCCTGCATGACCAGCGCGACCCACCTCGCCTCAGCGCTGCGCCACGGCGCCTGCCTCAAGTTTGGCTTTCAGCGCAGGCAAGGCCGCCAGCATGGCCGCCCGCCCTGAGTCGATCGCCCGCTGCCGGGCTGAAAAATCGGCACTCTTGAGCCCCACCAGCGACGGTCTGACCAGCACATCGGCCTCCTTGAGTTCGAAGTTGCTGATGCTTTTTCCCATGATGGAGAAAGTCTGCAACAGAATCTGGAAGGTGTCGTTGGCGGAGTTGCCCTCGGGCGGGCTGGAAATATCCACAGCGATCACCAGTTCGGCCCCCATTTGACGTGCGAAATGAACCGGCACGGGTGCGACCAGACCGCCATCGACGTAATCGCGACCACTGATCCTGACCGGAACAAACACAGCCGGCACGGCACTGGAGGCGCGCACGGCTGTGCCCGTGTCTCCGCGCTGAAACAGCACCGCCTGACCATTGCCCAGGTCGGTGGCCACAACGCCCAGCGGTATGCGCATGTCCTCGATCAGGCGACCCGCCACGGCCTCATTGACGTAGCGGGCCAGCGCCTCACCCCGAAAAATGCCGCGACCAACAATCGGCAGCATCCAGTCGGTGATCGCGACTTCCTCGATTTGCAGCGCAGCTTGTTGCAGCTGGGCACCGCTTTTGCCGCTGGCGTAGAGCGCCGCGACCAGACTGCCCGCCGACGTGCCGACCACATAAGACGGCTTTAGCCCCGCCTCCTCAAGCACGGCGATCACGCCCACGTGCGCAAAACCACGAGCCGCTCCACCGCCCAAGGCCAGACCAATTCGGGGCGCCCGCTTCTGAACTGAGTCGGCAACCGGCGCAGGTGGCTCGCCTGTTCGCGGTACGCCGGCACAACCGCTCAGCACGGCCAGCACGGCCATGAGCAGCCCGAATCCGCCGAGTTTGATCTGTTGAACGCCCCAGCCGGAAGCAAACCTGCCGCAGGCCCAATGAACCGAGAACGCCAACGGCAGCCTGCTATTGCGAATAATTCCTATTTGTATTAGACTAAATACCATTGCGATCCAACCACCTTCCGGAACTGCCCATGTTCAAACTTACATTTCAAAAGAGACCATTTCTGATCAGCCTGACATCACTGGCCTTGCTGGCTTCAGTCGGAGCGGCTTGCGCCCAAGAGCAGGTACTCAACCTCTATTCTGCGCGTCACTACCAGACCGATGAGGCGCTGTACGGCAATTTCACCAAATCAACCGGCATCAAGATCAACCGCGTGGATGCCGACGACGCAGGCATACTGGCGCGCCTCAAGGCCGAGGGCAGCGCCTCCCCCGCCGACGTGATCCTCCTCGTTGATGCGGCAAGGCTCGGCAAGGGCGACAGTGAAGGGCTGTTCAAGCCGATCAAATCGACCTTGCTTGAATCGGCTATCCCGAGCACCCTGCGCGCCAAACCGTCCAGCGAAGGTACCACCTGGTTTGGCTTTTCCACCCGGGCGCGGGTAGTGGTCTACAACAAACTCAAGGTCAAGAAAGAAGACGTTGACACCTACGAAGAGCTTGCCGACCCTAAGAACAAGGGCCTGCTGTGCACGCGCTCGGGATCGCACCCCTACAACCTGTCACTTTTTGGTGCCATGACCGAACACCTCGGCGAGGTCAGGACGGAGGCCTGGCTCAAGGGACTGGTCACCAATATGGCACGCCCGCCCAAAGGCGGCGACACCGACCAGATCAAGGCGGTGGCCAGTGGCGAGTGCGGCGTGGGACTGACCAACACCTATTACCTGGCTCGCATCATGCGCTCGTCAGCGCCCGAGGACAAACAGATCATGGACAGTATCGGCGTCGTCTTTCCCAACCAGCAGTCATGGGGAACTCACGTCAACGTCGCGGGAGCCGCCGTCGCGAGAAACGCCAAGAACGTCACCAACGCGGTCAAATTCATGGAGTACCTGGCCAGTGCGGAGGCGCAAAACTACTTCGCCAATGGCAATAACGAGTGGCCGGTAGTCGCCAGCGTGAAGGTCTCCAATCCGGCCCTGCAAGCCATGGCGGGCGGCAACTTCAGGTCAGAGACTATCCCTATCAGCGCCGTGGCCAGCAACCAGACCAAGGTCCAGCAGATGCTGGACCGCGTGGGCTACAAATAAGCGGCTCCGACGCTGACCGGGGCGTGAGAAAGCAAGGGGCGCCATCACCCCCTGGTAGGCCCGCCTGCCCTGCAGCTCATGCGTGATAATCGAGCCTTGAAGTTGACGTAACGTCAACGAATCAGTCAACCGCTCAACGCAAAAAGGACACTTTATGGACATCGCAGGCAAGGTTTTCATCGTCACAGGCGGCGCCTCGGGGCTTGGCGAGGGCACAGCCCGGATGCTGGCATCGCTGGGCGGCACGGTCGTGATCGCCGACATGCAAGTCGAAAAAGGCGAAGCGATTGCCAGCGAAATTGGCGGCGCGTTTGTCAAGTGTGACGTCAGCCAGGAAGCCGACGGCCAGGCCGTGATAGCCAAGGCCGTTTCCCTGGGGCAAACTGATGGGCCTGGTGAATTGCGCGGGCATTGCGCCGGCGGAAAAAACTGTCGGCAAGAGTGGCGCCCACTCGCTGGCCCTGTTCAGCAAGACGATCACGGTCAATCTGGTTGGCAGCTTCAACATGATCCGCCTGGCCGCTGAGGCCATGAGCAAAAACGAGCCGGAAGCCACTGGCGAGCGCGGCGTGATGATCTCCACCGCCTCGGTCGCCGCCTACGACGGCCAGATCGGTCAGGCCGCTTACAGCGCCTCCAAAGGCGGCGTGGTTGGCATGACGCTGCCCATCGCGCGCGACCTGGCCCGTAACGGCATTCGCAACATGACCATCGCGCCCGGTATTTTTGGCACGCCGATGATGTTCGGCATGCCCCAGGAAGTGCAAGACTCGCTGGCTGCCAGCGTCCCCTTTCCTTCGCGCCTGGGCACGCCACAGGACTATGCCAAGCTGGCACGCCACATCTTTGAAAACGAGATGCTCAACGGCGAAGTCATTCGTCTCGACGGCGCGATTCGCCTGGCACCACGCTGAACCCGCGAATGCTGGCCAGCCGGCTCGCAGCGGTGCTCAGACTCAGTGCGGCCTGCGCGGCCGTCCTGCTGACAGGCTGCGCCACCTGGCAGGCGCCGGCGCCAGTGCTGCGCCAGCCAGAGGGGGCCTCGCCACTGACGAGCCAGACCGGGCACAGCAGCCGGTACTTTTCGGTCGCATCGGCCAACCCGCTGGCCACCCGCGCTGGCTACGACATCCTCAAGGCGGGTGGCTCGGCCATTGACGCGGCCATCGCCACCCAAATGGTGCTGACCCTGGTTGAGCCGCAATCGAGCGGGCTCGGCGGCGGCTCCTTCATGCTCTACCACGATGGCCGCCGCACCCAGGCTTTTGACGGCCGCGAAACAGCACCGGCGCAGGCCAACGAGCAGTTGTTCTTGCAGGCCGATGGTCGGCCCATGGACTTTGAAACGGCGCTGGTCGGCGGCCGCGCCGTGGGTGTTCCCGGCACGCTACGGATGCTGGAAGACGCGCACCGCCAGCACGGCAAACTTCCTTGGGCCCGACTTTTCGACGCTGCCATTGCCCTGGCCGAGCAAGGGTTCCTCGTCAGCCCGCGACTGAGCCAATTGCTGGCACGCGATCTTCATTTAAAGAAGGACGTCACAGCGGCGGCCTACTTTTACGGTCCTTCGGGACAGCCCTGGCCAGCCGGTCACCGGCTTCAAAATCCGGAACTCGGCCACGTCCTTCGAAAGATTGCGAACCAGGGCGCCAACGCCCTGATGCAAGGCACGATCGCCCAAGCCATGGTTGACAAGGTACGGCAACATCCAAGCAACCCGGGCAGCTTGTCGCTGGACGACCTGTCCAGCTACCGCGCCTTGGTGCGCGAACCGCTATGCCACGACTACCGGACGCTGGCCCGAACTTTCCTGATCTGCGGCATGCCGCCGCCCAGCTCCGGCGCACTGGCAATAGGGCAGATTCTGGGTCTCTTGTCCAACACCCAGGCGGCCAGTTTGCCGCTGGAGCAGGGGCTGCCGGGCGAACAGTGGCTGCATCTGTACATGCAAGCATCGCGGCTGGCTTTTGCCGACCGGGCCGAATTCGTCGCTGACCCAGCCTTCATCGCCCCGCCGGCGGGCGGCTGGACAAGCTTGCTCGACCCTGGCTATCTGGCCAGGCGCGCCGGGCTGATTGGCAACGCCAGTTTGCTCAACGTGCCGGCCGGCCAGCCCGGCATGACGATCAGCCAGCACGCGCCCATGGCTGAGCAGCCCGAATACGGCACCAGCCACATCAGCGTGATCGACCGCTGGGGCCAAGCACTGGCGCTGACCAGCAGCATTGAAGACGCATTTGGCTCGCGCCAGATGGTTACCAGCGACCCGAGCCGCGCCGGCGGCTTTTTGCTCAACAACGAACTCACCGACTTCAGCTTCTCCCCGCGCGCCAGCGACGGTCGCCCGATCGCCAACCGGGTCGAAGCCGGCAAACGCCCACGCTCGTCGATGTCACCGACGCTGGTGTTTGACAAAGCCAGCGGCAAGTTGATGATGACATTGGGCAGCCCGGGTGGCGCGATGATCATCCACTTCACAGCAAAAACCTTGTACGGCGTGCTCAACTGGGGCCTGACCACGCAGCAGGCCATTGATTTGCCCAATTTTGGCGCGCTCAACGGTCCCGGCTTGCTGGAAGAAAACCGCTTCGCGCCAGCCACGGTACAGGCGCTGTCGGCCCGCGGAGCCCAGGTACGCGAACTCAGTCTGACCAGCGGCCTGCAAGCCATTGAAACAACAAACTCCGGCTATTTTGGCGGCGCCGACGCCCGACGCGAAGGCCTGGTCATGGGGGACTAGGCGCCCGCCGAACTTTCTATTCGGCAGGACGTACGGCGGGCAAAGCACCTGTGCTTAAATTGCCCTTCCACTTTTTTCGACCCATGGCCATTCCCCAATCATTCCTGCAGGAGCTGCTGGCCCGCGCCGACATCGTGGAGATCGTGGGGCGCCACGTGCAACTCAAAAAAGGTGGCGCCAACTTCATGGGCCTGTGCCCCTTCCACGGGGAAAAATCGCCCTCGTTTTCAGTCAGCCCCGCCAAACAGTTCTACCACTGCTTTGGCTGCGGAAAAAACGGCAACGCCATCAGTTTCCTGATGGAGCACGCCGGCATGACGTTCATCGAAGCCGTGAAAGATCTGGCCCAGCAATACGGACTGCAAGTGCCTGAAGATGAGACCAGCCCGCAGGACCGGGCCCGGGCGGCGCAGGTGCGGGAACAGCAGGCTACGCTGACCAGCGTGCTCGAAAAGGCAGCCGGGGCCTATATCCGACAGCTCAAGGTATCGCCCCGCGCCATCAGCTACTTCAAGGGGCGTGGCCTGTCCGGCGAAATTGCGAAAACCTTCGGCCTGGGCTACGCCCCCGAAGGCTGGCGCAGTCTGGCCAGCGTGTTCCCCGACTACAACGACCCTTTGCTGGTGGAGAGCGGCCTGGTTATCACGGGCGAAAGCGAGGCGCCCGGCCAGGGTGGAGAAGCCAAGCGTTACGACCGTTTTCGCGACCGCGTGATGTTCCCGATTCGCAACGTCAAAGGCGAGTGCATCGGTTTTGGCGGCCGGGTACTGGGCGACGAAAAACCGAAATATCTGAACTCACCAGAGACACCGGTGTTCAGCAAAGGCCGGGAGCTGTACGGCCTGTTTGAGGCCCGGACCGCCCTGCGCGAGCATGGTTACGCGCTGGTCACCGAGGGCTATATGGACGTGGTCGCGCTGGCCCAGCTGGGCTTTGCCAATGCCGTGGCCACACTGGGCACAGCTTGCACAGCCGATCATGTGCAAAAGCTGTTTCGCTTCACCGACTCGGTGGTCTTTAGCTTTGATGGCGACGGCGCCGGCCGCCGCGCAGCGCGCAAGGCGCTGGACGCCGCCCTGCCCTTTGCCACCGACGTGCGCACGGTCAAGTTCCTCTTCTTGCCGGCCGAGCATGACCCGGACAGCTTCATTCGCGCCAACGGTAACGAGGGCTTCGCGGCAGCAGTCAAACAAGCCGTGCCGCTGAGCCGCTTCATGCTCGGCGCCGCCAGCGAAGACTGCGACATGGGCACCGCCGAAGGCCGCGCCCATATGGCGAGCAACGCCCGCGGCCTGTGGACGCTCCTGCCCGACGGCACGCTCAAACGCCAGCTGCTCGCCGAGATCGCCGACCAGGTGCAAATCGACAGCCGCGAGTTGTCAGGACTTTGGCAGCCCGAGGCCAAGCGCTACCCGCCTGGCGGTGCTGGGCAGCGCGGCAAAGGCGCGGGCACCGGCTACAAGAACCGCAGCGCCCCGTCAACTTTGCGCGAGTCTGACTATGAACAAGATCCCCGGGACGGCGGCCCGCTTTACGAACCCGAGGGGGACGCCCAGCCGGAGCAGTCGTACCAGGCGGACTACGCCTCGCCCTACTCATCGCCGTCTTCAGCCTCCTCCGCAGCATTCGCCCGCTCGGCGCGCAGTCGTCCACCGCGCCGCCTGGCCGGACGCATCCTGCCCGCCAGCCGCGAAGACCGTGTGTTGCGCGCACTGCTCACCGAGCCGCAAACCTGGGACCAGTTGGGCGCGCATGAACAGGCCTTGCTCTGCGCCCTGCCAGAGCCACACGGCCCGCTCTTTAGTTGGCTAGAAAGCCAGCTCCATGAACACGGCCCGCAACCCTGGGCAGCGCTGCGCGAAGGACTGCGCGAACACGCTCAGGAGCCCTACGCACTGAATCAACTCGCGCAGATACCCGAAGGCATCGAGTCAGACTGGAGCGAGATACGCAGCATCCTGGATCAGTTGATCCGGCTGGCGCAACAAAGCGAAATGCAAGAACTGGCTCAGCGAGCCGCCACCGACCCGCAAGCGCTGGCGCGCTTTCGCGAGCTCGCTGCGCGTCAAAAATCCTCGCCCTGAATCATCTCGCTGTAACCCTCACCGCCATGAACTAAAGCGATCAGCTTTAAGCCGCGGCCAATCAGGCGCCGCGCTCAAAGCCGCGCCAAAAAAGTCACGCCAAGACCAGACCGGCCGCCCAAAAAGTAGGCGCCAAGGTATAATCCAGCTTTTCGACGGCAAGCGCGACAGCAGCACCTCCGGCACCGGCTCCCCGCAACACGGGACCTCTCGGTACAAGAGCCACCCTACCCGCAAGGGCTGCACACCAAATGTTCGCCCAAACACCTTGCCAATGCTTCGATTCAGGCTTGCGCCTTGATTTCGATTTCGCCTTGATTGCTTTTCGCATAGACGATTTTTTGATCGTTCATTCGAGCTGCCGTTTTGTTGCCTGCGCTTTGTTGCCAAGTTTTGTTGCCCACGTTTTGTCGCTAAAACTATTTTGATGTCTGGAGCCTGCCATGCCCGTTCAAAAGTCGAAGTCCGCCACAGCGGCCGTCAAACCTGCGGCAGGAGCCGCATCACTGTCTCAAAAAGTCGCGGTCAAAACTGCCACAAAAGCAGTCGCAAAAACTGCGGCAAAGCCTGCCGTCAAAATTGCTGGCAAGACCAGCAACACGGTGGCTGCAAAACCTCAAGCCAAGAGCATCAGCAAGGCCGTCGCCAAACCGGTTGAAAAGCAGGCAAAGACCGCCATCTACAACAAAGCTCCCGTGCGCACAACCAGCGCACCCTCGCCATCAATTCAATCCGTCCCGTCCCCGAAGAAAGATATTTCAGTGCCGTCAAAGTCCAGTTCATCCGCCAGCAACAAGCCATCAGCAAAAACCTCAGCCGACCTGAAAGCCGCAACCGGCACCAGCGAAGCCGAAAGCCTGCTTAAGAAAAAACCTGGCCGTCCGGCCAAGAGCGTGGCGGTCGACGCTGAGACCACCGGTGCCAAGCGCGGACGCAAGCCAAAAGCCAAAGACGAGATCGAAGAAGATCTGTCGTCGATTGAGGACGATCTGGTCGGCGAGCCCGTGGTCGAGACCACCGAGAAGGTCAAGCCGCTGCGCATGAAGATCAGCAAGGCCAAAGAGCGCGCCTTGATGAAAGAGTTCGGCCTCGACGAGACCGTGCTGTCAGAAGAAGACATGGCCAAGCGCCGCCTACGCTTGAAAACCCTGATCAAGCTCGGCAAGACCCGCGGCTACCTGACGCACGGCGAAATTTCCGACCACCTGCCTGACAAACTTGTCGATGCCGAGACGCTCGAAGTCGTGGTCAACATGCTCAACGACATGGACGTCGCCGTCTATGAACAGGCGCCCGACGCCGAGACCTTGCTGCTGAACAACACCGGCGCCACCGTGGCGACCGAAGAAGAAGCCGAAGAGCAGGCAGAAGCGGCCCTGTCCACCGTGGACAGCGAGTTCGGCCGCACCACTGACCCAGTACGCATGTACATGCGCGAGATGGGCACGGTCGAATTGCTGACCCGTGAAGGCGAAATCGAAATTGCCAAGCGCATTGAAGGCGGCCTGATGCGCATGATGGAGGCCATCTCTGAAAGCCCCGCCACGATTGCCGAAATCCTGCGGCTGGGTGAAGAAATTCGCGACGGAAAAATCGTTATCTCCACGGTGGTTGACGGCTTTTCCAACCCGAATGAGGCCGACGACTATGTGGCCGAGGAAGACTTCGACGAATTCGACGAAGAAGATGACGACGACGGCAAAGGCGGCTCCAAGGCCTTGACCAAGAAGCTCGAAGAGCTCAAGAAGGAAGCCATCAGCCGCTTCGACAAGATCGCGGAGCACCGCGAAAAGCTGCAAAAAACCTACGAAAAGGAAGGCTACGGCACGCCGACCTACCTCAAGTCGCAAAAAGCCCTCAGCGATGAGTTGATGACGGTGCGCTTTACCGCTAAGACGATCGAAAAACTGTGCGACCTGCTGCGCGCTCAGGTGCTTGACGTGCGCAAAAAAGAACGCGAACTGCGCCGCATCATCGTTGACAAGTGCGGCATGCCGCAAGAGACCTTCGTCAAGGACTTCCCGCCCAACCTGCTGAACCTGAAGTGGGTTGAAAAGCAGGTGGCAGCCAACAAGACCTGGTCGGTCGTGATGGCCCGCAATGTGCCACCGATTCAAGTGCAACACCATCCTGACTACTTCGGGCCCAATACCACGTTCACACGTACTATCCTGCGGTACTCCGAGCCCCGCTATCATTTATCCCATGAAACGCCCATCAAAACTCCTACCCGGCCT
>CAIMVC010000344.1 GCA_903844825.1 uncultured Burkholderiales bacterium | reverse complement strand
GCAAGCCGACGTGCCGCTCGAAGTGCAGCCTAATTCGTTGAACTACCCGATGCAGGCCACGGCAGGTGCAGTTTCTGGCGGCACCCTGCCCCGGCGCAATGTGCCCGTTCACGACCGCGTCAAGGGAGTCTGAACCATGGTCCCCGCCATGCCTGACCTGAGCCAGCCCGCCGGCTGGATGCCGATTGTCTTCATGGGCGTCATGGGTCTGGCCATGCTGGCCTACGTGATTCTGGACGGTTACGACCTGGGCGTGGGCGTGCTGATGCGCCGCGGCAGCGACGACGACAAGGACGCCATGATTGCCAGCATCGGCCCCTTTTGGGACGCCAACGAAACCTGGCTGGTGCTGGGCATCGGTATCTTGCTGACGGTGTTTCCGCTGGCGCACGGTGTGATCTTGCAGGCGCTGTATTTGCCGGTGGCGCTGATGCTGGTAGGCCTGACCCTGCGCGGCGTTGCCTTTGATTTTCGGGTCAAAGCCCGGGCTCAGCACAAGCCCGCCTGGAACCGTGCTTTTTATGCCGGCTCATTGCTGGCAGGCTGGTCGCAAGGCTTCATGCTGGGCGCCTTGGTGACTGGCTTTGCACAGGGCTTGGCGGCTACGGCGTTCAGCGCGGCCATCGGGCTGGCCCTGGTGGCGGCTTACTGCCTTTTGGGGGCGGGCTGGTTGATCATCAAGACCGAAGGGGCCTTGCAGCTCAAGGCCGTGCAGTGGGCACGCGGCAGTCTGGCCTTTACGGCCGCCGGCATTGGCGCCATTTCGGTGGCTACGCCCTGGGTTAGCGAGTCGATTTTTGACAAGTGGTTTGCTTTTCCGAACATCGTTTTGCTGCTGCCGATTCCGCTGGCCACACTGGTCTTGCTCGGTGTGATTCACCGCAGCCTCAAGCGCCTGCCGGTGCGCCTAGCCGAAGGCAATGAGTACGGAGCCTGGGTACCCTTTGGCGCGACGGTAGGGGTGTTCTTGCTGGCTTTTTATGGCCTGGCCTACAGCCTGTTTCCGTGGTTGGTGATTGACCAGATCACGGTCTGGCAGGGCACGATCTCAGCGTCGTCCATGGGCGTGATTTTGGTCGGCGCCTGCATCGTGCTGCCCGTCATCATCGGCTACACGGTGTTCGCCTACCGGGTCTTTTGGGGCAAGAGCACAGCGCTCAAGTACTGAGCGTTTCAAGGGGCCGCCTGAAGGGGGTGCACAAGCGGGATCAGTCGACGTGAGCTAAAAGCCACACGGTCTCTAGTGATGACGTGTTGGCCGAACACTTGCGCTCGTCTTTTGACTCCCAGAGGTCTGTTTGATTCACGCTGCGGCAGCGCAGGCGCTTCCCGCCCTTGGACAGCGGTTTATCCCCGGATGACGGTGGCATTCCGCCGTCTGCGCAGCTAAGAGGCTATGGCGCGCGTCAAGGTCAAAGCGGGGCAGCTCGCCCCAGGCTAGCCGGCCCGTAGATCAGCCGCCGCTTTCCAGCGTGAAGCTGGCGTTGCGGTCCTGGCCCAGGCGGCTCACCATTTGCGGCAGTGCGGCTTGCAGTGCGGCCTTGAGCGTGTGCGGCGGGTTGATGATGAACATGCCGCTGGCGGGCAGGCCTGGTCGAATCACTTCTCCGGAGGTATCTGTGAGCAGCTTGCTTGACTTCACCGTCAGCGTGGCGTCCAGCCAACTGCGTTTGTTCTTGACCGCTAACGTCTTGAGCTTGCGCGGCAGGTCGTGGGCTTCGGGGCGCGGAATGAGGGGGTACCAGACGGCGTAAGTGCCCGTGGCGAAGCGCTTGACGGCATCGGCCATGCAGTCGCTCACGCGTGCGTAGTCGCTTTTGATCTCATAGCTCGGGTCGCACAGCACCATGGCCCGGCGAGCCGGCGGTGGCAAGAAGGTTTTCAGCGCCTCGAAGCCGTCTTCACGGGCGACTGCTACCTGGCGACCGACGCCAAGTTGCTCAATGTTGCCACTCAGGGATTTGAAGTCGGTGGGGTGCAGCTCAAAGAGCTTTAGCTTGTCCCGGCCGCTGAGGAAATGCTGCTCAATGAAGGGCGAGCCCGGGTAGATCTTCAGGTGGGCGACGTCGCCAGTATCGCCAAATTTCGGGTTCAGACGGCGTAGCATATCCAGATAGTCCTGGAGGGCTGGGGCCAAGGCTTCGGGAACCGCTGTCGCAGCGGGTTTGCGTGGTTTGGCCGCCGGATCCAATGCCGGCTCCGCTGGTGTCAGGCTGGCGATCAATTTCAAAACCCCCTCGAGGGCCTCGCCACTGGTTTCGGTGTAGTCACCATCGAGCCGGTACAGGCCCGCGCCGGCATGGGTGTCGATGACGGTCAGGGCCGTGTCTTTTTGGGTCAAATACTTCATCATGGCAATCAACGTGGTGTGCTTGAGCACATCGGCGTGGTTGCCTGCGTGAAAGGCGTGGCGGTAGCTGAACATGCGTCGATGCTAACCGCAGGCAGCAGGTCAAAGTGGCGGGCCAAAGCAATATTTCGGGCAGAACCCGGAAAATTCGTATAATCCAAGGTTCTTCAGCGTTTCCAAGTCCGCCGGAAGACACAAGCCTTCAGGGTTCGCCCTGGCGTCATGTGAAGCCCACCTAAGAGGTTCTCATCAGAAGAACGCCGACCGTGGAGTAGACCTGGAACCATTCTGGCGACCGTTGTTAAAGGTGGGCGCCGGGCAAACCAACTTAAAAAGAGTAATTCATGAAAACTTTCAGCGCAAAACCCGCTGACGTGGTGCATGAGTGGTTTGTGATTGACGCGACCGACAAGGTCCTCGGACGAGTAGCCAGCGAAGTTGCTCTCCGTTTGCGCGGCAAACACAAGGCCATTTACACGCCTCACGTCGATACCGGTGACTT
>CAIMVC010000343.1 GCA_903844825.1 uncultured Burkholderiales bacterium | reverse complement strand
CGGCCCACGCACGCGGGCTGCCAACGCCGCCGGCAGCGAGGCACAGCATCACGTCCCCGGCGCGCGCGAGGCCGGCGGCTGCACGCGCAAGGCCTGCAGCAGCTCGCCGGTTTGCCCTCGATCGTCAACCCAGCGTATTCGTAATTGACCCGACTCCAGGGCCCGAAAGAAAAACTCGAACAGCGGGTTGCCCGCTACACCTGAGGAGGGTTCGACCCGGAAAATCTCACGGTCGTCATAGTGGCAAGTCAACAGCCGAATGATGTTGCGCGGCACCGTTTTGCCCTGCAGGTCTTGCAGGTAGCCGCTGTCCATCGGGTGTTGCACCAGCAAGCGGGCCTTGACCACCTCACCGTGAACCATGCGCTCGGGCAGTTGCAGGCGGGCATTGGTCATGGGAAAGCGTCCTCAGGTACCGTCAACACAGGCCGACTCGGTCACAATCACATCGGCACTCTGGTAGCAAAAACTGCCGTCCGACAAGCGCGCAAGCGCCACCACCGCCTGCGAACCAGCTAGGCGAATCCGTGAGCTGATTTCGGCCCGGCCGGACCACGGCCCCAGGTGAAAAACCGCTATTTGCGTGGCCGGATTGCGCTGCGACAACAGGTAGATATGCGTCACATGGGACGCCTCGGTCATCACACTTTCAACCTGCACCGTCACCGGCACCAGATAACCGTTATCGGCCAGTATGGGCAGACTCAGCTGCACACCTCGCGCAAGCGCCGCACGCCCCTGCAAAATGGGCGCCATCATTTCCGGCAGCGTCAACAGCTGCCCGGACACCATGCCCTGCGACTGCGCAGGCAGAACGCGCAAGGCTACCAGCGCGCCCAGCCCGCGAAGCCACTGGCGCAGCCAAAGGCGCCGGGGGGTTGCTCGGGAATTCGATGCGGGTGACATGGTGGGTGGCTGACGTGCTGCAGAAATAAGTCAGGAACGGCTCAGGGCGCCCGGGTAGTTTGCAGCAAATAGGCCAAGATGTCTTCGAGCCCCTGCTCGGTCAACACCGTCCGACCGGCATAAGCACTGGCGACACCATTCAAACCCAGGGTGCTGAAGTAGGCCGGCATGATGGTCTGCGGATTGAGCAGGCGCGGATCGGCAATGCGCTGGCGAATTTGCGCGGCGCTGGCGCGCTCGGCCAGGCCCGCCAGGGCTGGCCCCAGATCGCCGCCCGCCGGCAACCCCGGCACGGTATGACACAGCACACAGCCGCTTTCATGCCGGTTGGCTAGCAGTGCGCGACCACGCGCCACACTGCTTGGCGCAAACTCCTCCTTGGCAAGCGGGCGGTCCTGCGCGACAGCAGGCCCGCCGCAACAGCCCACAAGCCAGAGACAAACCGGCAGCCAGCGCCGCCCGCCCACACTCATGCGCGGGCCAGGCTCAACCCGTGGTTTTTCAGCGGCAGGGAGCGGATTCGCTTGCCCGAGGCCGCAAAAATGGCATTGGCCAGCGCCGGCGCCAACGGCGCCTGCGCCGGCTCCCCCACCCCGCCCCAGAAGCCGCCCGTGGGTGCAAGCACCGCTTGCACTTTCGGCATTTCGTTGAGCTTCAACATGCGGTAGTCGTGGAAATTGGACTGCTCGATGCGGCCATCTTTGACCGTCATCTCGCCCCAGAAAATAGCCGACAGGCCATGCACCACGCTGCCCTGAATCTGCGCCTCGATGTTGTCCGGATTGACCACATACCCGCAGTCGATGCCCATGACCACGCGGTGAATCTTGACCTCGCCCTTGTCATTGACCGAGACCTCGCAAACGCAGGCGGTGTAACTGCCATAGCCCTCGGTTTCGGCGATGCCGCGAAACACGCCTTTGGGCAAGGGGGCGCCCCAGTTGGCGGCCTTGGCCACTGCTTGCAGAATCGCGCGATCGCGCGGGAACTTCTCGCCCAGCAGGTTGAGGCGAAACTCGAGCGGGTCCTTGCCGGCAGCATGCGCCAGTTCGTCAATAAAACTCTCGCGCGCGTAGGGGTTTTGTGAATGCCCCACCGTGCGCCAAAAACCGACCGGCACATTGGTGTTGCGCTGGGCATAGTCGACCAAGCTGTTGGGTATCGCGTAAGGGTGGTCATTGAAGCTGGCCACGGCCTGCCCGTCGACGCCCTTGGGCAGGGGAAGCTTGAGCAGCGAGGCAAGGATGGACGGTGCGCTGACGCGAATATGCAAGGCATCGACCTTGCCGCTGGCGTCCATGGCGGCCTTGAAACGCACCAGGCTGGCCGGGCGGTACTGATCGTGCTGAATGTCTTCTTCGCGCGTCCAGATCATCTTGACGGGCGTGCCCGGCATTTCCTTGGCAATCAACACCGCCTGACGCGTGAAGTCCTGCGAGCCCTTGCGGCCCAGACCACCGCCGAGCTGCAGGGGGTGCACCATCACCTTATCCTGGGCAATGCTGGCCGTGGCAGCGGACACGGCCAGCGTCGCTTCGGGGCTTTGCGTCGAGGTCCAGATTTCGAGCTTGTCGGGTTGCAGCCAGGCCGTGCAGACCATGGGCTCCATGGTCGCGTGCGCCAGATAAGGAGTGAAGTACTCGGCTTCATAGACCTTGGCGGCCTTGCCCAGCACTTCCAGGGTGTTACCGTCATTGCGTGCAATGGCCAGCTCGGGCTGCTCCATGCCCGCCTTGAAACCGTTCATGATGGTCGTGCTGCTGAGCTGCCCATGCTCGCCAGTGTCCCAATCAACCGCCACCTCGCGCAGCGCTTCCTTGGCGCGCCACCAGTTGTTGGCCACCACCGCCACAAAGTCGCCCATGTTCAGCACCTTGACGATACCGCGGCGGCTCTGCACCTTGGAAGCATCCATGGACTTGACCTTGCCGTTGAATACCGGCGAGGCGGCCACGGCGGCGTACAGCATGCCTGGCAACTGCGCATCTACCCCGTAGCGAATCTTTCCCGTGACGATGTCGGGAATGTCGACGCGGGGAATCGGTTTGCCGACAATTTTCCAGGTCTTCGGGTCCTTGAGCTGAACTTCCTTGGGCGCTTCGAGCTGGGATGCCGCCGCAGCGAGCTTGCCGTAGCTTATGACGCGCTTGCTGGCTGCATGCGTGACTTTACCCAACGCGGTGGTGCATTCACTGGCTGGCACGCCCCAGCCCTGCGCAGCAGCGGCCACCAGCATGTGACGCGCCGTCGCACCGGCTTTGCGCAGGTACTCCTGAGAGTTACGGATGGTGCGGCTGCCCACCGACGCCATGTCACCGTAAATGCGTTTTTGGCGCAAGTTGTCATGCGCGGTGGCGTACTCCACACGCACGTTCTTCCAGTCCGCATCGAGCTCTTCGGCAATCAGCATCGGCGCCGACGTGCGGCTGCCCTGACCCATCTCGGTGCGGGCGTAACGAATGATGATGGTCTCGTCGGGCTGGATCTCGATCCAGGCGTTGATCCGGGGCCTGTCGGTCTGGGCCTGCGACTTTTCAGGAAGGTAAAAAGCCAGACTCAGGCCGGCCGCGGCCGAGGCCGATACTTTGAGAAACTGGCGGCGGGCGGGCGACGCCGCTGCGCCATCCAGCGCTTTGACGACGGTGCTCATGCGCGTGCTCCCTTGGCCGCTACGGCGTGAATGGCCTTGCGAATGCGGGCATAAGTGCCACAGCGACAGATGTTGGTCATGGCCGCATCAATGTCCTGGTCGCTGGGCTTGGGCTTTTTCTTGAGCAGGGCCACGGCCGTCAGAATCTGGCCGCCCTGGCAATAGCCGCATTGCGGCACCTGGTGCTCGACCCAGGCCTGCTGGATCGGGTGCAGCTTGCCCTTGGTCGCCAAGCCCTCAATCGTCATGACCTGCTGACCGGCCGCCGCCGACACCGGGTAAGCACATGAGCGCACCGGCTCGCCATTGAGCAAAACGGTGCAGGCGCCACACTGCGCCACACCGCAACCAAACTTGGGTCCCTTGATGTCCAACTCGTCCCGCAGCGCCCACAGCAAAGGCATGTCTGGCTCGACGTCGAGCTCGTGTGATTTCCCGTTGACGCTGAGTTTCATTGAAGGTGCTCCGAAGTTGGCAAAACTGAAAAAACTAACCAAAGGAAACCATAAGGGAACATATCGTTCGCCACAACAGGGTTTCCACCCGATTCGGGTCCACCGAGAGCGCAACACCAGGTGCGGCCAGCGCTGGCAGGCCTGGCGCTGGTGTAAATTAAAGGCGCGACCAGGTCCCTGCGGCACCACTCACAGACTTCAACCAGGAATTTCAACATGCATATCCCCTCCCTCAAAAACGTCGTCAGCGCTGACGAATGGCAACTGCGCTGCGACCTGGCCGCCTGCTACCGGCTGGTGGCGCTGTACGGCTGGAGCGATCTGGTGTTCACCCACATCAGCGCCAAGCTGACCGATGCCGCTACCGACGGCGAGCATCACTTTCTCATCAACCCTTATGGCCTGATGTTTGACGAGATCACCGCCTCAAGCCTGGTCAAGGTCGATCAGCACTGCAACAAAGTGATCGACTCCCCCTTCCCGGTCAACCCAGCCGGTTTCGTGATTCACAGCGCCGTGCATGCAGGCCGCGCCGACGCCGGGTGCGTGCTCCACACGCACACGCGCGCCGGCGTGGCGGTGAGCGCGCAAAAAGGCGGCGTGCTGCCGATCAGTCAGCAGTCCACTTTTGTGCTCGGCTCGCTGGCCTACCACGACTACGAAGGCGTGGCCTTTCGTGACGACGAAAAGCCACGCCTGCAAGCCGACCTGGGCAGCGCGAACTTTCTGGTGCTGCGCAACCACGGCCTGCTGGTGGTGGGCAAAACCATCGCCGACGCTTTTTTGAGCATGTATGTCTTCGAAAACACCTGCCGGATTCAAATCGACGCCCAGGCCGGCGGTGAGCTCACCCACGTTAGCCCGCAAATCATCAGTGGCGTGGCCGAGGCCATGCGGGCTCAAACCGTGGGGACGGGTGGCGGGTTCACCTGGCCCTCGCTGTTGCGCAAGGCCGGACGCGAATCGCCGGGCTACGACAGCTGATCACCCGTCGTCAGCAGCCGGACAGCGATTCAGCCACCCGCAAGGGAGCCCGGGGCCGCGTCACCAAACCAATGCCGGGAGGTCACCTCCATGACCTCGGCCACCCGCTCCAGGGGACTGAGCCCCGGACCGGTTCGGGCCCGGGCACGCAAGCGATGGATCAGCAACAACTCGGCCACACCAGCGCGAACGCCTGGCGAACAATCGAGTCGCGGCGCGTGCGCAAGCTGGCCGGAGCTAAAAACAGGCGGCGCGTGGCGGGCCCCTGCCGCATCGGTAAGACGAAGGTAGGGCGCGGACAAGGTCGTGCTCATACACGCCCGCCAGACATCATCACAACGGCCAAACAGCGGTCCGGCCACGGCAAAGCCAAGGCATCTATCAACAGCATGGATAAGTCTCCTGATACACAGCTTTCACCCGTGCAGGGCCGGGCGAGCTTGAATTGACGGGGTGCGCATTGCGCGAGGAAGACAATGCTAAGTGCGACTGTGTCGCCAAGGCCTCAGCCAAAGGCCAGCCGGCCTGTAGGATGGCGCCTGTAGGATGCCTCTGACGACAAGAACAACGCAGGGGCAACGGCCAGGACAAATCATGCGTAACATGCTGACCTTTGGCACCCCGGCCCTGAACTCATTTCAACTCAAAGCTCACAACCCATGAAACTCTATTACTCCCCCGGCGCCTGCTCCCTGTCACCGCATATCGCGCTGCACGAGGCCGGTCTGGCTTTCACGCCGATGCTGGCCAGCACCAAAACCCATCAGCTCGAAGACGGTACTGATTACTACAGCATCAACCCACTGGGTTACGTTCCACTGCTTGAGCTCGATGACGGCACCCGGCTGAGCGAAGGCCCGGCCATCCTGCAGTACGTCGCCGACCAGGTGCCCGACAAACAACTCGCGCCCGCCAACGGCACGCTGGCGCGCTACCAGATGCAATCGCTGCTGAACTTCATCGGCACCGAGCTACACAAGGGCTTTGGGCCCCTGTTCAACCCCGCTACCCCGGCCGACTACAAGCCCGCCGTCATTGAGCGATTGATGACGCGGCTGAGCTGGATCGACAGCCAGCTGGACGGCAAGAACTACCTGATGGGCGAGAACTTCTGCGTCGCCGACGCCTACCTGTTCACCGTGAGCGGCTGGGCAGGCTATGTTCGGGTGGATATTTCCAGCTTTAAAAACCTGGCAGCCTTTCGCGCACGCATGTCCGGTCGCCCGGCCGTGCAAGCGGCCCTGCGCGCCGAAGGTCTGCTCAAGTAATACCTCACGTGAACCCGCCGGACCGCCTGCCGCGGTCACGGCCAGGGCGCGCGCTGAAACTCGCGAGGCTTGCTGCCGTGTTATCCGTCCGGCCAGATTTAGGACACACTTGCACCACTTGAACCAGCAGCAAATTCAGGCCGCGGCAACGACAACCCCGGCCGCACGGCACCGCCCGTTCACGCACACAACCCCACCTTATCGAGAGATCTGAACCATGAGCACCTTGTTTGACCCACTTCAAGTCGGCGAGCTCACCCTGGCCAACCGCATCGTCATGGCGCCGCTGACGCGCAACCGTGCGCCCAACGCCGTGCCCACGGCGCTGATGGCCGAGTACTACACGCAACGCGCCAGCGCCGGACTCCTGATCACCGAGGCCACCGCCATCAGTCACCAGGGCCAGGGCTACGCTGATGTTCCCGGCCTGTATGGCACCGAGCAGCTCGATGGCTGGAAACGTATCACGTCCGCCGTTCACCAGGCCGGCGGCAAGATCGTCGTGCAACTCTGGCACGTGGGCCGCGTCTCGCACACCGAACTTCAGCCCGCTGGCGCAGCGCCGGTCGCGCCCTCGGCGATCGCCGCCAAAACCAAGACCGTGCTGATCAAAAACGGGGCGGCCACTTTTGTTCAAACCTCCATGCCGCGTGCGCTGCTCGCCGACGAATTGCCCGGCATCGTGCACACCTACCAGGCCGCCGCACGCAACGCCATTGAAACGGCTGGTTTCGACGGCATTGAAGTGCACGCAGCCAACGGCTACCTGCTCGACCAGTTCATGAAAACCAGCGCCAATCAGCGCAGCGACGACTACGGCGGCAGCATCGAAAACCGCGCTCGCCTGACGCTCGAAGTCACACGCGCCATCGTCGACGCCATCGGTGGCGGGCGCACCGGCATCCGGCTGTCGCCAGTGACTTCATCGAACGACATTGGCGATGAAGACCCGCAGGCCTTGTTCAACTACCTGCTGCGCGAACTGGCCAGTCTGAACCTGGCTTACATCCACATCGTTGAAGGCGTCACCGGCGGCGCCCGTGAAGTCCCCGAACGTCCGTTTGACTACGCCGCCCTCAAACGCGCCTACCGCATGGCCGGCGGGCGCGGCGCCTGGATGGTCAACAACGGCTATGACAAGGCCATGGCGGAACAGGCGCTGAACACTGGCGCCGATCTGGTGGCCTTTGGCCGACCCTTCATTGCCAACCCGGACCTGGTCAGGCGTCTGCACGACAACGCCGAACTAAACACGCCCGACAACGCCACCTTCTACGGGGGCGGCGCCAAAGGCTACACCGACTACCCGACACGGCAGCAGAGTTCCACCTCTGCCTGAACCCGCTCTGGAGCCTCAGGCGCCGACCCCGATCGGCGCCGGGGTGGTGTTCACGATGCGCGTGAACAGCTGCTCGTAGCAGGGGTCACGGTCGCCGCCTGCAAGCGGGTCGCGGTCACGCTCGAAGGCCAGGTCCAGCTCGACCCAGTCTTGTCCGCTGAGCAGCTTCTCGGCAGCCGGCAGGATCTCGATTTCTTCGGTGCGCATATGCTCCAAATAAAAGCGAACGTAGGTCTCAAGCGCATCGGTGAACGCCTTACGCCGCGACTCGCCCAGTAACTCCCAGGCCAGCAGCAAGTGCTGCAGCTCGCGCACCTTGCCTTCGCCACGCACATGGTCTTCTTCGAGCCGGCGGATCACCGGCATCAGCTCAGCCGAGGCACGGGCCAGGCGCGGAAACAGCAAGTCCGACTCGTTCGGGTGGTGGCGCCGCTCGGGAAACTCGTCAATGTAAAACAGCATGGCGCGCAAGACATCGAAAAACCGCCCGGACTCTCCCGCCGGGCCGCGCTGAATCATCAACAGCAAAGATCGCAACACCGCCGACACAGCGGCGTGCTCTTCCCGAATAATGTGCAAGGTGGTGTGAGCAGCAGTCATGGCAAAACCTCAAAACGCAGATGCAGCTCAGTCTGGCAGCACATACCGGTGCGGACCTTGATTCAGGTCAACACAAGTGGCCACGGTTGCTGCCGCTCGCCGAGCACGCACGGGCCGGCTCAGGGCTTGGCGGCTGCACGCGGCTTCCAGCGCTTGAGCAGCAGCGCGTTGGACATCACGCTCACACTGGACAGGGCCATTGCCGCGCCGGCCACCACCGGGTTCAGATAGCCCAGCGCCGCTAACGGAATACCAGCGACGTTGTAGGCAAAAGCCCAGAACAGGTTTTGTCTGATTTTCATCACGGTGCGGTGCGAGATCTCCAGCGCCGCCCCGACCAGGGCCACGTCGCCACGCATGAGCGTGATGCCCGCCGCGTGCATGGCCACGTCGGTGCCGGTGCCCATCGCCATGCCCACATCGGCGGCCGCCAGCGCCGGCGCGTCGTTCACGCCATCGCCGACCATCACCACCACCTGCGCCTGGCCCCTGGCCCCCAGCACATCCGACCCGCCGGGCGAGCCGTGGCGCAGGGCCGTGACCATGGCCGATTTGTCGCCGGGCAGGACCTCGGCCATCACCTCATCGGCATGCAGCCCCAGGCGCTCACCCATGCGCAATGCCGCGCCGCGGTTATCGCCCGAGATCATCAGCACGCGCAGACCGCGGGCTTTGAGCGCCGCCAGCGCTTCGCGCGCACCCGCCTTGGGCTCATCGGCAAAGGCCATCAGCGCGCGCAGACGCAAACCTTCGGGGCCACTTTCCAGCAGTGCCGACAGCGTGGCGCCGCCGCGCTGCAGATCTTCGGCCTTGGCCGACAGCTCGCCCAGCGGCACGTTCAATTCCTGCAACCAGCGCAAACTGCCGATCAGGTAGCGCACACCCGCGACCTCGCCCTCGGTACCGCGGCCAGCCACGGCACGCAGTGCAGCGGGCTGAACCAGCGCCAAACCCTGCGCGCGTGCACTGGCGACGACCGCCCGCGCCAGCGGATGTTCGCTGCCGCTTTGCAAGCTGGCAGCGGCCGCCAGCATGCTCGCGTTGTCCACGCCAGGCGCGGTCACAAAGGCCGTCAGGCGCGGCTGGCCCAGCGTCAGCGTGCCAGTTTTGTCAAACGCCACCACCTGCGCCCGATGGGCCAGCTCCAGCGCCTGCGCATCCTTGATCAAAATCCCGTACTTCGCCGCCACCCCGGTGCCGGCCATGATGGCCGCTGGCGTGGCCAGGCCCAGCGCGCACGGGCAGGCAATCACCAGCACCGCCACGGCGCGAATCAGCGCCACCTCCAGCGACTCGCCGACCGACAACCAGCCCAGCAAGGTCAGCATGGCAACCACCAGCACTGCCGGCACAAACACCGCAGAAACCTGGTCGACCAGACGCTGAATGGGGGCCTTGGCGGCTTGCGCGTCCTCGACCAGACCAATGATTTTGGACAGCACTGTCTGCGCGCCCACCGCGCTCACCTGCATCAGCACACGGCCATCGCCATTGATGCTGCCGCCCGTGACTTGCGCACCGGTCTCCTTGGCCACCGGCAGCGGCTCACCTGTGAGCATGGACTCATCGACCTGGGTGCGGCCCTCCAGCAACACGCCATCGACCGCGAAGCTCTCGCCCGGCAACACCAGCACGCGGTCATCCACCAGCACGTCTGCCACGGGCACGTCCGCCACTTCACCGGTGCGCAAGATCACATGAGCCAGGGGCGGGCGCAAGGCGTGCAAGGCCCGGATCGCCGCCGTCGTCTGCCGCTTGGCACGCAGCTCCAGCCACTTGCCGAGCATCACCAGCGTGATGACAACGGCCGAGGCCTCAAAGTAGAGGTGCGGCATCGTGCCGGGCGCGGCCGTGAGCCACAGCCACATGGACAGACCCCAGCCGGCCGAAGTGCCGATGGACACCAGTAAATCCATGTTGCCCGTCCGCGCCTTGAGCGCATGCCAGCCGGCCCGGTAAAAATGCGCGCCCAGGAAGAACTGCACGGGTGTGGCCAGCGCAAACTGCCACCCCGCCGGCACCATCCAATGCATGCCCCACAGCTCAGCTAGCATTGGCAGCACCAGCGGCAAGGACAGCACCAGACCGAGCGCCACCGGGCCAAAGCCCAGCCAGGGCGAGGGCTCGCCAAGCTCGGACAGCAGCTGCACCTCGCGCACGCCGTAGCCCGCGTCACGAATGGCCCGGCGCAGCCGCGCCTCGGTATCCGCGCACGCCTGGTAGCGCACACGCGCCGACTCGGTCGCCAGGTTGACCGAGGCTTCCAGCACGCCAGGCACCTTCCTGAGCGCCTTTTCTACGCGAGAGACGCAGGACGCGCAGGTCATGCCCTCCACGCCGAGGTCCAGGGTTTGCAGAGCCGGCGCCGATTCAAGAGCAGGCGACAAGGAGCGAGCCGAAGTTTTCATGCTTGCAGCTTAAACCTTGCCATGGGGTGAAGGTCAAGCGCCCGCCACCCAAACACATCTGGTCTGCAAATTCAGGTCAGACATGTCATGACCTTGCCACCATCGGAAGGTTCCGACTATGCTTGTTCTCAACATTAACGGGAACCCATCCATGAACCAGACCTTCATCGTCACCGGTATGACATGCGACCATTGCGAGCGCGCCGTTACCAACGCTGTGAAACAAGTCGACGCGCAAGCCGAGGTCCACATTGACCGCGCCAGCGGACAAGTCGACGTGCAAAGCGGGCAACCGCGCGAGGCACTGGCCCGGGCTATCGCAGAAGAGGGCTACCAGGTTGCCGCGTAGCAAGACGCCTAAAGCAGCCCCGCCGATCAGCTCTGAGCCCGTCAATATCGGTGCTGCAGCCAGGCAGTCCGGCGTATCGGCCAAGATGGTTCGGCACTACGAGTCGCTGGGCCTGCTGGGCCGCGTCGGCCGCACCGACAGCGGCTACCGCCAATACAGCCAGGCTGACATTCACATTCTGCGCTTCATCAAGCGCGGCCGCGACCTGGGCTTTTCCATGGTCGAGATTGCCGAACTGGTGAGCCTTTGGAATAACCGCAGGCGGGCCAGCGCCAGCGTCAAACGCATCGCCCAAAAGCACGCTGACGACCTGGCCCGGCGAATCACCGCCATGCAAGACATGCAGCACACGCTGGCCCAGCTCATCGACGGCTGCCGGGGCGATAGCCGTCCCGACTGCCCGATCCTGGAGGGCCTGGCCAACGGCTCCTGCCACCACCCTACTGGCTGATCCGCTCAGCGTCGGGCGAGTCGGGTACGAAAGACACCGCTCGCTACCCTGCACGTACAGCGGACGGCCCCCTACCCGTCTGCAAGACCTCGGCCGATGAAGCGCTGACGGATCTTGAAATATCTTTACAAAGCATCACAGAGGCATCACGCCCCTGATACACAAGGGGTCCACACTGGCTCCATCCGCTGAGAAATCAGACGGATTTGATGACCCTCACACCAAAGGAACCCCATGAAATCCCACTTCAAATTACTTCGCCACTGCGCTCTGGTTGCAACGCTCGTTGGCTTTGGAAGCCTTGGTCTGAACGTCGCGGCGCAGACCGCTCCGGGTGTCGGTGCTGGCGCCAACGCATCAGCGCCTGGCGAACACATAGCCCACGGCAACCCGGCGAAAGCGCAGACAAGGCAGGTCCGGCGAATGAATGAGCTCAAAGCCAAACTCAAGCTCAGCGCCGCACAGGAAAGCGCCTGGACAAACTTCACAAACGCCATGCTGCCAAGCGCGCATGCGCAGCATGAGCAACATCTGGCCGAGTTGGCCAAACTGCCAACGCCCGAGCGCATCGACAAGATGCGCTCCCTGCGCGCTCAGCATATGGCGGAAATGACGGCTCGAATGGACCAGCGTGGAGAAGCCAGCAAAACCTTCTACGCGGCCCTCACCGCTGAGCAGCGCAAAGTCTTCGACGATGAAAGCGTACGCATGATGAGTCGAATGAACCAACGCGGTGGTCACGGCATGCACGAGATGCACCACGGCAGGGGTTGATTCGTCCAGCTGGCCGTGGGGAGGCCATGAAGTCACCGCCTCCTGCGCCAAGCTGAAACGGCTTCAGGCGGCCGGCAGGGCCAACGCCTGCGGCCTTGAGCCGCGACGCGACGCTGTCGTCAGGCGAAGGGTTTGACGCCTATCCAGGCTGCATGCAGCCAAAGCGCAAACGCTGCCCAGGCCAGGGTGCCGACGGCGAAGGTCAGCACCGTCGCAGACCAACGGCCGGCGGGGTAAACCTTCGCCTCACGCCGATCGCGCCGGCGCGAACTCGCGAAAAGCACGATCGACCAGACTAAAAACCCGCCGAACAAGACCACATCTGCCAGATTGCCATTGGCCAGCAGATGCGCAAAGGCCCATCCTTTGGTCGCTAACACCATGGGATGGTGCAAGCGCGCCTTGATATGGTTAGCCGGTATGTAGGCTGCGGCCAGCAAGACAAAAGAAAACAAGGTCAACAAGGCGGCAATATGGCGCATAGCCACCGGCGGGCTCCAGATCAGCACCGGTTGCTGCCGCGCCTGAGCATAGCCCCACACCAGCAAGGCCAAGCCAGTCAGCGAAAGAGCCGCATAAAAACCCTTCCATGGCAAATCGCCCAGCCGCGCCACCATCCGCAGGCGCCAGCCATCGGCGAAGACACGCGTCGAGTGAATGCCCAAGAACAGCAATAAACCAAAGACCAGATAAATCATGCGAATTCCTTGCAGAGGTGCACACTTGCGGGACGGTCACGAAAAACGCGCCGCTCGTCAGTATAGAAAGATCGATAGCCCGCAGGCCCTGATCAATGTCCTACAGCGATCGGCATGTCATCCGAGGTACAACAACGCTATATCCGCTTGGCTTAGTCAGCGCACACACGGGATCATGGACATGCCTTTTCACCGAATCGAGTCTCGCATCAGCAAGAACCAAACGAGCCGGACGCCAGTCGCTGGCGCACCGTTTTCTATCAAGGTCCTGACCGTGAATATCCACAAGGGCTTCACTTTTTTCAATCGCAAATTCATCTTGCATGAACTGCGCGACGCCGTGCGTCTGGTCGGCGCCGATGTGGTGTTTCTGCAAGAGGTAGCGGGCACCCATGCCACGCACGCCGAGCGTTTTTCCGACTATCCGGACGCGCCTCACTACGAATTTCTTGCCGACAGCATCTGGCCTCAATATGCATATGGTCGAAATTCCGTCTATACCAACGGCCATCATGGCAACGCTGTGTTGTCGAAGTTTCCCATCATCCAGTTTGAAAACCGAGACATCTCCATCGCTGGGCCCGAGCGCAGAGGACTGCTGCACTGCGTGCTGCAGATGCCCGATGGGCGGGAGAGCATGCACGCCATCTGCGTGCATCTGGGTCTGCTGGAAGCCCACCGGCGGGCGCAGATGAACATGATTTGCGAGATGGTCAATAACGATGTGCCCGCCGGTGCGCCGGTGGTGGTGGCGGGTGATTTCAACGACTGGCGTCGCCGTGCACATGACCAACTGGAAGCCGGTGCCGGCTTGCATGAGGTATTCGTCAAGGCGCATGGCCGTGCCGCGCTGACCTTTCCGGCTCGTCTGCCCATGCTCCGGCTGGACCGAATCTACGTGCGAAATGCCGCGTCGCATGCGCCTGTCATGCTGCCACGCAAACCTTGGTCACATCTATCGGATCACGCACCGCTGGCCGCTGTGATCGCTTTTTAACATTCGCCGGTGGGTCAAGCCGTCGGAACACCAGCCCATGAACACCCGATGGAGTCCCGGCAATCAGTTGCGCTTACTCGAAAACGGCGAAGAGTTCTTTCCGCGTGTTTTTACCTGCATCGCGGCCGCCGAGCAGGAAGTTCTTCTGGAGACCTTCATCCTCTTTGAGGACAAAGTGGGTTTGGCGCTGCACGCCGCCTTGCTCAGCGCTGCCGCACGCGGTGCCCGCATCGACATCACCATTGACGGCTTTGGCTCGCCCGATTTGTCGGCTCACTTCATCTCCAGCCTGACGCGAGCCGGCGTGCGGATTCATGTCTTTGAACCGGCGCCAAGGCTTTGGGGCTGGCGTACCAATCTGTTTCGGCGCATGCATCGCAAGATTGTGGTGGTCGACAGCCAGCGCGCCTTTGTCGGCGGCATCAACTACTCTGCCGATCATCTTCTTGACTATGGCCCCGAAGCCAAACAAGACTATGCCGTCGAGATTGAAGGGCCTCTGGTGCAAAAGATCCGCCAGTTTGCGCTGAACGCTGTCGCGTCCGGGCAAAGCGCACACGGTGCCAATCTCCACTCCGCTGGCGCGCCAGCCCCGGCAGCCGTCTCGCCGGACTCGCTGAAATGGACCGGCACCATGGCCGCCATGCTCGTGACGCGCGACAACCACCGGCACCCCAACGATATCGAGCGACATTACCGCATTGCGATTCGCGCCGCGCGGCGCCGGGTTGTGATTGCCAATGCGTATTTCTTTCCAAGCTACCGCTTGCTGCGAGAACTCTCGCGGGCGGCCAAACGCGGCGTTCAGGTACAACTGATCTTGCAAGGAGAGCCTGACATGGCTGTTGTCCGGACTGCTGCCAGCATGCTCTACCACCATCTGATTTCATCGGGCGTGCAAATTTATGAGTACCTCGATCGTCCGCTTCACGGCAAGGTCGCTGTCTGTGACAGCGAATGGGCCACCGTTGGCTCCAGCAACCTGGACCCCTTGAGCCTGTCGCTGAACCTGGAGGCCAACGTCGTCATCAGGGACCGTCAGTTCAATCGCATCCTGAGCGATAAGCTCGACGTGTTGCTTCACATGAGCTGCCGCGAAATCAAGGCTACCGACCTGATCACGTCGAACTGGTGGCGCGTACTGCGAGGTTTCCTGGTCTTTCACTTGCTGCGCCGTTTTCCAGCCTGGGTCAGCTACTGGCCTGCACGCCGACCACGGCTGAGACCGGCTGAAGGACTCACGGTTGAGCGCGGTGAATCGGAGCGGCCAGCACGACCGCAGGCCGAGGCGAGATGAAAACTCGCACCCTGCGCGAGCAGCTTTGGTGGCCCTGGCTCAAACGCACAGGCTTGGGGTTATTTTTGCTTCTGGTCGCCTATCTGCTCAGCCTCATGGCACGCCAGATCGCCTGGGCCGAGGTGATCAGCACGCTCATGCGCTACCCCACCCACGTGGTGTTGACGGCCGCGGGGCTGGCCGTCGCCAGCTTGTTGCTGTACAGCTGCTTTGACCTGCTCGGGCGCCGCTATACAGGCCACCGGCTCTGTACGGATCAGGTCATGGCTGTGACTTTTATCAGCTACGTTTTTAATCTCAACCTGGGCTCGTTGATCGGCGGTATCGCTTTTCGCTACCGGCTCTACACCCGGCTGGGTCTGAACTACGGCGTCATCACACGCATCATCAGCCTGAGCTTGCTGACGAACTGGTTGGGCTATGTGCTGATCGCAGGGCTGATGTTTTGCATCAATCCGCTGGAGCTACCCGCCAACTGGCGTATCAACACCGCAGGCTTGCACGG